>DATAKF010000337.1:0-14202 GCA_036261775.1 Polyangiaceae bacterium | reverse complement strand
GCAGCCCCATCTTTCAATCCCCTCAAACGCCGATTCTAGAGCGGGACACGGGGCTCGAACCCGTGACCTCAAGCTTGGGAAGCTTGCGCACTACCAACTGTGCTAGTCCCGCGCGGACTTTCGCAACCGTAGTGCCATGAGCCGGGGGTTTCAAGGGTCTTGACCTGGGCGGGGGCCGTGGGTACGGGTAGGCGGTCAGCCATGAAGATTGCCCGAGTCGAATCGCGTTGCGAATGCCAAGCCCACCTGGTTGCAGAGCTTGACGAAGCCCGGTCCGTGGTGCGCGGGTTCGTGAGTGACCGGGCGCGTGGGCGTGAGCTTTCGGCGCCGGCCAACGCGACCAAGAAGATTGACGACAAGCAGGTCGACGTGGGCTGGAGCTGTCCGATGTGCACGCGGAACACGCTGCGCACGTTCAACGTCGCGACGCTAACGTACAACTGAGGGGCGTGACGTCCCTACCCCGGCTGAGTTTCACGACGCCGAGGCGAGGTTACGCTGCTTTGCGCGCGCCGAGCGGTAGCGTGCCGCCCGCACTCAGGTGCGCGATCAGGTCACGCATGACCCGGCTGCGCGCTTCGTCGCGAGCGCGTTCACGCAGCCAAAGCGCGTGAGCGAGAGCGCGGAAGCCTTCGTCGCGACGACGAGCGCGCAGGCAGGACAAGCCGTAGTGCACCCAGAGCGCGGCGTCGTTTTCGGCGGCAAAGCACTCTTCGCGCAGGATCAACATGGCGCGACGCTCGTCACCGCGTTCTGCCTGGCGACGAGCGCGCTCGATGGCAGTGACTGCCGGTTGGCGGGGCTCTTTGACGAGGTTGCGCATGATGCCAACTCTCTATGCGAGCGCCGTGCCAGGGCGTTTGGAGATGTCGCGGGTGACCCAGGCAAGTCCCAGCGCGAGACAAAGCTGAATCATTACGGGCCGGCGCCGAGGTGGCACCAGGTGGTTTTTAGCTGAATTCCACTGGGTGCACCGCGACCCGGTGGGTGATCTTCGCGTCGCGGTCGGACAAGTGGGGTCCGCAGAACCGGACGCGTGACGTCACATCAGAGAGACGAGCGATACAGCTCGAGCAAATCTGCCTCGGTGCACGGACGCGGGCTACAGCGGTGGCAGGCGTCTTCTAGCGCCTTTTTTGCCAGCGCCGGCAGGTGCTCTTCGCGAATGCCGGAGCCCGCTAGGCCACCGTTGATGCCGACACGTGCACGGAGCGCCGCGACGGCTTTCACGCAGTCGTTCTCGTTGCCGAGTAGCGCACCGACGCGCTTCACGCGCTCCGGCACCGCGCCGCTGACGAACGCGACGACGCTCGGCAGGCACAGCGCGTTGGCCAGGCCGTGATGCAAGCCGTGCTCGCTCGACAACGGATGCGCCAGCGAATGGCAGGCGCCCAGGCCCTTTTGGAAGGCGATGGCGCCCATCATGGCCGCTTTCATCATGCCGCCGCGCGCTTCGAGATCGCTCGGCTCGTTCACGGCGCGCTCGAGGTGCTGCGCGCACAGCTCGATGCCGCCGAGCGCGATGGCGTCGGCGAGCGGGTGATCGCCCACCGAAAGGTAGGCCTCGATGCAGTGAGTGAGCGCGTCGAAGCCGGTGGCGGCGGTGACGCCTTTGGGCATCGAGACCGTGAGCTCGGGATCCAAAAGGGCGACCTTGGCCAGCAGGCGCGGCGAGAAAATCACGGTCTTTCGCCCGGTGGAGCGCACCGTGAGCACACCCGAGCGCCCGACTTCGCTGCCGGTACCGGCCGTGGTGGGCACCGTGATGACGGGCGGCACGTTGGCCGGCACGTGGACGCCGCCGTCGATCGCGTCGTCGAGCTGCTCGAACGGCAGGCTGCAGACGGCGCGCAAGGCGATGAGCTTGGCGGCGTCCATGGGCGAGCCGCCGCCGACGGCGACCACGGCTTCGGCGCGGTGCTCGGCGTAAGCCTTGGCGCCGTCTTCGATGTTGCGTTCGGTCGGGTTGCCGTCCACCCCGGTGAACACGTGGGTGACGAGCCCGCTCTTGGAGAGCGAGGCGAGCGGCGCGTTGAGCAGGCCGTTCTTTTCGACGCCCGCGTCGGCCACCACCAGCACGCGCGAAACGCCGAGCGCGGCGGTTTCTTGTCCCAGCCGTTGAATCTCACCGGCGCCGAAGATGATTTTGGTCGGAAAACTCCAGATGCTCATATGACCTCGAAATAGCGAGCCAGCTCCCAATCCGTCACGGCACGGTCGTACTCGCGCACTTCCCAGTCACGAGTGCGCACGTAGTGATCGACGAAGGCTTCTCCGAACAGCGCGCGGGCGGCTTTGCTGCCGCCGAGGCGCTCGTTGGCCTCACGCAAGGTGCGCGGCAGCTTGCCGGCGCCGTCTGCGCCCGCGTCTCCGCGGGTTTCGGGCGGCAGCGCCAGGCCCTTTTCAAGTCCCCACAAGCCAGCGCCCAGCGTGGCCGCCATGGCGATGTACGGGTTCATGTCGGCGGCGGGTTGGCGGTGCTCGATGCGGAGCGCGCTGCCCTGCCCGATACCGATCACGCGGCACGGCGTGGTGCGGTTTTCGATGCCCCAACATGCCGTGAGCGGCGCCCACACGCCGGGCACGTAGCGTTTGTAGCTGTTGATGGTAGGCGAAACGAGGGCCGTGAGCTCGGGCATGAGCGCGACTTGGCCGGCCAAGTACTGCTGCATGATCTTGGACATGCCGCCCGATTTCGGGTCGACGAAGGCGTTCTCGTCGTCTTTCCACAAGCTTTGGTGGAGGTGCCCGCTCGAGCCGGGTAAGGCGGCGTTCCACTTGGCCATGAACGTGACCGACACGCCGTGGCGATGCGCGATTTGCTTGAGCGCGACCTTGAACAGCGCGGCGCGATCGGCGGTTTTGAGCGCGTCGTCGAAGCGAATGGCGGCTTCGTAGACGCCCGGACCCGTTTCGGTGTGCAAGCCTTCGAGCTCGATGTCGAAGTCGCGCATGCCCTGCAGGATGTCGCGCATCAGCTCGGCGTCTTGCCCTGAGCGGACCCAGCTGTAGCCGAACATGCCAGGGTCGAGCGGAGTGAGCTTTCGGAACGCCTTTTCTTGTAGGGAATCGCGCGTTTCTTTGAAGAGGTAGAATTCGTATTCTGCGCCGACCATCGGCCGGTAGCCGAGCTTTTCGGCGCGGGCGATGACGCGGCGCAGGAGCTGGCGCGGACACGCTGGGTGCGCGGAGCCGTCTTCGGCGCGGAAGTCGGCCAGCATGGCGACGGCGCCGGGCTCCCACGGAATGTTGCGCAGCGTGCTCGGGTCGAGCACCGACTGCGCGTCGGGGTAGCCGGTGTGCCAGCCGGTGACCTTGGCGTTGTCGTACAGCACGTCAGCGACGTCCCAGCCGAAGATCACGTCGCAGAACCCGAAGCCTTTGCTCAGCGCCGACTCGAGCTTGTCGAGTGAGACGTACTTGCCGCGCAGCACCCCGTCGACGTCGAAGCCGCCGATTTTGGCGCGATCGATGCCGCGGCCGCGCAGGCCTTGCACCAGCTCGGCGGCGGCGCGCTTGGCGTCCGAGTACGAATCGTCCCGCTTGGCCGGGGTCTTGGCGACACGGCGCTGCTTACGCTGAGCCATGACCCGATTTTCTACCACGCCTTGCGGCGGCTCAGTCGCGCTTGAAGCGGTACACGCAAAGAGCGACGCCGAGCAGCATGACCAGGCCGGCAAGCACGCTGGTGCGCAGCGGGCCGATCGTGAAGATCTCCCCCGAAACGGCGGAATATACCTGATCCAGAATCGTCACCAAGATGGCGCCGCCCAGCACGAGGCCGCCGGGCAAGAGCCGTTCGACCAACGTGGCGTGCGGCTCCGCGGCGAGCTTGAACTGAAAGGCGGGCTTGGCCGGCTCGGGCACGGCGACAGGAATCTGGGGCAGCGGCGAATGGTACACGGCGCCCCGGCTGCCAGCCTGACCGCCACCCTGGCTGGTGGGCGGAAGCGAGTTCTCGTGCGTCGCGACGGGCGCAGGCGCGACCGGCGGCGCCGAAGCGGTGAACGCGACGGGCGGCACCGAACCCGAGCGCTCCGGCGGCGGATACGACGAGCGACGTGCGCTGGTCGGTCCCGAACCGGCGAGCGAATGCGGAGGAGGCCGATCCGAGGGGCGCACGGCAGTCATGCCGCCCGAGCTGGCTCGCCGCACGAGCGGATCGTGACTGGGCAAATCCAAATCGAGCGAGGCGCTGGGGCCGAAGTCTGCCGTGAGGTCGTCCATCTCGACGGGCGGCGCGACGGCCTGGCGCATGCCGCTGCTGGTGCGCGGAGCGGGCCTTTGCGAGACCGGCGCCAAATCGAGATCGGGCACCTCGAACGAGCCGCTGGCGGCGGGCGCTAGACCCCGAGAAATAGGCTCTAGCGCGAGCGGCTGCAGCACCTGTGCGGCGGCGGTACCGATGGGTGCTTCGAGCGGGTGCAGGCCCTGGGTTGCGCCGACATGCACGAGCGGCTGCGGCGAGCCAGCGTGAGGCGGCGGCAACGGCAGCGTGCCGGCCGGCGCGGGCGGGCGATGGCTGGGGCTACGACGCGCGACCTCGACCCGCTCGACGCGGGTGCCGCCGCCTGGTTCGGCGCGGAAGTCGCGCGGCATGCGCACCTCCTGCATTTCGCCCGAGGTGATGCGCGCGGCCGCCAAGAGCTCGTTCCAAAATACACCAGCGTCGGCGTAGCGTTCGCGCGGATCGAGCGCGAGCGCTTTGAGGAAGACGCGCTCGACCTCGTCGGACACGATGACGCCTTCACTCCCAGGACTTGGACGCCGATTCGGATCGAGCACGGTGCCCATGATGGCGGCTGGATCACCGTCGATGATGGGGTGGCCCACCAGGGCTTCGCTGAGCGTGAGCGCCAGGCCCCACACGTCCGTCCAGGGCCCGGTTTGGCCGTAGCGCTTGGGCGCCCATTGCTCGGGCGAGCCGTATGCGGGCGTAAAGGTCGCGATGCCGCCCGTGCCTTGGCTGGCTCGGCCTGCCACCTGGCTGACCATGCTCTTGGCTTTGCCGATGCCAAAATCGAGGATTTTGACGGTTTCTTCGCCCGCCACGTTGGCGACGAAGATGTTCTCGGGCTTCAAGTCGCGGTGGACGATGGAGACGGGGCCGTCGGGGCCGTTGAAGTTGTGGGCACGCTCCAGGGCGCGCGCGACCGGCGACAGCAAGCGCACGAGCTTTTTGAGCGGTAACGGCGCTTGGTTGTCGGCGCGGCGCTTGCGGATCAGCGCGTCGAGCGTGTGGCCCTCGAGCCACTCGAGCACCAAGTACGGCACGAAGCGGCCGTCGACTGCCGTGAAGGCGTCGACGTGCAGCGGCCGCACCACCGCTGGAATGCTGGCCGAAAGCCGGAACAGCAGCTCGGCCTCGGCGCGGAACGAATCGAGGAAGTGCTGGCGCGCCTCGGGCAAGATGCCCGGCGGCAAGCGCAAGCACTTGAGCGCCACCGGCGCGCGGAAGCCGCCGTGGTGCGCGCGGTACACGGTGCCAAAGCCGCCTTCGGCAACGACGGACTCCACGTGATACGCCGAAGCGATCACGGTGCCCACGATGCCGAAAGCGTCCTCTGCCATCTGTTTCTACCGCTGTGCCGCCCGCCTAGCTCGTAGCCGCTTTGGCCACGCCCAGCTGACGCCTGAGCTTGCCATAGCGATCGCTGGCTGAAAACCAGAGCAAATCTTTACCTAGCTCGCCCTGCGGCCCCTCTTCGGCCGAAAGCAAGCTGAGCGCAGTGCCCAAATCTCCGCACAAAACCAGGCCTGCGCGGGCCGCGGTCTTGTCCGTAGCGGCGCTCCAGCGCTGCAGGTTGGTGCGCCCGCCCTCTTCGACGAAGCGCAGGAAACAGCCGCGCAATGCGTCCACGTGCTGCGCCTCCAGCATGGGCTGAATGGCGTTTGCGATGGGCGTCACGCGGCGCTTCATGTCTTCCGCGATCGGGAGGCCTGGATTGCCGATGGTGAGCGCCGCCAAGAACAGGTCTTCGAGATCTGGCACGGCGCTAAAGAGCGTCTTCAGGTACATTTCTTGGCGGTACCAGGTCAGGTGGCGGCCGACCAAGAACGCCTGCTCCAGCTGTGACTTGCCGGACAGCACGCGTTTACCGATCACCGTGCAGGGCGGCACGCCCGGAATGTGCTCGAAGCCGACGTCGCGCGTTTTGTCGACGTACAGCGCCGGACACGCCAGGCCCAAGATGGCGGCTGCCCAGGGCACGGCGCGCACGGCCGTAACGGTGGCTTTGGCAGGGTCTTGCTTCGCTTCGGGCGAAGGCTGATGCAGCTTGCCGTCGCGCCGTAGCGAGGTGACGCGACCGACCAGCACTGCCGGTGCGATCAAGCTGAAGATCTGCCCCGTGAGCAGCTCTTGCTCGGGGTGGAACAGGAAGTCGTGCCAGGCAGCTTGCGAGAGGCTGCCGCGGGGGGCGATCAAGGTTTGGGCGCGGCCGTGCTCGAAGGTGGCCGTTTCGTCGGCGTTTGCCGCGCCCAGCGCCACCAAGGCTTCGGACGCGCGAAACGCCGCGTCGGCGTCGCCCTTGGCGGTTTGGATGCGAAACAGCTGGCGGTAGCCTTCGACGGAGGTGGGGTTCCTACGCAAGCGGCGCCACACCTCCTCCGGATCTTCGCCCGCGTAGTCGACGGAGCTTTCGAGATCGGTGAGATCGACCTCGACGTTGACGGCGGCTTGGGCGCGCCGCAGCTCTTCTTCGAGCTCTTTGACGCGGGCTTGCAGCTGCTCGACGCGCTTGAGCAAGAGCGCGCGACCAGCGTCACCCTCGGCTTCGACTCGAAGTGGGGCGAGTGATGGCGCCTCTTCTTCGTAGTGCTCGACGATCTGCACGCGGTGCCGCGACTGGTAGGCGGCGACCATGGCCTGCTCGAGCCGGAACAAGCGTTGGCGATCCAGACCGAGGTTGTCGGCAGCCTTCTCCAGGCGCGACCGCTCTTCGGCCGTGATCACCCCGTCTGCCAGGGCTTCGCCGAAAAGCTCTTCGTATTGGATCTCGAGCGGGCCGAGCCCGAGGCTGCCGGAGGTCTCTCCAGCAACGAAGCCCTGCGCATGCTCGAAGCCACCGACGTCCGCTCTGTCCTCGCTCATCCTCGCTCGACCTCCTCAAAGTCCGGGACGCTCAATGTCCCCCTCCCCGGCCACGGCAGCAACCCCGAAGTGCCCGGAACCGCAGCATGTTATGAAACACTCATGCGCGCGCGGCACGCCCTTCCCCTGGCATTTCTGGGCCTGTGGGGCGCGGGCTGCGGCGGCAGCGCGGCGCTCGTTACACCTTTGCCGGGCGCTAGCGCGCCCAACGCGCCT
This sequence comes from Polyangiaceae bacterium, assembly GCA_036261775.1. Classification (GTDB taxonomy): domain Bacteria; phylum Myxococcota_A; class Polyangia; order Polyangiales; family Polyangiaceae; genus PMG-095. The sequence continues at coordinate 6,893 of DATAKF010000337.1, read as the reverse complement.
GCCCCCGCCAGCACCGCGCCGGCCGACGCGCCTGCCCCCCGCGCACCGGGGCGCGCCGCTCTGCCCACGTCTGCCGCGGGCGATGTCACGGCGTCGCCACCGCCCGCAGTGAGCGGCGGCGTCGAGACTTCGACGGGTGGCGGCAGCGCTACCGTCGAGGCAACGCCCGCCGCGCCCGCGACGTCACCGCAGCTGCTGCTCGAGCCGCCGTACTCCGCGGCCGGGCACGCGCGCTTGGGCACCGAGATGCAAACGCTCGGGCGTGACGAAGAGCTGTTTCAGTGGGCGCTCGGTGGATCGGCGGATCCGGCGCATCCGTCGAATCGTCCAGGCTACCACCCGGCAACGCGCGTCGTCGTCGACGTGGAGCTGCTGTCGCGCGCGCCCAAAGGCTCGACCGCGCGGCTGCTCCGCATCGCGCGCAGCAACGGCTACTGGCCGCTGCGCGGCTGCTTCGAGGCCGCGCAGCGCTTGGCTACCAAGTCCGCTCGCTCGGCGCGCGTGCGCCTCACGCTTGGCGCAACCGGCAAGGTGCTGGGCTCGCGCAGCATGGGCCCAGCGCCGGAGCGCGACTACGCCCGCTGCGTGCTCGAGCGAGTGCGAGCGCTCGACTTTTCGCCTGGCTTCACGCGTAAGCTGGACGTCGAAATCAGCGTCAAGCAGTGGCCCGGTCACGCGCCGGTGCCGCCGCGCGCGCCCGACGGCACGCCCAGCGTGCGCTTGTCAGCCGCCGACGCTGCAGCCTTGGAGGGGCGTTCGCCCCGGCTTCTGGCTTGCTACGCGCCGGCCTTGGCCGCCGATCCCAAGCTGTGGGGTCGCATCGCGCTGAAGCTCACGCTGGCCAGCGACGGCACGGTTGGCGACGCCACGCCGGTCGAGACGCGCTTTCCGAATCCGCAAGTCGTCGAGTGCGCGCGCCAAGCCGTGCTGGGCGCGCGCCTCGAATCAGCGGGGGTGAAGGAGCTGACCTTTGCCGTGCGGCTCGGTCAGTCCGCGCCCCCCGTACCGGTGCCGCCCGAGCTCTCGCCGGCGGATGCGCCACCGGTGCCGGTCGAATCCGCACCCCCAGCGCCACCGGCGCCGCCGCTGCCCGTGCACTGATTGTATTCCTTGGTGTCGGCGTCGGGCGAGAAGCACAGGCCTGCGCCGCGGAAGTCGCTCGACAGCGCGCCTTGCGTGAGCAACGAGCAAGCGAGCGTCGGATCCTTGCAGTCGTCGGTGCAGTTGCAGGACGGGGTGCAGAAGCCGAAGTCGCCTAGGTCACCCGTCTCGGAGGTGAGGACGGAGGCGTAGAAGCAAATGCCGTCGAACTTCTCGGTCTCCGAGTTCCATGAGCACTGCCGCGCGAGGCCGCAGGTGGCCGCGCAGTGGCCCTGGTTGCCGGTCTCCGAGTCGGCCTGGCAGAAGCCCAAGCACTCGTCCGGCTCGCTGTCTTCGCCTTCGGCGGGCAACGTGCACGGCTCGCCCAGCGCCTTGCCGGTCGGCTTCTTGGTGACGCACACGCCACTCAAGAAGGATTGATCGCAGTACATGCCGGCGTCGCAATCCAGGTCGCCGCGGCAGGCCGGCAAGCAGCCGGGGAACACCACGTCGCACTGGCCGTCGATGCAGAGGTCACCAGCGGGGCAGTCGTCCGTCGTTTCGCACGTGGTGCTGGTGGCGCCGAGCAAGGCCGGGTTGCACGCGAACTCGGGACGGCTGTGACACTTGGCTTCGCCGATGTCGGGCGCGCCGAAGTTGCAGCCTTCGATGCAGTAACCCTCGGTCGAGTCTGCGTTGAAGGGGAAGCACATGCCGCCTGGACCGAGCTCCTCGCATGGATCCGGCTCGCTGGGGCTCGTGGGCAGCGTACAGGTCGTGGTGCAGAGACCCTTGGGCGGTGCGCCGTCACCCAGCACGGTGTCCTTCGACGTGACGCAGGTGAGGCCGGGCGCGTTCGCGTCCGTGCAGTCCTTGTCGGTCACGCAAGCGCGGCCGAGCTTGGTCGCGGAGGTCGGCGCGTCGCCGCCTTCGTTCCCAGTGGAGGAGCCGCTGCGACCGACGGTGCTGCCACCGCTGCCGCCGCTACCGCCGAGGAGCGTGCCGCGCCCGCCACCCCCGTCGGTTCCTTCGTCTTTTCCGCAGCTCGCCGATGAGAGACCGGCCACCAGCATTAGACCCGCCAAACACCACGTCTTCGCTGCTTTCATCGAACCGAAGCCTCCAAAAAAGGGCCCGCTACGGAGCCGCCAAGCACTTACCTTAGCTTTTCCGTTAACGCGCCTGCGCGCAAGGACGAATCGTCACATTGGTTAGTGGGTGCAGTGTCCGGATCTTGGTCAGTTTTTGAAGATCCGATCGACGATACCGCTCGCGTCGTGCGTCTTGGCACCGTGCGCCAAATGGTCCCGCGCCGAACCCAGCTTCAAAGTGCTCCGGCAAAGCCACGCTCCGACGTGTGCGGGCACGCAGCTGACCGGCCTTGGAGCCCGGCTCAGAACACGCCGATTGCGGCGCCCAGGGACACGCCAACGAACGGCTGCCCGTAGTGGGCCACGCTTTGGTTGGCGAAACGCACGCCGACGCGCGGCGCGCAGGCCCCCACGAACGCCCGCAGCTCCGCCGATACGCGCGGCGACAAGCGCAAAGCGACGCCGGTTTGCAGCATTCCGGCGGGTACCAGCACCGAATCGCGCTCGCCGCCAAAGGGCGGTGAAGCGCGTCCGGTCATCTCGGCGCTCACCAACATCGCTCCCAGACCAACGTTGATGACCAGCTCGTTTCGCCATGGGTAGGCGTCGATCAGTAGGCCACCGGACAGCAGCCGCACGCTCGCCTCACCTTGCGGCGCGGTGACGTCGGCCGCCACGGGAGACCACTTTCCGAACGCGCTCGTCGAAAGCCAGGGCACCGGAAGCGCCCGCAGCTCCAGCTGCACGTCGGGCAGTACCCCGAGGCCGCCGCTGGTGGCGCCAAACGCCGCAACCAGCCACAGCCGCCGTTCGACCTCACGCGGCGCGGGCTGCGGCAGCACGACCCGCAATGGTTCCTCGGGTGGTGACAGCTCCGGTGCGGGTCCAGGCGGGATGCCCAGCTCGGTCAGCCGAGCGCGAAAGCGTTCCGCCAAGACGGCAGCATTCGTGTCTGCACGGCGGCGTGGATCGAGCCTTTCGCGCTCTTGCCGCGCGGGCCCTGCTCCGGCCGCTTCGGCCACCACGACTTCCGCGGTTTGCCGGCCTTGATCGACGGCGATCAGCGCGGCGCCGCCCGAGCGCGCGAGCAGCTCGGGCAAGTCCCCTTCGCCCGGCGCGCGCGCCGCGATCTCGACGCGATAGCCGAACAGCGACAGCTCAGCCGCCAAGCGCCGCACGAAAGGCGCGTCGGGTTGACTCGTGACCACCACGACGAGCGGTCCCGGTGTCTGCGCCGACGCGGGCGCCGTCACGCACACGGCGCACGCCAGCGCAAGCGTTGGCAACGCTGCAGCCAACCAGCGCGCGTCAGTGCGCGAGCAGCTGACGCGCGACGCGTTCGTGCGGGCCGCGCGGGTACTTGGCCAAGTACCCCTCGGCCACCTTGCGCGCGCCCACGCGATCGCCCGCGCGGGACAGCGACTCCATGAGCCGACCTTCGGCTTCACGCGCGAGAGGCCCCCCTGGCTGCTCGGCTAGGTAGGTCCGGAACCATCGGGCGGCCTCAGCATACGCTGCCCGCTGGTCGAAATGCACACGGGCAATTGAGAAGGCTGCTTGCTTTGCCGCTGCCGAGCCGGCCCCGCGCGAACGCAGCGCCTGGTAAGCCGTGAGCGCGTCGGCCGGCTTGCCCGCGAAGCGCGCGGTATCGCCCAGCAAAGCCAGCTCCGCCACCGAGGCGCGAGAAACCGCGGCCTCGAAGCCGTCGATCGCGATGACCGAGTACGCATCCGCGAAACGGCCCTGCCCGGACAAGCCTTGCCAGCTTGGGACCACTGGCGCGACGTCGTGCGGCTGAGCCGCAGCCGGCGCGGCGCTCGAGTCAGGATCGATGGCTAGATCTGCTCCGGCCTCCGCCTCTGGTGTGGGCGCGGCCGACGGCGCCGCCAACGCCGACTGAGCGGCTGCAGCCGTTTCGACGCCGAGCGCGCTGATCTCGAAGTGACCGGCGCGGCACGACGCGCTCAGTGTTTCGCCGGCGAGCAGCGTGCGGCCTTCACCCAAAACGCAGCCGGACACCACGACCTTGCCCTCGTGCAAGGTGAGCGTGAACAGCTCGTCCGTCGGGCGGAAGCCCACGTCGAAGCGCGTCCCGGTCACGTCGACCGCGAACGGACCCAGGCTGACGCGGTAACGCGCGCCGTGACCAGGCGTGACCCGCACGTCGGCAGCGCCCGATTCGAGCACCAGATGGGCGCCCACCGAGTCGAGCGTTGCCAAGCGCGCTCGCGAGCCAGGCGACAACGCGACCTCCGAACCGTCCGAAAAGCGAATGTGCGGCGAGCCCGGCTCGGTAGCGCTCACCCACTCACCCACGGCGAGCGGATGATTACCGAAGGAGGCCGCGAGCGGCGCGCGCGGACGGGTGAAGCCGTACACCGCGACAGCGGCAGCAGCAGCAGCCACGAGCGCGACCGAAGCCCCAACTCTAACGCGCAAGGGCCGGCGTACCGGCTGCGCCAATACCCGAGCTCGCACGCTACCCAGCGACAGATCTTGCGCCAAAGCGCGATCTTGCTCGGCCGCGACCTCGCGACCAAGGCGCTGCAGACGATCAGCCAGCGCGTTCACGACAGCTCTCCTTCCGTGCTTGCGCCGATGCCGCCGACCGTGAGCCACTCGGCGAGCGCCGGCTCTTTTTGGGCCGAGCTAGCGAAGCTGATTTGAGCGCGCGCCAAGCGCCGTTTGATCGTGGCAAGCGACACCCCGCACGACGCTGCCACTTCCGTCAGCTCCATCCCGGCAACGAAGCGCAGCGCGAACGCGATGCGTTGATCGGTATCGAGCGCGCCGAGCACGCGATACACGGCTTGCATGGCCTCACTGGCCTCGAAATCGGCCGGCGGCAGCTCTTGCTCGGGCAGCTCCGAAAACGGCAAAAAGCGCAGGATGCGCCCGCGCACTCGGCGCCGGATGCGAGCCCGCGCGGTGAACACGGCGATCTGCGTCAGCCAGGCGCGCAGTGCCTTGGGATCGATCAAGCGGTTGACCGACTCGAGCGCGGTGACGAACACGTCGTGCACCAGATCCAAAATCTCGGCGTCGGGTCCCATGACGCGCACCAGCACGCGGCGCACGTGCGGGGCGTAGCGATCGAACAGCTGGGTGCCGGCGTCGGGGTGCCGGGCGCGCAGCGAGAGCACCAAGAGCTCGTCGGACTCCGGCAGCGGCAGCTCCGACTGGCTTTTGCGCAACGGCAAAAGCTCGGCAACTGCTTGGGAGTCCTTCTTGGGCATGCTCACGGTCCGATGAGGGTAAAGTGTCCTCCGCCTACCGAATCGGCTCACCGTCGCCAGCATTTGGCGGATTTCGCCCAGTTCGATGGGCCTCACGGGTGTTATGTTTCCGGCATGTCGGTCGCCCGTGTCGCCGTGGGCGCGCTGCTCGGCGCCTTGGCCCTCCCCCTTGCCTGTGGCGAGCGGGCCGGTGACCCCGTGGTGTGGCTGGTGCCCCCGGGAGACGGCACGGGCGGCAACGCCGGGACGGGCGGAGCCGCGGCGCGAGCCGGAACCGGCACCGGTGCCAGCAGCGCGACACCGCCAACGCCCATGGGCGGGGAGGCCGGCGCAGGCGACACGAGCCAAGGCGGCAGCAGCAGCGGCGGAGCGCGCCCCGACCCGATTCCGGAGACGGGTCCGGTCGGCTTGTGCGGCGCTTGCACCGAAAGCGACGAATGCGGCGACGCCAACGACGCCTGCATTCGCCACCAAGACCAACGCTTCTGCGGTCGTGACTGCGACGACCAACGCCGCTGTCCCGAAGGCTACGCATGCGTGGAGCTCGACAACAGCCAGCTCTGGCAATGCGTGCCGCAAACCGAATGTCCGGTGCCAACGCTGGAGGTGCCGCCGCTGTTCGACATTCGCCAGCACATCTTGGCGCGCATCAACGCCGAGCGCGCGCTGCGTGAGCAACCGCCGCTGCAAGGCTCCACTTGCCTCGACACCTTGGCGCAAGGCAGCGCCGTCGCGTTCGCTCGCACCGACGAGCCGCTCGGCAAGTTCGTCAAAGAGTGCGACCCAGTCTGGCCCAACTGCGCCTGCGGCTGGACCGCCGAAGCCGAGATCACCATCGCCCGCTACGCCCTCGACTGGCGCACCGCCGTCGACGTCGCCACCACCGTCCGCGAGGACCAGAGCACCCGCTTTACCCAAGCCTTTCTCGAGTTCGACGTGACCGACGTCGGCATCGGCTTCTGGCTCTCCGGCGACGAAGCCTGGATAGCCCTCTCCTTTCGCTGACTCGGCGGTCGGAAGCGGCCCCCCGGCCGCAATCGCACCAAAGCTTCACACAGAGGTGGCGCGCCCCACCCTCCCTGCGCTAAGAAGCGCGCCTCACGCGCAGGCCCTCGCTGCACGGGTCGATAGCTCAGTTGGTTAGAGCAGCGGATTTTTAATCCGTTGGTCCTGAGTTCAAGTCTCAGTCGACCCACCCTTTGATGGGCGAACGGTGGGCGAAACGGGCTCCCTAACGGGGGCCCGAATCGTTTTAGCCTGCCTGCCACTGGGCGCGCGTCGGTTGAAGTTGGGTGAACTCGGGGATCGCCTCATCTAGTGGAGTCAGCTCCCCGAGGTTTCGATCCTCCGCTCCCTGAACGTCGCGGGTGTAGCGCGCGATAGTCTGGTCCGACTGGCCGGTTCGTGCCCGGATCCAATCCCTCGTCTTACCGTTGCGCAGGCTCAGAGTGACGAACGTGGCCCGAAGGTCGTGCTCGCGAAGCTT
>DATAKF010000334.1:0-2184 GCA_036261775.1 Polyangiaceae bacterium | reverse complement strand
AAGGCTTCCCGAACGCGGTGGGCGAAGCGATGAGTTGTGAGCTCCCCTGCGTGGCAACGGACGTCGGTGACTCAGCTTTGATTATCGGCGATTGCGGAAGACTCGTCCCGCCACGCGATCCCAACGCGGTTGCCCGAAGCTGGATGGATCTCATCGCGCTCGGCGAGGCCGGGCGAAGGCACTTGGGCGCGGCCGCACGCGCGCGCATCGAAGAGCGCTATTCGCTACCCCGCATCGTGGCGGCCTACGAAGATTTGTATACGGAGCTGGTCCGCTCGAGAGCGCAAGCCGGCTGAGATCGACGCCTGAGGGCAACTCCCGCCATGGCACCGACTCACGAGCCCGCAGCAAGCAAGGCGCGATACCACTCCACTTGCGCTTGCCAGATGCTCTCAGGTCGATAATCCGCGAGCGCCCGCTTGCGACCCTGCGCTCCCAACCTCTTGGCGAGAGCGGGATCATTCATCAATCTGGCTAGAGCTGCGGCAAGCGCTGGTGCATCGCGCGGATCCACGAGCAAGCCTGTTTCGTCGTCTACGACAGCGTCAGTCGAGCCGCCGACTCGAGCCGCAACCACCGGCAGGCTCATCGCCGCCGCCTCCATCGGCACGTTAGGGAACCCCTCTCGGAGACTAGGAAAGGCAACGATGTCCATCGCCGAATACCAGGGCGCCGCCTGCCCCCAATCCGTCCGCGTCACCCTGACTCGCGAATCGGACAACAGCCCCTCGCGCACGTGCTGGGGCAACGGGTCGCCGTCTTCGAACGGGCCTATCAGGAGCAGATAAGCCGACGCAAATTGCTCACGCAGTCGGGACCAAGCATCGAACAGCGTCTGGATACCCTTGTCGCGCACTAGCCTACCCACGAACCCAATCACGACGCTGTCCTCTGGAATGCCCAGCGTTCGCCGTAGCTCCAAGCGGGCGTCCGCGTGCTTCACCGGATTGAAGCGGCCTTCCGCGTCCACGCCGTTGCTGCTGCCATGAGCGAGAACGTGCGTCTTTTCCCGAGAACAGAAACCCTCCTGAACCAGCGTCTCGCGCACGGATTCCGAGACACACAGCACATGGGTCGAGAGCGAACAACTGACCCGCGTCGCGGCTGCCGCCGCGACCGAGCGCGCCTTGGCGCCCGTGGCATGGGCGAGACCGCGCACGTGGTGAATGCGTGTGCGCGTGCCGCAAAGCCTGGCAGCCATCATTCCCACCAGAGCCGCCTTGGGCGTGCCGGCTTGAACGAGCTCCGGACGCAGTCGAGCCAGCAACGACCTGGCGCGAGCAACCGAAGCGAGATCCGCGACCGGCGCCAAGCTTCGATTCATCTCGACCGAATGCAACGTAACCCCTTCGTCCACTTCTGGCCGCGGCTCCTCACCGAGTGAAGCCACCACGTGGACGTCGAACCCCGCCCGCACGCAAAACCCTAGTTGCCCCCGCATCAGCGAAAGCGTTGCGGGCACCGTGACGATCTGAACCAAACGCGGTCGCGTCAAAGGCGCCTCAGCTCGACCAGAGTCCTCTCCGCGAGCGCTCCAAGCGAATAGCGCTCTTCAATCCTCGCTCGCGCGGCTCGTCGCAGTGATGCGGCGTCGGACTTGACCCGGGCGAGCAACGCTTCAATGGCTATGGCTAGCGCGGCTGGGTCCGCTACAGGTGCGTGCTCCCCGGTATCACCGACAATTTCGGTGGCGTCTCCGGCGTCAGTCACGGCGCACGGTACACCGCAGGCCATCGCTTCGGCGACGACGTTTGGAAAGCCTTCGCTGTGAGAACACAGCACATTGACATCGAGAGCGCTGTACACCGCCGACAGGTCATCGCGAGGGCCTTCGACCTTGAAGTAGTCCGCCATACCGAGCCGTGCTGCCTCAGCCCTCAGCGCGACCGCCTTGCGCTCGTCGACCCCCACGCAGACGAAGCGTAGGCGCGCGTCCCGGGAATGCAGCGCGTGCGCGGCGGCAACGAACACCTCGTGCGCTTTCACCGGATCGGCTCTCGCCACGATGCCAATGAGAAACTCGCTGTCTTGGACACCCCATTCGCGCCGCAAACGGTCGCGCCCCGCCGCATCCGGGTGGTAGCGGTCCATATCGATCCCGTTGGGCACGAAGACGACCTTTTCGTCGGGAAATCCGCGCATCTGCAGATGCCCGCGCCCGGCCTGAGAGTTGACGATGATTAG
>DATAKF010000321.1:0-24285 GCA_036261775.1 Polyangiaceae bacterium | reverse complement strand
GAGGTCATGGATCGTGATGCCAAGAAGATGCGCGGTGAAAGGCCGTTCGTGTTCACCAGCATTCGCAAAAACGAGGGCTTGGACCCGATTGTTTCGTTCATTGCCCGAGAGGGCATGCTGGCCCTCTAGCCTCGGTCACCGAGGAGCATTTTTCATACGGCTTGCGCTGACTTGCGCTCCAAAATGAATGACCAAGCGTCCGGCCCGCCGCCGCTGCGGACTGGCGGGGCTATTCACCCCGAGGCATGTTTGTGCTTATCCTTCAGGCTTTCGGGAAAGGTGGCTTACGTCATGCGCACATCCAGCTGGTGCATTTGCGGCTTGGCATTGTTGGTCTTCGGTTGCGGTAGTGATGCCAAGCCCAACGCGAAGGCAGCCGGGGGCGCCAACGCCGGCGCGGGTGGCAGCAACGGCACGGCCGGTAGCAGCACCGGCGGCGGTGGCAAGAGCTCCGGCAGCGCGGGCAACAACGGCAGCTCGGGCGCTACCGGCAGCGCCGGTATGCGCAACAACCCCAAGCCACCGCTGCCCCAAGTCGCTGCGTGCGACAATCTGCCAGCGCCGGGTGTGTTCGAAGAGATCACCCCCGAAGTCGTCCGCCAAGGCATCGGCACCAAGATGTCCGATGGCCAGACGAAGGGCGGCACCTTCGCCATGGCCGTGGATCAAGTCAATCAAGGCACCGCCTACGCCGGCACGCTGTTTCAAGGCTTGTGGAAGACGACCGATTGCGGCGCTACCTGGAACGTCATCGCCACCGGTAAAAACGCAGAGGAAGTCAACACGGGCATGAACTGGACGCTGTTCATCGACCCGGTGGACCCGAACATTCTGTACACCAACTCCGGCTATGGCTCGAACGGGCTCTTCAAGTCGACGGACGGCGGCGTGAACTGGACCGACATCTGGTCGCGCGAGTCGCAGCCCGAGCTCGCCAAGGCGTTCACCTACAATTTTGCCAACGTGGTCGCCATCGATCCGTTCGATCACTTGCACGTGCTGCTCACCTTTCACGAGCCCTGCTTGGCGCCGCACCCCGACACCTGCATCGTCGAGACGAACGACGGCGGCAGCACCTGGCGCATTCTCGACGGCGAGCCCAGCTGGAACGGCTCCGAAGGTCAGGTCATCTTCTTCATGGAGAGCTCGGACGCTTGGCTGTGGGGCTCGCAAAACAGCGGCTTCTGGCGCTCCGAAGACGCGGGCAAGAGCTGGACCGAGATCAAGGACATGACGACGAGCCACCTGCAAAGCTCGCAGCTTTTGCGCACCAAGGCTGGTGCGTTTTACATGGCCGCAGCCGACGGCATTTGGACCAGCAGTGACGGCAAGGTCCCGAACTGGAAGCTGATTCCCGACACGGGGCCGATCGTCGGCGGCTTGGTTAGCGACGGCACGAACATGTACGCCAGCACCTGCTACTTCCCCGACTTCTGCGACGACGCTCGCTACCTGACGTCGCCCGAGACCGACGGGCAAACCTGGACCGAGATGAAGCATCCGAAGATGAGCCAGGGGGGCAACCTGGGTATCGACAAAGCTCACAAGCTGCTCTTCTCGTCGAACCTCGATGCCGGTTTGTGGCGCGTCGTGGTGCCCTGAGGCCCACCTTCGTCGGTCGCTGCAGCGCCGCGGGCTTTCTCCACGGCGCGGGTCATGGCGCCGTCGCGGGGACGCGTCGGATGCGGGCTCGCGCGGCGGGAGCGTCGACGGAGACGGCGTGGAGCCATGCTCGGGTGCCGTGAAGCGATGACTAGCGGGCCCCGCCTCTCGTCGTGCAATTCCGCGATTTCTCGCGGATTTGGCCGCACCAAACGAAGAACGTGACCCTCACGCGCCAAATTTGACGGCCAAAATACGATGGCGTGTCGCGGGAGTTACAATACTATGCCGGCCTATGGAGCGAATGTCCGCGAGCGGCGCGGCGGCCGGCCTGGGAAGCGGCCAGCTTGCGTCGCGCTTTGACTGGTTGCGGCTCGACAAAGCGAGCTTGGGGCGGGCAGGCCAGTGGCTGTGGCGCTGGCGCATCGTGCTGCTGATGAACTTGTTTCTGATTTCGCCCGTGCTGATGCACGAGCTGCGGATTCGGGACAAGACCTTGCCGTTCTGCCTGGCGGCGTCGGTGTTCTGGCTGGTGACGGTGCAGCTCTTGGCGCGCCGTATTTGGATCGTGCACGCCCTCATGGCGCCGCTCTACCTGTGCGCGGGCGTCGACCTGTACGTGATCTCGAACTACCAGACCCGCTTGGCCTCGAGCATGCTCTTGACCATCGTCGAGAACATCGGCGACAGCCGAGACTTCCTCGAGGGTGATTTCACCCGTACCGTCGGGAGCTTGGTGCTGATGTTCAGCACCTATTTCTTCTGCCTGTGGAAGATCCGCGGTTTGCGCGTGACGCTGCCGCGCTGGCTGGTCGTGGCGCCGCTCGCGGGGCTGGCGGTCGTTTACGGTGGGGTTGCCCGCTACACTGGCTCCTGGAACCTCACGCTGCTGAACGACCGCAACAGCCCGTTCGGGGTGTTTTCGCAGGCCTACCTGACCATGAGCCTGCACCAGCAAGAGCTGCGCGAGCGCAAGCTGGCTGAGTCCTTCCATTTCAACGCCACGCGCGAGGCGCCGCCGAGCGAGCCCGAGACCTACGTGCTGGTGATCGGTGAGAGCGCGCGCAAGCACAACTTCAGCCTGTACGGCTACGAGCGCGAAACCAACCCGCGGCTCTCCAAGCTCAGCAACCTGGTCGTCTTCAAAGACGTCATCACGCAGGTTGCCCAGACCCAGATGTCGGTGCCGCTCATCATCACGCGCGGCCACCTGCTAGACAGGGCGCGCAGCGCGCGTGAGACCTCGATTGTCTCGGCATTTCACGAGGTTGGCTTCAATACCTACTGGCTCTCGACGCAGCAGCGCGAGACCGCCATGGCGGCGATCAGCCGCTACACGGTCGAGGCTCAGGTCGTTCGCTTCTTCGAGCGCCAGCACGACGGCGCGCTGGCAGATGCGATGAAAGGCCTGCTGGCGCAGCCCAGCGACACGTCGACCAAGCGCTTTTTCTTGCTCCACACGCTGGGCAGCCATTTCAACCTGACCAGCCGCTACCCGCGGGCCTTCGCGCGCTTTCCCGATGGTGAAGAGTCGGGCGTGATCCACGGCGGCAGCGACACCGCCGCGCACAAAGAGCTGATTGGCGCCTACGACAACACGGTCGTCTACACCGATCACGTGCTGGGAGAGATCATCGACACGCTGAGCAAGCGACCCGGCATCAAGGCAATGTGGTACGTGCCCGACCACGGCGACAACCTGCGCGACGACGATCGCAACCTTTTCGGTCACGCGCACAGCAACGAGTACGACCTGCCGATTCCGATGATGTTTTGGTACTCGGACGAGTACGCCGCCAAGTTTCCCGAGCGGGTGGAGATGGCGCGCAAGAACGCCGATCGCCCGCTCAACACCCGCACGGTGTTCTACAGCTTGGCGCAGATGGCCGGGCTCTCAATCGCCGATCCAGACCTGCCCAAGCTCAGCGTTTTCAGCGCCGACCTGATCAACGTCAAGCGCATGGTGGCCAAGCAGCCACAGCCCGTCGACTTCGATCAGTGGATGTCGGCGACGGGCACCAAGATTCCGAAGGTAATTCCGCCCTGAGCGGGGCTGGGTGCGGGGACGGGCACGTTGGACAGGGTGATCCCCCACGACACCCAAAACCCGGAAACGGAGGTGCCGCAGGGGATCATGGTTCGTGCGAAAAAACGCCGCGAGCCGCGCGGAGAAGATCCCGGATACCGCGCGGCTCGCAGCGCAAGCGTTACTGCTGGATCTGGAAGCCCAGCTGGACGAACTGATATTTGTTCGTTGGGTCACCACCCGAGTCGAGCTTGGTCTTGCCGTAGGTGTAGCTGAGCTGCAGCTTGGCGAAGTAGTCCTTGAACAGGTACGCCACGCTGGGCTCGAAGATGGTGTGCGTCGCCTTGGCGGCGCCGTCACCGGTCTTGGCCATCTGGAAACGGAACAGGGCGTTCAGCTTGCCCTTCGCCGGTAGGATCTCTCCCGTGGTGAAGGTCGGCATCACGTAGAAGAAGTCGTTGAAGCCGCGGCTGTCGCCGCTCATGTGGTAGTAGGCGGCCTCGATGCCGGGGGTGCCAGCGTCGAACTTCTTCTCTGCCAAGATGTCGGCGTTGAACTCGACCAAGTTGTCCTTGATATCCGGACCTTGGATGCCGGCGGCGTCCTTGGCGCCCGGAATGGCGTAGTTTTTCTGGTACTGGAAGGCCGCGCCGAGCGCGACGATGTCTTGGCCTCCGTAGTAGGTGCTGCTGCCGTAAAAGCCCGGTTCGTTGCCGATGAAGGCATAGGCCAGGCGTGCGGAGAACAGCGGGTTCTGCGCGGCCATACCGCCTGCTCCCGGCTTGCTCAGTACGCCGAAGTTGCTGTCGAGATCGAGCAGCGCGACGTAGTACTTGAACTTGCCCTTGTTGATGTCACCCCAGGCGGTGACGCCCGTTTCGCGGCCGACTTCTTCGGTTCCGCGCGGACCGTAGTAGCCGTCCAGCACGCCGGAGTAGTTCCAGGGGGCCATGAACCAGGAGCCGCTGAAGTTCGAGCGATCGGACGGCGTGAGCATACGGCCCACCCAGACGTGGAACTCGTCCATGAAGTCGAGTTGACCCACGAGGTCTAGCGCCTGCGCCTGGAATGCGATCGGCCCGCCGCTCGCCTGCGCTCGGGTACGACCGTCGACCGTGAAGTTGCCGGTCCAGCCGATGATGTCGGTGACCTTGCCGCTGGTGCGTAGCTCGAGATTGAGCTCGTCCAGGTACTGGTCATTCATCTTGTTGATGCCGTCGCTGCTCTTGTTCGGGTTCGCGATGCGAATGCCGCTGCGGAAGCCGGCGCCTACCGTCACCTTGAAGGGATTGTCGGCAGGCGGCGGTGCGGCCGGCACCTCGGGCGGCGGCGGCGCTGCGACGGGTGCGGGCGCCAGTGGCGGCGGCGCTGCGTCGACGGGCGGCGGGGGTGGCGGCGCGGGCGGCGGCGCCTCGGCAGCAGGTGGCGCTGCGGGGGCGGGCGCTGCAGGGGCGTCCTGCGCTTGTGCCAGCTCCGAAGCAAAGAGGCCCGATAGGACGACCGCGCCGCCCAGGATGTGGCTATGGATTTTCGTCATTTTCACCGCTCGTGCATTGTTTGGAGCGCGCGTCGCCGAGGGGGTTCGAGTGTTTCGGCCATTTGTCCGCGCGCAAGTTCAATGGGGTGCGCGGACCATCACTTGGCCCGAGTTAATACAAAGTGTTGCAAACGTTTCGGAACGCGACATGCGCAATGCCGAAGGGTTGGAACGTCAGATGTGCGGCAAGTTGCCTCGAATCCTGACGAGAATTCGTTCCGCGGCACGGCCGACGACCAAGTTTGTTTCGACGCACTTCGGAAAGATCACCGAAACGCACGACTCTCTATACCGGGGCAGCAATGACGATCACTCGCACGTCACCCCTCGCTTCTCGTCGCTCTCTCCTCCTCTTGTCGGGCTCGCTGGCGCTGACCGTTCTCGGTTGCAGCAAGCCGGCAGCTGACGCAACTCCCGCCGCTTCTGGCTCGGCTGCTGCCCCGGAGGCTGCAAAGCCCGCGGGTGCGCTCACCGTGGGCTTCATCTATGTCGGGCCCAAAGACGACTACGGCTACAACCAAGCCCACGCCGAAGGCGCCAAGACCCTGGCTGCGCTGGGGGTGAAGATCCGCGAAGAAGAGAAGGTACCCGAGACCGTCGACGTGCAAAAGACGATGGAGAGCATGATCAACTTGGACGGCGCCAAGTTGCTCTTCCCCACCTCCTTCGGCTACTTCGACCCGCACATCCTCAAGATGGCCGAGAAGTACCCCGACGTGGTGTTCCTGCACTGCGGCGGCATGTACACGGAGGGCAAGCACCCCAAGAACGTCGGCAGCTACTTTGGCTACATCGACGAAGCTCAATACGTATCGGGCGTCGTGGCAGGCCTTACCAGCAAGACGAACAAGCTCGGTTTCGTGGCTGCCAAGCCGATTCCACAAGTCTTGCGCAACATCAACGCGTTCACGCTCGGGGCGCTCTCGGTCAATCCCAAGATCACCACCAGCGTCATCTTTACCGGCGACTGGTCCATCCCGGTCAAGGAGGCTGAAGCGACCAACAGCTTGGTCGATCAAGGCGCCGACGTCGTGACCTGTCACGTCGACTCCCCCAAGGTCGTGATCGAAACCGCTGAAAAACGCGGTATTTTCAGCACCGGCTACCACGCCAACCAGGCCGCGCTCGCGCCCAAGGGTTACCTGACTGGCGCCGAGTGGAATTGGGCGGCCGTCTACAAAGACTACGTGGAGAAGGTCAAGGCCGGCCAGGCCTGGTCGCACTTGGTGCGCGGCGGCTTCAAGGAGGGCTTCATCAAGATGTCGCCCTACGGCGCGGCCGTTGCCCCGGAGACGCGCGCCAAGGCCGACGAAGCCAAGGCCGCCCTGACCGCCGGCAAGCTCGTAATCTTCAAGGGTCCGCTCAAAGACAACGCCGGCAAGGAGATCATCTCCGCCGGGACCGAGCGCGGCCAGACCGATATCGAGCTCGAGAAGATGGGCTACCTGGTCGCCGGCGTGAAGGGCTCGATCAACTGAGGAGCCCAGCATGACTGCTAGCGCCATGCCGGGAGCAGTCGGCAATCCCGAAGCGGGGCCCGCGAGCACGCGGGTCCTGCTCACGCGCCTCGCCGCATTCCTCGACGGCTTGGTCGTACCTACCGCCTCGGTGCTAGTCTCGGTAGTGCTGTTCGGTGCCTTCGTCGGGCTCGCGGGAGCGAACCCTGTCGAGGTCTACGAGCAGATGTTCCGCGGCGCGTTCGGGACCTGGTTCTCTCTGCAAAATAGCCTCCAGCGCGCAGCTCCGCTGATGCTGACCGGTCTGTGCACGGCCTTGCCCGCCCGGCTCGGCCTCGTGGTGATTGGCGGCGAGGGCGCGCTCTACGTCGGCGGCGTGGCTGCAGCGGCGGTGGCGACGCACCTAGGCGGCTCGGGTCCCGTCGTGGTGCTCACCGCCATGGCGTTGGCTTCGATGGTGTTTGGCGCGCTGTGGGTCGGCGCGGCCGGTGCGCTGCGCGCCAAGCGCGGCGTCAACGAAACGATCAGCAGCTTGCTCCTTTCGTACATCGGTATCGCGCTCTGCAATCACTTCATCGAAGGGCCACTGCGCGATCCCCAGAGTTTGAACAAGCCATCCACCCTGCACATCGGCGACGCAAACATGCTCGGACCCGTCCCGGGTCTCGATGTTCACTACGGGCTCGTCTACGGCATCGTTGCGTGCGTGCTGGGATGGTTGCTCATGGATCACTCGGTGTTCGGGTTCTCGGCGCGCATCGTCGGCGGCAACCCGCGCGCGGCGCGCTTGAGCGGCCTGGGTGTGCCTAGGCTCATCATCATCGTCTGCGCGTTGGCGGGCGCGGCGGCGGGCCTAGCAGGCATGGTCGAGGTCGCGGCCGTGCATGGCAAGGCGAACGCTTCGCTCGTTGCCGGCTACGGTTATACCGGCATTTTGGTGGCATTTTTGGCGCGGCACAGCCCACTGGCCATATTGCCGGTCGCGCTCGTGCTGGGTGGTATCAGCGCCAGCGGCGGCCTCTTGCAGCGCACGTTCGGCTTGCCTGACGCCACTGTCAGCGTGCTGCAGGGCATCTTGTTCGTCGTGATTTTGGCGAGTGAAACCTACCGCGGCAAGGTCGATTGGTTTTCGCGGCTGCTCACGCCAGTCGCCAAAGGAGCTTCGGCATGACCGACGTTGCGACACTTGGAGCCTGGGGCGTGCCGCTGGCCGTCGTGGGCGGGGCGCTGCGGGTCAGCGCGCCGTTCTTGTTCGTCAGTCTGGGCGAGTGCCTGACCGAAAAGTCGGGGCGTGTGAACCTGGGCCTCGAGGGCACGCTGGTGCTCGGCGCCATGGGCGGCTACGGGGTCTCGTACCTCAGCGGCTCGGCCTGGTTGGGTGTCGCAGCGGCTGGCGCCTTGGGCGCGCTGTTCGGGGCGTTGCACGGATTTCTCTGTGGGCGCCCGCGCGTCAACGACATTGCCGTCGGCATCGCCCTGATGCTGCTGGGCATTGGCTTGTCGTTCTTCTTGGGCAAGCCGCTGATTCAGCCGACGGCGCCACGGCTGCCGGCGTTCTCGCTGGGTTTTTGGAGCGACGTGCCGCAGGTGCGCTCCAACCTGCAAATCAACGCGCTCTTGCTGCTCGGCATCGTGCTGGCGCCGGCCTTGCGTTGGGCGCTCAAGAACACGCGCTGGGGCTTGATCGTGCGCACGGTCGGCGAGAGCGCCGAGGCCGCGCGCGCCATGGGCTACGACGTGAACCGCGTGCGGTTGTACGCCACCATGGCGGGCGGCGTGCTGGCCGGCATTGGTGGCTCGTTCCTGTCGCTGTTCTATCCGGGCAGCTGGAACGAGGGCTTGTCGAGCGGGCAAGGCTTGATGGCTGTCGCGCTCGTGATTTTTGCGCGCTGGGACCCAGTGCGCTGCCTGTACGCATCGCTGTTGTTCGGCGGCGCTAGCGCGCTTGGACCAGCCTTGCAGTCAGTCGGCGTCACCTCGGGCTACTACCTCTTCAATGCAGCGCCCTACGCCTTGACCTTGATCATCATGGTGTTCTCGAGCTCGGCCACTCGCCAATCTGCTGACCTGCCGATGGAATTGACGGTAGCGCGCTGAGGCGCCCTAGAAGGAGAGACGCAGCATGACCAAATACGTGCCCGCGCAGCCGTACGCTTGGCCCTACGATGGTGATCTTCGCCCAGAAAACACGGCGCTCATCATCATCGACATGCAGACCGACTTTTGCGGCAAGGGCGGCTACATCGACGGCCTGGGCTACGACCTGACCAACGCCCGCGCCACGATCGAGCCGATTCGCAGCGTGCTTTCGCGCTTCCGTGCCGGCAAGTACCACATCATTCACACCCGCGAAGGCCACCGTCCGGACCTTTCGGACCTGCCGGCCAACAAGCGTTGGCGCTCGCGCGTGCTCCAGAACGGCGGCGCCGGTCAGCCCGGCATCGGCGACCCTGGGCCGTGCGGTCGTGTGCTGGTCCGCGGCGAGCCCGGTTGGGAAATCATCCCGGAGCTGGCCCCGCTGCCGGGTGAGCCCATCATCGACAAGCCAGGCAAGGGCTCGTTCTGCGCCACCGACCTGGACATGCTGCTGCGCCAGAACGGCATTCGCAACATCGTGCTCACGGGCCTGACGACCGACGTGTGCGTCCACACCACCATGCGCGAAGCCAACGATCGCGGCTACGAGTGCATGATCTTGGGTGATTGTTGCGCCGCTACGGATCCAGGCAACCACGCGGCCGCGCTCAAGATGGTGACGATGCAGAACGGCGTCTTTGGTGCCGTGAGCACCTCGGCCGCGCTGCTCGAGGCTCTGCCATGAGCGCGGCCGAGCAGGCCAAGGTAGTCGTCGACAAGTTCAACCCGGTCATCGACCTGAGCGGCGTCGCGCCAGCGCGTCGCAAGGGGGGCGGGCCACCGCCGCTGCTCGATGCGCAGCATATGTGCAAGCGCTTTGGCGCGCTCAAAGCGCTCGACGACGTGTCGTTCACGCTGCGGCCCGGCACCTTCCACGCCCTCTTGGGCGAAAACGGCGCCGGCAAGAGCACGCTCGTCAAATGCATCATGGGCTTTTACCAAGCCGACAGCGGCAAGGTCATCGTCGGTGACGCCGACGTCGCCGTCAAAAATCCCAAAGACGCGCAGCGCTGCGGCATTGGCATGGTCTACCAGCACTTCACGCTGGTCGAGAACATGAGCGTCGCCGAAAACCTGGTCATGGCGCGCGCAGAGATCCCAGGCTTCATAGACTGGAAGCGCGAAGAGCAGGCCATCGAAGAGTTCATGGCCGGCATGCCGTTTCGCGTCCCGGTGCGCAAGCTGGCGCGCCAACTGGCAGCGGGCGAAAAGCAGAAGCTCGAGATCTTGAAGCAGCTCTACCTGGGCAGCAAGATCATCATTCTGGACGAGCCCACTAGCGTGCTCACGCCCCAGGAGGCAGATGACGTGCTCGGGCTCTTGCGTGAGATGACGCGGCGCGGGGAGATCAGCGTCGCGATCATTACTCACAAGTTCCGCGAGGTCATGTCTTTTGCGGACGACGTGACCGTGCTCCGTCGCGGCGCTTTTGCGGGGGCCGGCAAGGTGTCTGACCACACGCCAGAATCACTGGCCGAGCTGATGGTCGGCTCGGAGCCGCCGAGCGCTGCGCTCGAGCGCAAGAGTATTGCGCACGACGCGGTGGGGCTCGAGTTGGTCGACGTGTGCGCCGACGACGACATTGGGCTGCCCGTGCTCTCGCGTGTCAGCCTAAAGGTGAGAGCAGGGGAAATACTGGGAATTGCCGGTGTCTCTGGCAACGGTCAGGAA
This sequence comes from Polyangiaceae bacterium, assembly GCA_036261775.1. Taxonomy (GTDB): domain Bacteria; phylum Myxococcota_A; class Polyangia; order Polyangiales; family Polyangiaceae; genus PMG-095. The sequence goes on along the minus strand of DATAKF010000321.1, from coordinate 13,856 downwards.
GAGCTGGTGGAGGTGCTGGCCGGTCAGCGCCAGCTCGGCTCCGGCAACGTGCAAGTCGCCGGCAAGTCGTACGCGCCCACGCGCAGTCAAATCCGTGAAAGCCGCGTGCGGCTCTTGCCGGAGGCGCCGCTCAAGAACGCCTGCGTCGCCAACATGACGGTGGCCGAGAACATCGGCTTTCGTTGCTTCGACGAACCTGGCTTCACGCTCGGGCGTTGGGCGGTGCGCAAGGGGCCGCTGCGACGCAAGGCCGTCAAGTCGATCGGAGAGTTCAAGATCAAGGCGCCTGGTCCCGAGGCGCCAATTGGCGGGCTTTCGGGCGGCAACGTGCAGCGCGCGGTGCTGGCCCGTGAGCTCGATGGTGACGTTGCGGTCTTGATAGCCGCCAATCCTTGCTTCGGCCTCGACTTCGCGGCCGTGGCCGAGATTCGCACACGCATCGTGGCGGCTCGGAACGCAGGAACTGCGGTGCTCCTGGTAAGCGCCGACTTGGACGAGATTTTCGCACTCTCGGATCGAATCGTGGTCATGAGCGAAGGCAGCATCGTTTACGAAACCCCCGCCGAGACCGCCAACGTGGCCGAAATCGGGCGGCACATGGCTGGCGATCACGCGTGAGTCCCATCGCGCTGTGGTCGCTTCGGCCCGCCAACATCGCCGAGCTTGCATTTCAGGAGCTGCGACCCGGCGTGGACATGCACGTGCTGCATGACGCGCCAGACGGCGCCCGGGCAGCAATCTTGCGGTATGCGCCAGGCGCGCAGGTGCCGGCGCATCGTCACGAAGGTTACGAGTACATCTACGTGCTCGAGGGGGAGCAGAGCGACGAGCGGGGCAGCTACGGCGCTGGCGCGTTCGTGGTCAACGAACCCGGCATGGCGCACAGCGTTGGGAGCAAGAGCGGTTGCACCGTGCTCATCATTTGGCAGCGCCCCGTCGTGTTTCTCTGACGTTGGGGTTGGACCGCGCCCGGTCCCCGGCCCGGAGACAGCCAGCTGCCGCTTGAAGTTCCAGAACGACGACATCTCGAATTCGCGATTTGGAGACAATGCCGAAACTCACGACCGACGATGACAGCGTTTGCCAGGTGCGCTCGGCACCTACCGGGTGTTTCAGACTCGCTTCGAATTGGAGAAGGTGATGAAAAGTCGATTTGAGCTCATGCTTGCGGGACTACTAGCCACAGTGGGATGTAAAGGTCCGGGCGAGGCGGCGCCGGCGACGGCCAGTAGCGCAGCGACGCCCGCCGCGGCTTCCGCCGCTGCAGCGCCCGCGGCGGCAGCTCCCAAGGCTTCGGACACGGGACCGATCAAGGTCGGTATCCTGCACTCGCTGTCCGGCACCATGGCCATCAGCGAGACGTCGCTGAAAGACGTCGCCTTGATGACGATCGATCAGATCAACGCCGCCGGCGGCGTGAAGGGTCGCAAGCTCGAGCCGGTCGTCGTGGATCCGGCGTCGAACTGGCCGCTGTTCGCCGAGAAGGCGCGCGAATTGCTCCAAAAAGAGGGCGTGGCCGTGACCTTCGGCTGCTGGACCAGCGTGTCGCGCAAGAGCGTGCTGCCGGTCTTCGAAGAGCTGAACGGCTTGCTCTTCTACCCCGTGCAATACGAGGGTGAAGAGTCGTCCTACAACGTCTTTTACACGGGCGCGGCGCCGAACCAACAGGCCATTCCGGCCGTAGAGTACTTGATGAGCAAGGACGGCGGCGGCGCCAAGAAGTGGGTGCTGCTCGGCACCGATTACGTGTACCCGCGCACCACGAACAAGATCTTGCGCTACTTCTTGAAGCAGAAGGGCGTGGCGGAGTCGGACATCATGGAGCAGTACACTCCGTTCGGTCACTCCGACTACCAGACAATCGTGGCCGACGTGAAGAAGTTCGCGGCCGGTACGCGCACCGCCGTGGTCTCGACGATCAACGGTGACTCGAACGTGCCGTTCTACAAGGAGCTGGCGAACCAGGGCCTCAAGGCCAAGGACATTCCGGTGGTCGCGTTCTCGGTCGGTGAGGAAGAGCTGCGCGGCATCGACGCCAAGCCGCTCGCTGGTCACTTGGCGGCGTGGAACTACTTCATGTCGATCGAAAACCCCGAGAACAAGCAGTTCATCGCGGATTGGAAAGCGTACGTGAAGGCCAAGAACCTGCCGGACGGCGACAAGCGCGTCACCAACGACCCGATGGAAGCCACCTACGTCGGCATCAAGATGTGGGCGCAAGCCGTCGAACAGGCCGGCACCACGGACGTGAACGCGGTTCGTCAGGCCGTCGGCGGTCAGACCGTCAAGGCGCCTTCCGGCTTCACCTTGACGATGGACGCCAAGAACCACCACCTGCACAAGCCGGTGTACATCGCGGAAATCAAGGGCGACGGTCAGTTCCAGGTGGTGTGGAAGACCGAGGGTCCCATCCGCGCCATGCCGTGGAGCCCCTTCGTGCCCGAGAGCGCCAAGAAGGTTGCTGACTGGACGTTCCCCTGGGTGTGCGGCAACTGCACCGAAGGCAAGTTCAAAGGAGCCGTGTCTACCGCCGCGCTGTGACCTGACCAGGAGATCACGAGCATGAACACGCGCTCGCTGTTGTCGTGGTTCGTGGGCTGTGTCCTGGTCTTGGCTTCGGCCTCGGCTTGGGCGCAGGATCTGCACCAAGCTGCCAAGGAATTGGCAAGCTCGGACAAGGACAAGGTCCAGTTGGCAGTCGAAGGGCTCGCCAAATCTTCGGAGCCGGCGGCGCTCACGCTGCTCGACTCCCTGGCCCAAGGTTCCTTACGCCTCGACGCAGCGGGCACGCCCTTCGTAGCCGGTGAGGGCGACGCGCTCTCACCGGTGTTTGGCGGCAATGCCAAGCCCTCCGGGCCGCTGACGACGCCCGGGCTCGACAACGCCCTGCGCCGGCAACTGGAGCCGGCGCTGGCCTCGCTCAAGCTCGGCTTTCCGGACCCCAAGGTGCGGCTGGCTGCGGCAAAAGACCTAGCCAAGAGCCGCAACGACGACTTGGCGCCGCAGATTCGCGCCGCCGTTGCCAAAGAAAAGGACGCCGAGATCAAGGCGGCCATGCAGCTTGCCTTGGCGCAGATCGACCTGCACGGGGACGACAAGAAGCTCAAGCTCGCAGCTCTCGCGGCCATCACGGAAGCCGCCGACGCTTCGTTCAAGCCCGATCTGGAGCAGATGACGGGCAAGAGCAGCGGCAAGGCGACCGAATCCGACCCCGACGTGAAGCGGGCTGCGTCCGGCGCGCTCGGAGTGATCGAGTCGCGGCTGATGCTGATAAGCTTCATCGGCAACCTGTTCTACGGCCTGAGCCTGGGCAGTGTGCTGCTCCTGTGTGCGCTCGGCCTGGCCATTACGTTCGGCCTGCTGCGCGTCATCAACATGGCTCACGGCGAGCTGTTGATGATTGGCGCCTATTCGACCTACGCGGTCCAGCGCTTCTTTGCGGCCTATTTCCCGGCGCAACAGGACCTCTACCTGATCGTCGCCGTCCCGGTGGCTTTCATCATCACGGCTGCCATCGGCATGGCGCTCGAGCGCAGCGTGATTCGCTTTCTGTACGGGCGCCCGCTCGAAACGTTGCTGGCGACCTGGGGCATCTCCCTGATCCTGATTCAGACGGTGCGCTTGATCTTCGGCGCGCAGAACGTGGCCGTCGCCAACCCCAGCTACTTGGCTGGCGGTATCGAGGTGCTGCCCGGCTTCGTGCTCACCTACAGTCGCCTCGCGGTCATCCTCTTCTCCTCGGCGGTGACGGCGTTCGTCTGGTTCGTCCTGCAGAAGACGCCGCTCGGTCTGCACGTGCGCGCGGTCACGCAGAACCGTTCAATGGCGGCTGGCATGGGTATCGCTACCCGGCGCGTCGACGTGTGGACCTTCGGCATCGGCTCCGGCGTCGCCGGCTTGGGCGGCGTAGCGCTGTCGCAGCTGGGCAACGTCGGGCCAGAGCTCGGTCAGCAGTACATCGTCGACTCGTTCATGGTCGTGGTGCTGGGCGGCGTCGGCAAGCTGGCTGGCACGCTGGCGGGCGCCTTCGGCCTGGGCATCTTGAACAAGCTCATGGAGCCGGCGGCCGGCGCCGTGCTCGGCAAAATCATCATTCTGGGCCTGATTATTCTGTTCATTCAGCGCCGTCCCCAGGGCATTTTCGCGCTCAAGGGTCGCGCCGCGGAGGCGATGTGAACGTCAAAACGGAGCTGCTGAGGCTCCTTCCTCGTAACGGTTGGATCGGGCTTGGCGCGGCCACCTTCCTGGCGCTGCTCGTCCCGATCTTGAACAGCGTGACGCCGGCTGATTCAGCCTTGCACGTGCCCGACTACCTGGTCGCGCTGTTCGGCAAGTTCTTGTGCTTTGCCATCGTGGCGGTCGCGATGGACTTGCTGTGGGGCTACACGGGCGTGCTCAGCTTGGGTCATGGCGTGTTCTTCGCCATCGGCGGCTACTGCATGGGCATGTACTTGATGCTGTCCATCGGTGAGGCAGGCGTGTACCGCAGCAAGCTGCCCGACTTCATGGTGTTCTTGGACTGGAAAGAGCTGCCCTGGTTCTGGAAGCCGTTCGACAACTTCGGCTTTGCGCTCTTGGCAGTGCTGGCCGTTCCGGGGATCCTGGCTTACGTCTTCGGCTTCTTGGCGTTCCGCTCGCGCATTCGCGGCGTGTACTTCTCGATCATCACCCAGGCCTTCACCTACGCGTTGATGCTGCTGTTCTTTCGCAATGAAACCGGCTTGGGCGGCAACAACGGCTTGACCAACTTCAAGTCCCTGTACGGCTACTCGCTGGCAGATTCCGGCACCAAGCTGGGCCTCTACACGCTGTCGGCCATCGGGCTCTTGGTGGTCTTTCTGGTGTGTCGCTTCATCGTCGTCTCCAAGGCGGGCCGCGTGCTGTGCGCGATTCGCGACGAAGAGAGCCGTAGCCGCTTCGCCGGCTACAACCCCACCAGCTACAAGCTGTTCGTCTATACCTTGTCGGCCATGATTTGCGGCTTCGCCGGGGCGCTGTACGTGCCCCAAGTCGGCATCATCAACCCGAGCGAGTTTCAGCCCTCCAGCTCCATCGAGATGGCGATCTGGGTGGCCGTCGGCGGGCGAGCCAGCTTGCTCGGTGGCGTCCTGGGTGCGTTCGTCGTCAACGGCGCCAAGAGCTGGTTCACGGTCGCGCTGCCAGAAGCGTGGCTCTACATCCTCGGGGTGCTGTTCATCGCGGTGACGCTGTTCTTTCCCGGTGGGTTGTCGAGCCTGCTTTTGCGTAAGAAGGCGGCCACATGAGCGGCGACTCCATCGCAGCAGGACCCATGCAAGAAGAGACTGCCGCGCCCGAGTCGGGCAAGATCGAGATCGATCCCAAGCCGTCTGGCTCCGGCAAGCAGCGCCGCATCAGCCTGCTGCCCAAGCCGAAGCAAATCGAGCAGCATCGCGTCGACGCCCTGACCAAGGGCCGCAAGGCGCTGCTGTGCGTCGACAACGTGAGCGTCGCCTTCGACGGCTTCAAGGCCATCACGGATCTTACGCTCATTCTCGACGAGGGCGAGCTGCGCTGCATCATCGGCCCAAACGGCGCCGGCAAGACCACCTTGCAGGACATCATCACCGGCAAGACCAAGCCCGACGCCGGCTCTGTCTTCTTGGTGGGTGACAACACCGATCTGACGGCGCTCAGCGAGTACGAGATCGCCGAGCGCGGCATCTGCCGCAAGTTCCAGCGCCCGACGGTGTTTCAAGGTCACAGCGTGTTCGAGAATCTCGAGCTGGCGTTGCCAGGAAAAAAGGGCGTGTTCGCCAGCTTGTTCTCGCGCTTGTCGAAGGCGCAACACGAGCGCATCGACGAGGTGCTCGAGACTATCGCGCTAAAGGACCTCAAGCACTCGCCCGCAGGCCTCTTGTCGCACGGCCAAAAGCAATGGCTCGAGATCGGCATGCTGCTCGCGCAAGACCCGCGCGTGCTGTTGGTGGACGAACCCGTCGCCGGCATGACCCATCAAGAGGGCGAGAAGACTGCAGAGCTGCTCACGAGCTTGGCAGGCAAACGCACCGTCGTGGTCGTGGAGCACGACATGGAGTTCGTGCGCAGCATTGCCCGCACCGTCACGGTCCTGCACGAGGGCAAGATCTTGGCCGAAGGCAGCATGGACGCCGTGCAGAGCAACCCCAAAGTGGTCGAGGTTTATCTCGGAGGTGGGCACTAATGCTCGAAGTCGCAGGCCTCAATCAGTTCTACGGGCAAAGCCATACGCTGTGGGACATGGACCTCAAAGTCCCCGAAGGCTCTTGCGTGTGCTTGATGGGCCGAAACGGCGTCGGCAAGACCACGCTCTTGAAGAGCGTGATGGGAGCGCTACCGATTCGCTCGGGCAAGATCAACTTCATGGGCAGCGACATCGCGCCCACGCGCGCCGAAATGCGCGCCAGAAAGGGCATTGGCTGGGTGCCGCAAGGCCGTGAAGTATTCAGTCAAATGACCGTGCACGAGAACCTGCGCACCGGCCTCGCCGCTCGAGCGGACAAGAAGCAAGAGGTGCCCGAGCGCATCTTCGAGCTGTTTCCGGTGCTCAAGAGCATGCTGCAACGCCGCGGCGGTGATCTGTCGGGTGGTCAGCAGCAGCAGCTTGCCATGGGGCGCGCGCTCGCCATCGATCCCAAGCTGCTCATCTTGGATGAGCCGACCGAGGGCATTCAACCCAACATCGTGTCGATGATCGGCGACGTGCTGATCAGCCTCAAAGAGCAAGGTCTCACCATCTTGCTCGTCGAGCAAAAGCTGCCCTTCGCTCGTCGCGTCGGCGACTACTTCTGCATCATGGACCGCGGCCGCGCCGTCGCGACGGGTAAAATGGAAGAATTGTCCGACGACATCGTGAACAAACACTTGAAGGTGTGAGCGCGAGCAAACGGGGATGCGGGGAGGCGGGGAGTTTCTTAGGTGGATGGAACTGTTGGGGACGACGTGGGGGGAACACGTAGACGCGTCACTTGTGTGGGTGAGTCAAAAAATCCCTCCCCGTCTCCCCGCCTCCCTGTTTGCTCGCTCGCTCGGATTGCAGCGGCTGAATTACTAACGAAAACGCCTAAATTGTCCGCGGAATGACCGTTCGATAAGGAGTGCCGAGCTCCCCGAGCGTGAGGCCTTCGCGGCCCAGTTTGCAGCCGAGGCTCGTGGTGAGGCACGAGTCCACGGGGCTGTCGCTGGGCGCACGCGACAAGCTGCGCGCTGCCGTGCTGAGCGGCGTGGCGGGCTACGTGGACGCGGCGGGGCTATTGTCACTGGCTGCAATGTTCCCGGCCCACATCACCGGTGAGCTGGTGACCGAGGCCGTGGCGCTGTCGTCGATGCAGCACGAGGCGGGGCCTTCGCGGCTCTGGATGTTGCCGGCGTTCGTGTTGGCGGTCGCGCTGGCGGCTACGGTGGCGCGCATCGAGCGCCGCAAGGGGCGGGCGCCGACCGCGATGTTGCTGGTGCTAGTTGCGGGCGGGCTATTTGCGTTCGCGCTCAGCGGACTCGTCAACCGCCTGGTGCCTGCGCTCAGCCCCTCGGCAGTGGGACGCGTGGGGGCCTGCGCGGCGGTGGCTGCGATGGGCTTTCAAAACGCGCTGATGCGTGAAGCCCTGAACGGCTCGGCGCCCACCACGTTCATGACCGGTAACCTGACCCAGCTCGTCATCGAGCTGGTCGACCACGTTTTTGCCTTCGGCAAGCGCACCGGCATCCTGGGTGACGTCGAGCGCAGTGTGAGCCGCGCCAGGCTCAGGACCGCGGCAATTGCGCTGGTTTCGTTCCTGGGCAGCGCGGCCCTCGGCGCTCTGGCGACCCGCTCGGTGGGGGCGCTGAGCGCGCTGGTGCCCGCCGCCTTGGTCGGCTGGCTCAGTCACCAAGCCTTCCGCGATCGGCGCGTCAAGCACGTTGCCCCGGAGGTGCAGTCCACCGTGGGCATGCGCCGTCCGACTCCAATCCAACGCCCCTTGGCCAAGCACGCCCGCCCGGAATCTGGCACGCGCTTCAAAGCCGTCCGCCCGCCCGAAGAGAAGAAGGCCGAAGAAGAATCGGCCTGAGCGGTCGCAGCGACGAGCGCTGCGTGGTTCAAATGCAGCTCGTTGCGTCGACGCCTAGAAGCCGGGGTCGAGCTCGTCGTCGCCGTGAGCGCGCTTGGTGCCCGTCGCGACGGGGCGAGCCGCTTTGGGAGCCTTGCCAGATTTGGCGGCCGGCTTGCTGCCGGTGCTGGGCGAGGCGGTGCCGGGAATCGTGCCGGCGGCGCTCGGCTCCTGATCGAGATCGAGCACGCGAATCGGTGCGGCTACGGGGGCGGCCGACGCTGCTGGCAGCTCGGCGCCGCGAACCGGAGCGGCAGCTGCCGCTGGAGCCGAGCCCGCGGAGGGTCGCAGCACCACGAACGCGGCGGCTGCGGCAGCCAAGCCGAGGCCCACGAAAATGGCTGTCCGGCGGCCGCTACGCTTTTGCAACGGCTCGTCGTCGTCGACCAGGATGTCGAGCGCGGCGGGGGTGGTGGTGCGCGCCGCCGGCGTCGGCATCGAAGCGGACGGTGCGGTGATGCGGTGCGGGCTGAGCGAAGGCGGAAACGCACTAGCCAGCGTGAGCTCCGTCTGCACGATGCCCGCGTTCTTGAGCATGTGGTAGCAGCGCTCGGCGGATATGCGTGCCCTTCGCGGACCGAAGGGGTAAAGGGCCGCCGCCAGCTCCGCTACGTTCTGGTAGCGCTCGTCTGGGTTCTTCGCCAAACAGCGAAGTACGACTTGCTCCAGCTCTTCGGTGGCGTCGGGGCGCAAGGTCTGTAGCGGTACCGGCTCGCGCTCCAAGATGGCGGCGCTGAGCTCCAGCAACGACGGCTCGTCGAACGCAGTGACGCCGGTGAGCAGCTCGAACAGCACGCAGCCAATGGCCCAAATGTCCGAGCGCGCGTCGACCTGGTCGCTGCGCCGGATCTGCTCGGGCGACATGTACACGGGCGAACCGAGCGCCATTTGCGTGCGCACCAGGTCACGCTTGCCGCGCGGCAAGGCGATCTTGGAGATGCCGAAATCGAGCACTTTGATGGTGTGCATGCCCTGCGCTTGCTGCGTCAGGAACAGATTTTCGGGCTTGATGTCGCGGTGAACGATGCCGTGCGCGTGGGCGGCGGCCAAGGCTTCGCAGGCCTGCATCACGTACTCGACGGCCACGCTGATCGGCAGTGCGCCTTCTTGGTGAAGGTAGTCGGCGAGGTCTTTGCCGGCCAGGTACTCCATCACGATGAAGGGCGTGCCGTCGGCCAGTGTGCCGACGTCGAACACGTTGGCCACGTGCTCGCTGCGGATCTTGGCGGCGGCGCGGGCCTCACGCGAAAAGCGTTCGACCAGCTCCGCGTGAGCCAGCGCCTCGGGGCGCAAGAACTTGAGCGCGACCATCTCGCCCAGCTCGTTGTGGCGGGCCGAGATGACGTAGCCCATGCCGCCTGCGCCGAGCAGCCCCACGACCTCGTACTTGTCGGCGATGACGTCGCCCACCGCGAAAGGAACCTGCAGCGGTTCCTGCGACAACGGCTGCAGGCCGCTGGTCGGAAAAGTTTCGCGCGGTTGAGACTGGGTCAACGCTTGGTCCTCACCATCGGTACGTCCGCGCCCCGCCAGCATTAAGGAGCCGAGTCGTACGCCGACGTGTGGCGTTCTTGCTTCGTGACGCTGCCGCGGATTTGTCACTGGCCGCATTGTTTGTAGGTGCCGCTCTCCTTCGCCGACATGATGTCGAAGAGCAGGCCGGAGCTCTGATAGGCGGGTTTTGCTGCCGTTCCGCCGATGCACCACATCTCCAGCGTGCCGCCCTTCACAGCGCCGTTGGCGTCCCAATCCAAGACACCAAAGCTGCCGACCGTGGTGATGCCAGTGCCCGCGCTCAGCTTCTGAAACGCGGGTAGCAAGTTGGTTCCAAGCGTCGTGATCTTGGTGGAACCACCGGCAAGCATACGCAGCCCCGCCGCGATCGTAGCGCCAGAGACAGGCTTGTCTTTGGTGGCCGCTAGCGCGAGGCCGATGGCATACGCCGCGTCGTGCGCCGGACCCATGCCGGAGATAGTGGAAGTTCCGCCAGGATAGCGGATGTCGTAGTCGATCTTGAAGCCGTTGTAGGCCTCGGCCGGCGTGTCTTTGCCGGTCGGTCCAGGCGTAATGCCGGTGCCACGAATGCGGAAACGCAGGTCGTCGTTATTGGTCGTAGCGGTCAAAAGCTCCGGCACCTTGGTGGAGTCGATCAGCACGTAGTGGGGGCGCACGTCACCAACCCACTGCGCTTCGAGCGGCACCATCACTTTGGTGATGGCTTCTGCGGTGCCTGCCAACACGATGATGTCGGGTTTGAACTCGAGGTACTTGGTGACCAGCGTTTGCAGATCGGCGGCCGTTGCGCTGTACCCGTCGATTTCGACGTGATTCCCCAAATTTACTGGATCCGTGAGGCTCTTGCCGTTCAGGACCAGCTCGTTCAACGACGTGCGCGTGCCGATGCCGAGCGCGTCGTTGCGGAACACGATACCCAATTTGACCTGGGTCAATTCGCGCTCTTCCTTGAGCTTGGTCTCCAGTGCGCCGAGTTGCGCGATCATCAGCGGCGCGCGCTGCACATCTGACGGTACCATCAGCCACGTGAGGTCATTGTCACCCAGGGCTGTGATGCTCGAGGCTACCGCGGTGGGAGTGATGACCACAGTGCCACCCGGCACGGTGACCTTGGTGGAAACATCGAGTGTGTCTTGACTGGTGTTCGGACCAACGATGGCCGGAACTCCAAGGTCCTTTACCAAGTGTTCGGCGGCGCGCACCAGGTTCGTGGACTCGTCGCACGAGACCATCACCAGCGGGCGGGCGTCGGCTGAGGTCTTACCAGACGGCACCCCACCTACGGCGTTGATCTGTTCGATCGCGAGCGCGGCTGCTTGTTGGCGTGGAATGTTGGTCGCGGCTTGCGCGCCCATGGTCGAGAACAGCGAGCCAAGGATGATGGCGCGATCGTTCAGGTAGTCACCCGTGATCGTGTTGCAATCTTCGCTGAGCAACGTCTCGCAGCGCCCTTCGGGCTGGACGCAAACGGCAGCCACCGGACCGTCGTTTGCCGCGCCGCCAGCGCCAGTTTCCGCGGCATTTTGCGTGGCAATATCCGTGCACTGCTGGTTGGTCGTGCACTCACCTACGAACACGAACGTGTCGCCTCCAGCACCCCCCGCTACCTGCGCGCTGCTGCCGGCGTCGCCGGTGTCGGGGCCGTTGCCGCCGTTGCTGGCATTGGCGCCGTTGCCGCCGTTGCCGTTGCTCTTTCCGCCGTTGTGCGAACCAGAACCAGCTTGCGCGGCGTTGCTGCCAGTGCCTACCTGTTCGCTGACCGAAAGATCATCGAGGCCGACCAGGCTGTTGCACGCGGCCGCAGTCAAGGTGAAGAGGGCTGCGAGCAGCGCCGAGTGGTTGAGCGTGAGTGTTCTCATTTTGCTACCCGAGATGCGCGAGTTGCGCATCGTGATGGTTGCAACGGCTTAAGCGACGGACGCATAAGCCGCTTAGCCGGTCATGAAGCAACGCGCCTTTCGGTGGGCATCCACGTTGGGACTCTTTTGTACCGTGGCAGAGTTGTACGCGCCCAGCGTCAGAGCCGAGGAGGCGTCAGCTGCCGAGACCGCTGCGGCGCGTGCGCTTGCCGTCGAAGGCTTGAAGCTCGCGCAGAGCAACAACTGCGCAGAAGCGGTGCCAAAGCTCGAGCGCGCCGAGAAGCTCTACCACTCGACGGTGGTCGCGAGTCGCTTGGGTGAGTGTTACGTCAGCGTCGGACGGCTGGTGGAAGGCACGGAAGTCTTGCGCAAAGTGCTGCGTGAGCCGCCATCGGCGCAACCCACGCCGGCGCTCACCAAGGCGCTCGAACGCGCCCAACGCACGCTCGAAGCCGCCACGCCGCGCATCGCGGGCCTGACGATCAAGGTTGCAGCGGTACAGGACATGCGCATCAAGCTCGACGGCAACGTGGTGCCCAGCGCGCTGTTCGATAGCGAAGTTCCCACCGATCCGGGTGAGCACAGCATCGAGGTGACGGCGCCTGGCTTCTTGAAGTCGACGCTGCGCCTGAGCGTGAGCGACGGTGAGAAGAAGTCCGCCACGTTGACGCTCGCGCGCGATCCGAACGCCCCCGCGCCGCCCGTGGCCTCCGCAGATCCTGCCGCGAGCAGCGCGACGGCCTCCAGCCCGAGCAGTGCAGCAGCTCCTACTTCCGACTCCGCCGCGGGGCCGACGACCGCGTCGGCGCGCGCGCCGAATCGGACGGCCGCTTACGTCTCGTTGGGCATTGGCGCCGCCGGTGTCGCGGCGGGCGGCGTGCTCGGCTTCTTGACGATGCAGAAGCACAACGACTTGAAGGGTGATTGCCCGAGCAACTTGTGCTCACCCACGCAGCAGGGCGACCTCGACTCGGCCAAGCGCCTGGGTAACATGTCGACGGTTGCGTTCGGCGTTGGCGGCGCGGGCTTGGTGCTCGGAACGGTGCTGTTCTTCACGGCGGGGCCGAGCAACGTCGATCGCGCTTCCAGCGCGCCGCGCCCGCGCTTTGCGGGACTTTCGTCGCCGAGAGTGGCCGTGGGACCGACCAGTATCGAGCTGGGCGCCGACTTCTGAGCGACTGCTCGAGGAAGCGGTGGCAGGCGCTTTGGGGTTAGCCCAGAGCGCTGACCAGCTTCTTCGAGTCGGAGACCCAACCGAAGATGCCGCCCTGTGCCTTGATCATGCGCAGGCCCATCTCGTGGAACTCCGGAAAGTACGAGCCGCAGCAATCGCCGGGCACGATGCACTTGTAGCCGCGGTCGTTGGCTTCGCGCACGGTGGTGTGCACGCAGACCTCGGTCGTGACGCCGCAGACGATCAGCGTCTCGATGCCGCGGTGCTGCAAGATGGAGCCGAGGTCGGTAGCGTAGAATGCGCCTTTGCCTGGCTTGTCGATGATGGGCTCACCGGGTAGCGGATAGAGCTCGGGGATGATGTCGTGGCCCGCCTCTCCGCGGATCAGGATGCGACCCATGGGGCCGGGCGCGCCGATGCGCAGGGACGGAGCCCCCCGCTCGACCTTGGCTTTGGGCGCGTCCGAAAGGTCGGGGCGGTGGCCTTCGCGGGTGTGGATGATCAGGATGCCCTTGGCGCGCGCCATGGCCAGCAGCGCCTTGCAGGGCTCAACGGCTTTCTTGAGCAGCGAAACGTCGTTGCCCAGCGACTCTCCGAAGCCACCGGGCTCCAAAAAGTCGCGCTGCATGTCGATGATCACGACCGCCGTTTTGGCGGGATCGAGCGCCAACGGCTCTGGTTCGGCGTCGACAGTGACTAGGCTTGGCATCCCCGGCAGTCTGGGCGGGCCGGGGTTTCGTCGGCTTTTCGAGGCGGTTACGGGTCGCGGCGCTTCTTGAGCTTGCCGTCCTCGAACTCGGAGTCGACGTCGGGATCGACACTGGACGAGTTTTTGTCGTCTTCGTCCTCATCCTCGGTCGAGTCGTCGTTGCCGGTGTCTTCCGACGTCGCGTCGTCTTCGCCTTCTTCGTCTTCTTCGTCGTCTTCTTCTTCGTCGTCCTCGTCGTCCACTTCCTCGTCACCCGGCTCGACCCAGCCCGCTGGCTCCTTGCGCTTGTAGGCACGATACAGGCCGTACAGGCCCAAAAGCAGGCCGGGGAAGCTCAGCCACTGGCCCATCGTGACCATCGAGCTCGGGTCGAGCGCTTCGATTTCCTTGTACTGCTCGGTGAACAGACGGCCGCCGAAATACAGCACGAAGAACCAGGAAATCAGCGCGCCGCGCGGCCGTTTCTCCTTGCCCATCAGGTTGTCGGCGATGAGCAGGCCGACGAATACACTGCAACC
>DATAKF010000311.1:0-7703 GCA_036261775.1 Polyangiaceae bacterium | reverse complement strand
TAGGCCATGTTTAGTTCCTAAACCTTCAATGAGCTGCCCATTGAATCGACTTGAGGTCGATTCCGGCCTTGTGCATTTCGTAAAGCGGCGACATGTCGCGCAGGCGTTGGACCTTCGCGACGACCAGTTGTGCCACGTAGTCGACTTCTTCCTCGGTGTTGAAGCGGCCGAGGCCAAAGCGGATTGAAGAGTGCGCCATGTCTTCTTCCAGACCCATGGAGCGCAGCACGTAGCTCGGCTCCAGGCTGGCGCTGGTGCAGGCCGAGCCGCTGGAGACGGCTACGTCTTTGATCGCCATCATCAGGCCTTCCCCCTCGACGAACGAGAAGGAAATGTTGAGATTTCCGGGCAAACGGTGCTCGGCGGAGCCGTTGAGCACGACGGCGTCGAGCTCTTTGATGATCTTTTGGTGCAGGCGATCGCGCAGGGCGCGGATCTTGTTGGCTTCTTCGACGCCTTCTTCGATCAAGATCTTGCAGGCCTTGGCGAAGCCGACGATGCCGGGCACGTTCAAGGTGCCGGAGCGGTTGCCGCGCTCGTGACCGCCGCCGTCCATTTGCGCCGACAAGCGCACGCGCGGCTTGCTGCGGCGCACGTACAAGGCGCCGACGCCCTTGGGTCCGTAGATTTTGTGGGCGGTGAGCGACGCCAGGTCGACGTTCATGGCGCGCACGTCGAACGGCGTCTTGCCCAGGCCCTGCACGGCGTCGCTGTGCAGGATGATGCCGCGGGCGCGCGTGATCTTGCCGATCTCGGCGATGGGCTGGATGGTGCCCACCTCGTTGTTGGCCAACATGACGGAGACGAGGATCGTCTTGTCGGTGATGGCGGCTTCGATGTCCTTGGGGTTCACCAATCCATCGGGGCCAACGTTGATGTACGTGACCGTGAAGCCTTCTTTTTCGAGGCGCTTGCACGAGTCGAGCACGGCCTTGTGCTCGATGGTCGTGGTGATGATGTGGTTGCCCTTGGCCTTGTAATACTCGGCCACGCCCTTGATCGCGAGGTTGTCGCTCTCGGTGGCGCCGGACGTGAACACGATTTCTTTGCCGGATTCGGCGCCGATCAGCTGGGCGATGGTGTCGCGCGCGTCGTCGACCGCCGCCTCGGCGGACCAGCCGTAGGCGTGGGTGCGGCTAGCGGCGTTACCGAAGGTCTCGGTGAAGTACGGGAGCATCGCCGCCAAGACGCGCGGATCGACCGGCGTGGTGGCGTGATTGTCCATGTAGATGGGAAACTTGAGGGTCATCAGTGAACGTTCGCTCCGGCAACTAGCTCGGGTGGAGTTTCGGGGTGCCGCTCGCAGCTGGGGCAGCACTCGACTTTGACTTCGGACTCGCAGGCGGTGTGACAGCCAGCGAGGTAGTCCAAACTTGCAACAAGCTCGGTTTCGAGCGCGCGCAGCTCGTCGATCTTTGCTCGAGTTTCGAGCAGCTTGGCCTCGTACAGCTCACGCAGGCGCGCGGCCGCCGATTGCGCGGACGACACGTCGGTGCGAGCGCGCTCGATGCCCTGAATTTCGGTGAGCGACAGGCCGAGGCTCTGCAGCTTACCGATCCAGCGCACACGCACGACGGCGTCGGGCGTGAACAAGCGGTAGCGGCCCTTGGAGCGCTCGTGCGCTTTCAGCAGGCCGAGCTCTTCGTACAAGTGAATGGCGCGCACCGTCTTGCCGACCGCACGAGCCAGGTCGCCGACCTGCAGCAACTCTTCCTCGGGGATGTCACCTACTGGCCGCGAACCTTCGGCCGCAGCGGGCGAAGCCAAGGGCTCGCCAGGGATGAGCGTTAGGTGACGGTGTGAGGAAGACATGGTGTCGAGCGTGTCGAGCGTCTGTGAGGCCGTATCACACTCACCCTAACGTATGCGTCAGGGTTGTGCACGAGGACATAGCCCCCACGGCCAACTGTGTCAACCAGGCCCCAAGCCCAGCGACACGCTGCTAACCACATGATTTGTAAGCATTATGACGGATTGTGTTACCCTGCGGGCCGAGCTGTGCTGGTGAAAATTCCACTAACTGTCGGCGGCTTGATGCTGCTGGTGCTTTCCACGGGCGCCTGCACCCGCCCCGCGGAGGACCATCCGGCCGGCTCAGCGCCGCCTACCGCGCTGTCGGCCGGAGAGGTCGTCCCTTTGCCCTCCGCCAGCGCGCCAGCCCCCCCCGGCCGCAGCGCTGCCGCCGCAACTCCGGAGCCGAGCGCGGGCCCTGCCCCGAGCGCGCCAGCGGCTGCGGATACGCCCACGGTTGCCGCGAGCGGCAGCGCCTACGTCGGCTGCGGCGAGCCGATTCCGCTCGCGCGCTTGTGGGACGAAACCACGGAAGCCGAAGTGCTCGACGCCATCGCCAGCGCCAAAGCTTGCGCGGCCCAGCACGACCGCCGCCTGCTGCTCGAGTTCGTCGCGCCCTGGTGCGCCGACTGCCAGGAGATGTCCAAGCTGGACGAAACGCCGCTGGTCGCCGCAACCCTGCGTACTCGCTTCGAGCGCGTGCGCATCAACGTCGGCAAGTGGGACCGGCACGAGGCGCTACTGCAAAACTTCGGGGTGCGCGCGCTGGCCACGTACATCGTGATCGATCCAAGGACGTCCAAGCTTTTGGCGAAGACGACGCTCGAGCCGATTACCAGGAAGGGCAAGAAGCTCACGGCCGAGCAGTGGGCGGCCTGGCTCTCGAAGCACTAGCGGCGCGGCAGACAGCGCCGCTAGAGTTCGATTAGCATGCGTGGGATGCGCTTCGCCTGGAGCCAGGTGGCTCTACTGTTCGCCCTCGGTTGCGCGCCCACCGTGCAGCCAACCTTGCCGGATCCGAACGCCGACGTGGGACTCGGAGAGGTGGCGCTGTTGGTGTGGACCACTCGCTCGCCGAGCGGTCTCTTGGGCCATCCTCGCGATGCAGCCACCGGCAAGGTCGACGCGAACCGCCGGGTCGTGAACGGCACACCGCAACTCACACCGACCGAGCAGCATTTGGTCGTCGTGAGCGCCCAAACCCTCCAGGCCGGCGCCGAAGCTGGCGTGACCGGCATGAAGGCCAACGCCGCCGTCAACCGCGCGACGCACGTGGCCTACGACGTGCAGATCACCGGTTACTTGGAGCTATTGCCGGAGGACACCAAGTACCTGCCAAGCTCCGGCTGCTGCCAGGGCGGCGGCGTCTCCGAAACCTGCGGAGACCGCTACATCACGCGCCTGATCCGCGGCTCGGGCACCGTGCAACACCTGCAGCAGCTGAGCGCGACCGGCGGCGTCGAAGCCTCCGAGCTGGTGCGGGCGCACGGCGGAACTTCGTATCGCCGGCTCAACGAGACGCGCTTCGTCGACGCCTTCTTCGCTTATCAGCTGGAGCCGATGGCGACGCTGTGCAGCCGCCTGTCGCCAGAAGACGAGCTGGAGATGTTGGCGGTGAAGGCACCGGACAATTGCTGGGTGCAGGCGCATCTCGAAGATGGCAGCCGTCAAGCTCGAGCTTGGCACGTCCCGGACGCGGGATTGTGCCAAAAGCTCGCCGAACATCATTGCCAGAAGCAAGAGCGTCTGGCGGCTTGTAGCGCCAGTTTTGGCCGAGACGGGCAAGCGACGCCCTTGGCACTCGGAGGCGCGCCCGCTCCTCCGGTTGCGACGTCGACGACGGCAACGACATCAGCCACTGCTCCGGCTGCAGCTGTCGCGGCTCCGCCCGCTGCGGCGCCTCCGCCTGCTGGCGCTGCTCGCTAGTGTGCCGAGTCCGTAGATGTCGGAAGAAGTGTCTTCGGCACACTAGGCGTTCAGCGGTCGGGCGGCAGCGCCTCGGCCCGTGCGAGGCCTTGTCTTACGGTCTGGATGAACTGCGGGTCGCCCTCGGCTTGGGCTTGGCGCCAGAGGCGCAGGGCTTCTTCGCGACGACCGAGCTTGAGTGCTAGCTCCGCATGGGCAATCAAGGCGGCGCTGGCGACGCTCCAATCGTGCTCCGGCGCTGCCGCGGTCGATTCGGGACGAGCGTGGAGAGCGCCGAACGCGTGCAGGGCCGTGTCGGCGCGGCCGGAGCGCTCGTACTGGCGGGCGATGCGCAGACGCAACGACGGCGGCACCGAGGCGCGCGCGTCGCCCTCTGGCAATTCGTCGTACAGAGCAAGCGCGCCGTCGCCCAAGTTTTGTTGCAGGTACAGCTCCATGAGCCTGAGCCGGGCTCGCTTTTCGCGCGCGGCGTCGGCCAGCACGGTACTGGCCCGCAGCAGCTCCAACCAGGCGTCGATGCGACGCGGCTCTTTGCCGAGCAGTGCTTCGAGCCGAGCGACGGCTAGGGCCGCTTTCCCGGTGTCGATGAGCTGGGCTGCCTCGGCGATTCGTGGGTCTTCCAGCAGCGCGCCGCGATTCTCGATGGCTTGGTCGAGCTCGCCTTCGGCACCGCTGAGCCGAAGCATGAGCGCGACACACGTGCCGCAGATGAACCCGCCCACATGAGCAAAGTAAGCGACACCTCCGGGCTGCAGGACGCCCCACACGACTTGCTCGACGAACCACAACGGCAGCATCACGTAGGCGGGGGCCTCGAAGCGAACGGGCCGCAGCACCAACCAGGCAAAGAACTTGATCTTGGTCTTGGCGTTTCTGACCAAAAACGCGCCCATCAAGCCCGCGATCGCCCCGCTCGCTCCGATCAACGGGATCGGACTGTGCGGCTCGGCCAGATGGTGACCGAGCGCGCCCACCACGCCCGCGAACAAGTAGAACGCGGGAAAGGCCAGCCGCCCCCAGGCGTCTTCGATGACGTAGCCCGTGAGCCACAGGAACCACATGTTGCCGAGCAGGTGGAGCCAGCCGCCGTGCAGGAACTGATGAGTCAACAGGCCCCACAAGTTCCTGTCAGCGGGTCGATAGCCGTAGTGATACGAGGGCACGCGCTGCAGGGCGGCTTCGGTCCGGACGCACAGCTCGTCGAGGATGGCCTGCTGGGCCGGCGTGGCTTTTGCGCCTTTGCTACGCGCTTCTGCCAGCTTTTCACGGCCGCCAGGGCTCAGGCGCGCTTCCAAACAGGGTGGAGGCGTCAAGCCCGGATGCGCCTTGAGCTGCCGGATTGCGTTGCCAAACAACTCGTCTGCTTCGGCGGTTCGCGACGCCTCGAGCGGCCTGAGCCCCGTGAAGAGCAGAATGTTGGCGACGACGAGCAGGATGCTCATGACAGGCCAGCGCCTAGCCGTGACCTGCTCGTGCCCCGTCGGAAAAATGAAGAACATAGCCGCCCGCCTCCGAACCTGGCCGTCGCACGCTATCAGATCTTTTCAGGCAAAAACCCGAAAGATTCGCGGGCATTGACCGAACGCCCCCGGGCCAGCAAGGATGAGGCGATGGCTGCGCCTGCGCGCGCGGCTCGAGGCTGAGCATGACCGAACAACGCTATCAAGTGGTCGAGCGCATTGCGGCGGGCGGTATGGCGGAGGTCTACCGCGGTGAAAGTGCCGGCATCGAGGGCTTTCGCAAGAAAGTCGCGATCAAGCGGGTCTTGCCGAAGTTGTCGCAGAACCGCGAGTTCATCCACATGTTCTTGGATGAGGCGCGGCTGTGCGCGTACCTGAGCCACTCCAAGTGCGTGCAGGTGTTCGACATCGGGCAGGCGGCGGGCGCGCACTTCATCGTGATGGAGTTCGTGGACGGCGCGGACCTACAAGGCGTGCTCGAGCATTTGCAGCGCCACCAGCAGTCGATGCCGGTGGAGGTAGCGTGCCTGATCGCGATGCACGTGTGTGAAGGCTTGGCCTACGCGCACGACGCCTGCGACCACTTGGGGCAGCCGCTCGGTATCGTGCATCGCGACATCTCGCCGCACAACGTGCTGATGACCCGCTACGGCGAGGTCAAGCTGGTGGACTTTGGCTTGGCCAAAGCCAGCTCTCACCTCACGGCCGAAGAAGAAGACATCGTGAAAGGCAAGTTCGGCTACTTGGCGCCCGAGGTCACGCTGGGCCTGGGCGCAGACCGGCGCGTGGACATCTTTGCCGCCGGCATTTTGCTGTGGGAAATGCTGTCGGGCCGTCGCTTGTTCAAGGGCGAGACGGATCTCGAGACCTTCAAGCAAGTGCAAGCGGCCGCCATCCCGGACATGCGGCAAATTCGCAGCGACGTGAGCGACGACTTGGCCTACGTGCTGAACAAGGCGCTCGCGCGCGACCGCGACCAGCGCTACCTTCAAGCCGGAGATTTCGCGAAAGATCTATCGATCGTGATGGAGCGGCTGCGCAAGCCGGTCACGTATCAAGACATCGCCAAGCTGGTGACGGCCACGGCCGGCGAGCGCTCGAAAAAGAAGAAGACCGAGCAGCGCGATCAAGCCGGCATGGTCGGCGACCTGATCTTGGACGCACTCCACGACTTCTCGGGTGGCGGCGCCGACGCAGCGCCGACGTCGCTGGGCACCCGCGGCATCGCCGGCGCGCCGAGCGGCGACTTCGTGAATCCGAGCGAGTGGGGGCTGGACGCGCTGTTCGACGAAGCGCCGGCACCTCCGCCAGCCGCGGCTCCCCCGCCCCGCGCTGCTCCGCCGGTACCGCCCGGCTCACACGCCGCAGCGGCCCCACGACCGCCAGTGCCGGGCGCTCCGCCGGCCGCGCCTATTCCGGCAGCCCAGCGCGCGCGCCCAGCAGCGCCCGCCACCGGCGCAGCGGCGGAAGGCGGCCCCTTCTGGCGCCGCTGGTTCGGCAGCTGAGCTAACTCACGCTCTAACCAAACAGCTCGGCGCGCGCGCGCTGCCAAGTCGGCTCGTCGGGCGACAGCAGCGTGTGCTCGCGCGTGTCGAAGATGTCGTAGTCGCGACCGTCGGGGTGGCGCGCCACGCCGCCCGCTTCCCGCACAATCAGCGCGCCAGGCGCGTGGTCCCACGGCAGGAGGCGGTAGTAGTGGACGTAGTCTTTCAGCCCGAGCGCCACTTGCGTGTACTCGTGCGCGGCGCAGACTACGCCCGGCACGTGGTGGTGTTGGGCGGCGCGTGATTGCAGCGGGCCCGCCAGCTCTTCCGGCATGTAGCGGACGTAAAGCGTGCCTGCGAGCACATCGGTCGCGGGGGCGCGCGGCGGAATGCGCTCGCCGTTGAAGTAGGCGCCCTGCCCGCGCTCGGCCAAAAACAGCCGATCACCCTCGGTGAAGTAGATACCGGAGGCCAGCAGCACGCCGCGCTCGACCAGCACGACCATGGTGCCGAACGGCCCATGACCGGCCGCAAAATTGCGTGTGCCGTCGAGCGGATCGACCACCCAGACCGGAACGGAGCCGCGCAGGCGTTCGAGCACGGTCGCATCGGCCGCCACGGCTTCTTCACCCACCACGGAAGAGCCAGGCACGAGCTCGGGCAGCCGCAACGTGAGCTCGGCCTCGGCTGCGCGGTCCGCGGCCGTCACCAGGTCGGTCGGGTCGTCGGCGCTGGGCTTGTTGATCACGTCGCTCGGCGCCAGCTGTTGAAACCGCGGTGCAATCTCGCGATTCGCGACGTCGCGCAACACCTGACCCAGTCGATTCAATAGCTCACTCTGCATGGCGGCCGCATGGTGGATGAAATGGCCCCGTCGCGCCACTGGGCCTACATCGCCGATGGTGCGCGCTGGCTTCTACTTCCACGACGACTCGTTCTCCTACCCGGTCGAGAATGGCAGCTACTCGGTGCTGGCCTACACTCGGTACGCAGACGGCTCCAAGAGAGGCACGCCGAGCGTGTAAGACGAAGAGCCCGATAC
>DATAKF010000302.1:0-7658 GCA_036261775.1 Polyangiaceae bacterium | reverse complement strand
GCAGTTGAGGAGCGCCGCTGCGGCGAGCCCAAGAAGAAAACCGCTCCGCGCGTGTCGGGAGGAGGCGAGGGGCCGCTTGCCTGCCGGGCTCCGGCGATGAAGAAAGGCCATGCCCAATGATAGCCGAGGGCAACCGAGCGCGCGTTCTCTTGCCCGCACGTCCCGCCGGGCCGGCCCTAGAAAGCGCGCCAGGCGTCGGTGCTGCAGAAACCGGCAAACTGGAACGAAAGCAGAGCGTGAGCTAGCCTCGCTTCGAGCACGAATGGCGAAGAAGCCGGCGCCCCCAAGCTCGCCGACGTTGCTCGAGGCAGCGGCGCGGCGCGCGCACCTCGGCAATCAAGCCATTCCTCCGCTCGCGGACCGTATGCGCCCGCAGTCGCTAGAAGAAGTGGTGGGGCAGCGGCAGCTCTTGCGCGAGGGCAAGCTGCTGCGTGACGTGATCCAGAAAGATCGCGTGCCGTCGCTGATCTTGTGGGGGCCGCCCGGCTCCGGCAAGACGACGCTGGCCAACGTGATCTCACAGCTGACGCGCGCGGAGTTCGTGCGCTTCAGCGCGGTGCTGGGCGGGCTGCCGGAGCTACGCGAAATCTTGGCGGAGGCGCGCGAGCGGCGCGCCTACAAGGGCAAGCCGACGCTCTTGTTCGTCGACGAGATTCACCGCTTCAACAAGGGCCAGCAGGACGCGTTCTTGCCTCACGTCGAGGACGGCAGCATCACGCTGATCGGCGCCACCACCGAAAACCCGTCGTTTTCAGTCAACGCGGCCGTGCTGTCGCGCTGCCGCGTATTTCGGCTCGAGGCGCTGGAAGCCACCGATGTGGAGCAGCTGCTGGCGCGCGCGTTGGCCGATCGCGAACGGGGTCTGGGCAACATGGAGCTCGAAGCCGAGCCTAAAGCCCTCGCCGCGATTGCGCACGCGGCGGGTGGAGACGCGCGGCGCGCGCTCGGCATGCTGGAGACCGCCGCCGGCATGCTCGAGCAGCGCGGCAGGCTGGACATGGCCGTCGTCGAAGCCGCGGCCGAGTCGCGCACGTTGCTCTACGACAAGTCGGGCGAAGAGCACTACAACGTCACCAGCGCGCTCATCAAATCGATGCGCGGCAGCGATCCGGACGCGGCGCTGTACTGGCTCTTGCGCATGTTGGACGCCGGAGAAGATCCGTTGTTCTTGCTGCGGCGCTTGATGATCTTTGCGAGCGAAGACGTCGGCAACGCGGACCCGCGCGCGCTGCAGGTGGCCACCAGCGCCGACGCGGCGTTTCGACGCATGGGCATGCCAGAAGGCATCTACCCGCTCGCCCACGCTTGCCTGTACCTGGCCAGCTGCCCCAAATCAGCCGCCGTGAAAGCCGCCATCGGCGCGGCGCGCGCCGCGATCGAGCAGCATGGCGCGCTGCCGACACCGAAGAAGCTGCGCAACGCGGTGACCAAGTTGATGAAGGCCGAAGGCTACGGCGACGGCTACAAATACCCGCCCGATTTCGAAGGCAGCGTCGTCCCCGGCGAGAGCTACCTGCCAGAAGCGCTCGAAGGGACGCGCTTCTACGAACCCACGCAACAAGGCCTCGAGCAAGCCATCGGCGAACGCCTAGCCAGGCTGCGCGGCTCACGCTCTTAACGTTATAGCTTTGCAGGCGGAGGCTCGGCCTCTGCGTCCAGCGTCTCGCGCGTCTTGCGCAGCAACCCTTGGGGGGTGATGGGCTTTTGCATGAAAGCCGCGCCCGCCTCCAACACGCCTTGATGCAACACCGCGCTCTCAGTGTAGCCGGACATGAACAAGACCTTCAGCCGCGGCCGCAGCGAGCACAGCCGCGCCGCCAGCTGCTGGCCATTCATGCGCGGCATCACCACGTCGGTCAGCAGCAGATGGACATCGCCAGCGTGCTGTTCGCAAATCAGGAACGCCTCTCCGCCGTTTTGGGCGTCCAAGACCTGGTAGCCGTTGCGGCGCAAAATCAAGCTCAACATGGTACGCACTTGCTCGTCGTCCTCGACCAGCAAGATCGTCTCGCGACCGCGCAGGGTCGTCGGCTCGGGCGCGCTGACTGCGACGTCGTCAGCGGCTTGATCGACTCGCGGAAAGTACAGCTTGAACGTAGAGCCGTGTCCGGGCTCGCTGTACACCCAGATGTGCGCGCGGCTCTGCTTCACGATGCCGAATACCGTCGAGAGGCCCAGGCCCGTGCCTTTGCCTAGTTCCTTGGTGGTAAAGAAGGGCTCGAAGATGTGCTCGCGCACGGCTGCGGTCATGCCACTGCCAGTGTCCGTGAAGGCCAGCATCACGTAGGCGCCCGGCGCGACCTCGCTGTGGCTCGATACATACGGCGCGTCCAGCTCGACGTCGCTCACTTCGATGGTGAGCTTGCCCCCCGTTGGCATGGCATCCCGCGCGTTGACGGCGAGGTTCACGATAATTTGCTCGAGCTGCGTCGGGTCGGCCTGCACGCGGCCCACGCTGTCACCGAAGACCGCCACGTCCACGTCTTCGCCGACCAAGCGCCGCAGCATCTTTTCGAGCCCACGCACCAGCTCCGCCAGCACGAGCACGCGCGGGTTCAGCATCTGGCGACGGCTGAAGGCCAGCAGCTGTCGAACCAAGTCGGTGGCGCGCTCGCCGGCTCGCTGAATTTCCAGCACGTCCTCGCGCAGCGGGTTATGTGGCTCCAGCTGCTCGTGCACGAGCGCCGAGTAGCCGAGCACCACTGACAGCAAGTTGTTGAAGTCGTGCGCCACGCCCGCTGCCAGCTGCCCGACTGCTTCCATCTTTTGCGCTTGGCGCAGCTGAGATTCCAGCTCGCGGCGCTCTGTCACGTCCGTTTGCACGCCGACGAAGTGCACGAGCGTCCCTCCAGCGTCGCGCACCGGATAAATCGCCAGGTTGCTCCAGAAGGTCGAGCCGTCTTTGCGGTAGTTCAGCAGCTCCACCGTGCAGGCCCGCGCTTCAGTGACGGCGGCGCGGAGCTGAGCCACGGCGCTAGGGTCGGTATCGGTTCCTTGCAAAAACCGGCAGTTCCGGCCGAGCACGTCCGCCAGCGCATAGCCCGTCAACTGCCCAAAGCTCGGGCTCGCGTAGATGATCGGATTGTCGGCCGCGTGTGGATCGGTGATCACGATGCCCTGCGACACCGCGCGGATCGCGCGATCTCGCAGCACCAGCTCCGCTTGCTCCTCGAGCAGCGTGCGGTTGGCTTGCTCGAGCAGGAGGGACTTTTCCTCGAGCTTGCGGATCAGGGTCTCGCTGTAGAGCTCCAGCGTCGCGTCCGCGGCGCCACCTTCGGTTCTGGGCCGATTGACGTGACCCAGACTCACTTGGCTCCGCACTCTCTCGACGCGCGCCATGAAGTCCTCGGGCTCGCACGGCTTGAGAATGAAGGCGTCGGCGCCCAGCGACAACGCCAAGCGCTCGTCCTCCGGTTCCGTGTAGGTAGCGGTGTACACCACGAACGGGATGGCCCGCAGTCGTGCGTCAGCCTTCCAGTGACGAAGCAGGGTGTAGCCGTCCATCACCGGCATCAGCAGGTCAGAAATGACGAGATCTGGCGTGGCTTGGCGAGCTTTGACCAGTGCCTCCGCGCCGTGCTTGGCTGAGATCACGCTCCAGCCGTGACCTTGCAGCAGCGCCTGCAGGTAATACAAATTCTGTTCGTTGTCCTCCACCAGCAGCGCCAGCGTCATGGCGCGCCACCTTGGAGCGCGACCCGGACTTGCTCGATCTCCGCCACGAACGTCTGCGGATCGATCGGCTTTTCTATGTACCCGTTGCAGCCGGCTGCAATCGACTTTTCGCGATCGCCGACCATGGCGTACGACGTTACCGCGATGATGGGCGTAGCGCGCAGCGCCTCGATGCTGCGCAGCAGCCGGGCCACCGCGTAGCCGTCCATGCCCGGCAACTGAATGTCGAGCAGGATGACATCCGGCACCTGGATTTGGAGCAGCTCGAGCGCGCTTGGACCGTTGGTCACGCTCGTCACCTGGTAGCCGTGCCGCTCCAAAAGAAACGTCGCAAGGTAGCGGTTCTGCTCGTTGTCCTCGATGATTAGAGCCGTACGCCTCATATGTTGTCCCCTCCGCAAGGCAGCGTGATCGTGAACTCACTACCCTTAGCCCATTCGCTCCTGACGCGTATCTCGCCGCCCAGTAGCCCGGCCAGTCGCCGGCAGATCGCTAGGCCCAGGCCGGTGCCTTCGTGCTGTCGTGACAGCCCGGTATCGAGCTGGCTGAAGGGTTGGAACAACTTTGGCAGGTGCTCGGGCTTCACCCCGATGCCAGTGTCCGCAACACGCAGCCGGACGGCCCGGCGCGGCGGGGCATCTACCTCGACTCGAAACGCTGCTACGCGCTCGACCGTAAGCGTCACTCCGCCGCGCTCGGTGAACTTGATGGCATTGCTGACCAGGTTCAGCAGCATCTGCTCCACCCGACGCCGATCGCTCTCGATCTCGGTCAGCCCCTCGACCACGCTGGTGCGCAGCCACAGCCCCTTCTTCTCGGCCTGCGGTGCCACTGACGCCATCACCTTGTCGAGCGACGCTCGCAGGTCGAAGACTTCGTGATGAACCTCTAGCTGTTCAGCCTCGATCTTCGAGAGGTCCAGTAGGTCGTTGATCAGGTCGAGCAGGTGCCGAGCACTGCCGCGCACCATGCCAAGCTGCTTGGTTTGCTCAGGCGTCAAGGGGCCGGCCATCCCCTGCAGCACGATGCCCGTGAAACCGAGGATCGAGTTCAGCGGGGTGCGTAGCTCGTGCGACATGGTGGCCAAGAACGCCGATTTGAGGCGATCGGCGGCCTCGGCCCGCACGAGAGCCTGCTGCAGCTCGCTGGTGCGCAGCGCTACCTTCTGCTCGAGCGTGTCGTTGAGCTCACGCAACGCGGCCTCTGCCAGCTTGCGTTGGGTCACGTCGCGGATGATCCCCACCAGGTTGCCGTCGGGCATCTGGGTGGCCATGACCTCGGCCGCGAAGGTCGAGCCGTCCTTACGACGGAAGCGCAGCTCGCGATGGTAGGCGTTTCCAGATTTGATGGTGTCGAGCGCCACGCCAACCTCGGGCAGCTCCGCAGCCACCACGATGTCCGACGCGTGCTTACCGACTAGCTCGTCGCGCGTGTAGCCGAGCATGCCGCACATGCTCGGGTTGGCATCCAGGTAATAGCTCTGCGGATCTGCGATCAGTATGCCGTCGGGCGCCTGCTCGAAGAGGGCGCGGTAGCGGGCATCGCTGCGCGCGACTGCTGCGGCCGCACCGACGCGCTCGCTGATGTCGATGCCCACGCCGACCAAGCAAGCCTCATGGTCGAGCTCCGCACGCACGCCGGTGAAGTGATACGGGGTCAGGCGGCCGTCTTTGGATAGGAAGCCTGCCTCGGCGGTCGACTCGCCCTGGTCGAAGACGGCCCTGATGCGCTCGGCGAGTAGTGGACGCTCGGCTGGGTGGAAGAAGTCGAGCGGCTGCTTGAGCGAAATTTCTTCAGCGGTGTAGCCCGTCACGCGCTCGAAATTGCGATTCCACCGCAGAAATTTGCCGTTTTTGTCATACAGGTAGAAGACGCCTGGCAAGCTGGCGAGCACGGCATTCGAGAAGTCTCGCTCCCGGCGCAGCGCCTGTTCGGCGTGCTTTCGCGCTTGCTCGCGCGTCAGGTTGTCGAGCCCGAAGGACAGATCGTTGGCTGCCTGGGCGATCAAGGAGATCTCCCTCTCGCCGAAGTAGCCGACCTCGCCAGCGTAGACCGTCAACGTACCGCGCACTTCACCGCCTTCGCGGACCGGAAAGGCCGCTGAGGCACGGAAGCCTCGACGCTCGGCCTCCGCGCGCCAGGGCAGCGTGGCTGTGTCGCTCTGCAGATCGTTGCAAACGTAGGGCCGAGCCTCTCGGAACGCCGTACCGGTGGGGCCGCGTCCCTCCGGTAGGTCGTTCACGAGCACGCGGATTGCTTGCAGGTAACCTTCGTCATCGCCAAAGGACGCCAGCGGCGCCAGCACGCTGCTGTCAGGCTGCTGCCAACCAATCCAACTCATACGCATGCCTGCCTGCTCGACCAGCACACGGCATAGTCTCTCGAACAGCTCGGCGCGCGTCGGGACGCTGACGATGGCTTGACCGACCTGCCGTAGCGCCTCGTACAGGCGCGACAACCGTGCGAGCTCGCTCTCGCGTTCCTCCACGGTGCGGGGGACCGCCGCGACACGGGCGCCTGCCTCCGTCACATCCAGGCTCCCCGAGGCTGGCTCGCCTGCCGTGGTTCCCATTTGGGGCGAATGGTCTCACGAAACGCGGCGCACAGATCTCGCGATTCGCAGACGGCAAACCAGCGCGAGTGGCGGCGGCGCTTTGCTGCAGGCGGCCAGCGTCGGGCGGCTAGCTTGAGAGCCGCTCGACGACCGGCGTTCTCCGAACTCGCTCAGTTACACGTTACCCAGACGTGCCCATCCGGGCCGTCCTCGAAGCCGCTAGCACACTGGCTGTTGCGCGAGCGCGGGCAGGCGCAGTTACAGGCCATCTCGCGCGAGCTGTAGCAACGCTTCTCTGCCACCCAAGCGCACGGCGCGGGCGAGCTGTAGTTCTCGACCGGCCCTAGCTTGCAATCCCCCAGATCGACATCTGCGTCTGGATTGTCCCTGCCAAAGTCGGGGTCGTCGGGCTCATTGCTGGTCGGGGCCGGAGTGGTGGGCTCGCCGCCTTCCGGATCCTTGTCGCCGCCACCTTCGACGTTGCCGCCACAAGCAAGGGCCAGCATCCAGACTCCCAACGGCAATACCCGACGCCACATTGAAGGCCAAGATTAGCAAAGGCCGTGCCCTTTGGTCGGCAGGCATGGAAGAGCAGCGCGAGCCTTGCACCTGCCAACCTGGTTGGCGTTGGCAGGCCGGCATGGACAATCCAGTGCTGCTTGGCGGCAGCTTGAGCGCAGCGGATCCCGACGTTGTGGCTGGCGTGATTCGCGGCGCGCCCGCGTCGCGCGGTGGTGGTCTGCGCGTTGTCTACGAAGCCTCGCCACGGTAGGTGCGGTCGCCTGCCGTACCGAGCGCCGCGATCGTTGAGGGACACCAAACAGCTCCGGACACTCTGAATGATTTGCACCAAGCCGCTCGAGCGGGTGTCGTCACCGTGCCGCTTCTTGGCGCCGGTGTCGCAGGGCTGCGATACTGCGCGTCGATGTCGACGTTGGAAGCCCTATCCCGCTATCGCGTCGGGCTGTCCACACAGCAGCGTGTTCTCGGTCGTCATCGCGTCCTGGGGGGCGTTGGACTGGTGTACGCGGCGTTGGTGTTCGTTGGGTGCGGGGGCGCAACGGCATCGCACCCGGGCGGTGACGCCACGAGCGGTAGCGCTGGGCGAGCGGCTGCAGACGCTGGCCACGGGGGCCGCGGCGCCGAGGGCGCCAGCGCCAGCAGCTCGACGAGCGGCAACGAAGGCGGAACGCCTTCCACTGGAGTGCAGGGTGGTGTTGGCGGTCTTGGTCACGCAGCGAGCGGCGGAAAGGGTGGCGCGCCGACGGGGGGAACGCTGGGCGGCGTGGGCGGCGTCGAGACCGTCGGAGACGCGGGCGCGCTCAACGCAGACGCAGGCGCCGCCAATGGAGACGCGGGCGCTGCGGCGGGACCGAGCGCGTCGGGCAGCTGCGGGAGCGCGAGCTGCGCTTGCGATGGGGCCGGCACC
>DATAKF010000294.1:0-79384 GCA_036261775.1 Polyangiaceae bacterium | reverse complement strand
TATCAACGCCACCATCGTGAAGGGCGCCAGCTGGGCCGCCATTCGTGACTCGCTCTCCAACGGCGACATTCAGTGCACGCACATGCTGATCGGTATGCCCATCGCTTCGACGATGGGCCTACTGGGCTCACCGAAGAAGCCGATGGTGATCCCGTGGATGCTGAATCGCAACGGTCAAGCCATCACGCTGAAGGCCGCGCTGAAGGGCAAGATCGCGGCGGACCCCAAGGCGCTCAAGCCGTTGGTCGACGAGGCGAAGAAGAAGGGTGCACCCATGACCTTCGCCATGACCTTCCCTCCAGGTACCCACGCGATGTGGATGCGCTACTTCCTGGCTGCCGGCGGCATCAATCCAGATTCCGACGTTTCGCTCGTGACCATTCCGCCTCCGCAGATGGTTGCCAACATGAAGGTCGACAAGATGGACGGCTTTTGCGTCGGTGAGCCGTGGAACGCTCGTGTCATCGCCGATGGCATCGGCTACACCGCGATCACCACTCAAGAAATCTGGAAAGATCATCCGGAGAAGGTGTGCGCCTTCACCGAAGAGTTCGCGCAGAAGAACCCGAAGACGGTCAAGGCCGTCATCAAGGCCCTGCACGAGGCCAGCGTCTGGCTGGACGACATGAAAAACCGCCCAGAACAAGCGGCGATCGTGTCGAAAGCCACCTACATCAACTGCGCGCCCGAGCTCATCTTGGGCCGCCTCCAAGGTCACTACGACTTCGGCGACGGTCGCAAGAAGGAGGACGAGAACTACATGATCTTCAGTAGCCGCAACTGCAACTACCCGCAGCCCAAGTACGCCAAGTTCTGGCTGTCGCAGTTCCGTCGCTGGGGCATGGTCACTGGCGCGCCGGACTACGAAGGCGTCGCCAAGCAGGTCATGCGCACCGACATCTACGAAGAGGCGATGAAGGAGCTGGGCGTCGCTCACGGCGGCCAGAGCGATGCACCCGAGACCTTGTTCGACGGTTCGACCTTCGATCCCAAAGAGCCCGAGAAGTTCGCCACTTCATTCGCCGTCCACTCCATGAAGAGCTGAGAGCCCGAGAACACCGATGAAAAGCAACCTGATTGACGGTTTGATCAAATACTTTCTGCTGCCAATGGTGGGGGCAGGTTGCGTCGTCCTGCTCTGGGCGGTCGCAAGCGCCAGCTTCGCGGAGAGCTTGCCGTCACCGCTCAAGACCTGGGAGATCAGCAAGCCCTACATTCTGGAGCCGTTCGAGAAGCGCGGGGAGCTCGACCAGGGCATCTTGCGCTTCACCTGGTATTCGCTGATTCGCGTGGCAAAGGGCTACGCTCTGGCCATCGTGCTCGGCACGCCTTTGGGCCTGTTTTTGGGCATGTCCAAGGGCTTTACCAACACGTTCGACCCGATCATCCAGGTGCTGCGGCCGGTGTCTCCGCTGGCTTGGCTACCGCTCGGCTTGGTGTTGTTCCAAAAGCCGGAGCCGGCCGGCATCTTCACCATCGCCATGTGCTCCATGTGGCCGACGGTCATGAACACGGCGCTCGGCGTGCGCTCGATTCCTCAGGACTACATCAACGTAGCGCGCGTGCTCAAGCTGTCGCCGTGGAAGACGCTGGTCAAAGTGACGATCCCGGCGGCGTTGCCGTACATGTTCACCGGATTTCGCCTGAGCCTCGGCATTGCCTGGCTGGTCATCGTGGCAGCCGAGATGCTGACGGGGTCGCCTGGCGTCGGCGGCTTCCTTTGGCAGGAGTACAACGCGCTGATCTACGAGCACATCATCCTGTGCATCCTCACCATCGGCATCGTGGGCTTCATGCTCGACCGCGTCATGGGCCTGGTCGAGCGGCGTTTCAAGGCGGCCTGAGTCATGGCGTTCATCGAGCTTTCCGGAGTTAGTAAGGGCTATGGCAGCGCAGAGAAGCGCACGCACGTGCTCGAAGACGTCAATCTCTCGATCGAGAGGGGCGAGCTGGTGTCGATTGTCGGCTACTCCGGAGCCGGCAAAACCACGCTAGTTTCGCTGCTGGCTGGGCTCATCAAGCCCGACCAAGGCACGGTCAAGGTCGATGGAAAGATCGTCACGGGGCCAGGCCCGGAGCGCGGCGTCGTGTTCCAGAACTACTCGCTCTTGCCGTGGCTCAGCGTGCTGGAGAACGTGCAGCTGGCTGTCGATCAGGTGTTCCCCAAGATGTCGGCCGCGGAACGCCGCGACCGAGCCATGAAGTTCGTCGAGATGGTGAACCTGGGGCCGGCTGCGGGCAAACGCCCGCGTGAGCTATCGGGTGGCATGCGTCAGCGCGTGTCGGTCGCCCGGGCCCTCGCCATCGAGCCCGAGGTGCTGCTGCTCGACGAGCCGTTTGGCGCGCTCGACGCGTTGACCCGCGGGGTGCTGCAGGGTGAGCTGCAGCGCATCAGCCAAGAGAGCGGCAAGACCATGCTGCTCATCACCAACGACGTGGACGAAGGCATTCTGCTGTCCGATCGCATCATTCCTCTCGGCGCAGGTCCTCGCGCTTCGCTAGGACCTGCCACCACCGTGGAGATCGAACGCCCGCGCGATCGCAAAGAGCTGAACCACGACCCGCGCTTCCGCGCCATCCGGCTGAGCGTGCTCGAGTACCTGCTCGAGTCCGGCAAAGCCAAGCGCGCCGAGCGCGCTGCACGAGACCAGCACGATGCAGAGCACGCCTTGGACGCCAAAGAGGCGCCCAAGCTCGAACCGAAGAGCCACGCCGCAACTAGCGAGCCCGTTCAAATTGCCGAGGTAAGCCCATGAACCACAAGAAATTCCTGGAGATTTGGAACCTGGCCAAGGCCTTCCCGGGACCGCTCGGCAAGGTGCCGGTGGTCGAAGGCTTCGACCTCACGGTGGCCGAGGGCGAGATCATCAGCCTGATCGGCCACTCGGGCTGCGGCAAGTCGACCGTGCTGTCGATCGTCGCAGGCCTCACCGGTCCGACCGAAGGCACCGTGATCATGGCTGGCCGGGAAGTAACCGAGCCTGGCACCGATCGCGGCGTGGTGTTTCAGGCGCCGTGCCTGTTTCACTGGATGACCGCGCTCGAGAACGTGGTGATCGGCCTCGAACAAGCCATGCCCAAGGCATCGCAGGCCCAGCGCATCGAGAAGGCCAGCCATTACCTGTCGCGGGTGGGCTTGGGGGACGCGCTGCACAAGAAGCCGGCAGAGCTCTCGGCGGGCATGCGCCAGCGCGTCGGTTTGGCCCGCGCCTTCGCGCTCTCGCCGCGGATGCTCTTGCTGGACGAGCCGTTCGGCATGCTCGACTCCATCACGCGCTGTGAGCTGCAAGACGTGCTGCTTCAGCTCTGGCGCGAAGACAAAAAGACGCTGTTGCTCGTGACCCACGACGTCGACGAGTCCGTGTTCTTGTCCGATCGCGTGGTGATGATGACCTCCGGCCCACGCGCTCGGGTGGGAGAGATCATGGACGTGACGCTGCCGCGGCCGCGCGAGCGCCACACGGTGCTCGACGATCCGCAGTTTTACGAGCTGCGTGAGCGCCTGATCGGCTTTTTGGAGAGCCAGGCGGATCATTCCGCTACGGCTTTGCCAAAGGCCGCCGAGCCACCGCCCTCGGTGAAGCGCCCGGTTCGCAAGCTGCACGCCGCGTAGAACGCGTTTTCTCGAAAAGTAACGCCTCCGCTGCGGATCTTCGCATCGGCGCGTGAGATCCCATGGTAACCGCCGGGGCGCTTGGCTTCGTTGGACTCGGACCATCCAGGCCCCTCGAGCGGCTCGTGGCGAAAGGTGCTGCTCGGCGTCTTGGTGCTCAACGCGCTGTGGTTGGGCCGTGGCGTCATCGATCCAGGGTTCCGCAACCTGGACGTGACCGGCATCGTCTACAACGCGCGGCTCTTGCTGGCCGGCAAGCTGCCCTACTTGAGCTCGGCGGAGGTGAAGCCGCCTGGAGCGTTCGTGCTGTTGGCGCCGGCGCTGTGGCTGGGGGGGCTGCGCGGCGTGTGGGTCCTGGGCGTCATCTGGGGCAGCTTGACGTCGCTGGCGGCGGGTGCGCTGGGCAAGGCTTGCTACGGCGACCGCTGGGGCAGGCGGATTGCGCTCCTGCACGCAGCGGCGTCCGTCGTCGCCAACGACGCTGACATCAACTACTCGTTCTGGATGGCGCTGCCGTTCACGCTGGCAGCGGCCTCCGCGGCTCGCGCCACGCGCGCCCGGAGCGAGTGGCACTACGCGGTAGCCTGGAGCTTTGCCGGGGCCCTGGCGCTCTTGGCGGTGTCGATCAAACCGTCGGCTTGGCCGCTTTTGTTGCTCTTCGGCTGCCTGTGGCTGCGCGAGCTGTGGCGGCGAGACTTCGTGCGTGCGCTGTCGCTGCCGGCGTGGGGTCTATGCGGGGCGCTATTTGCGGCGCTGCTGGTGGCGTTGCCGTTCTGGGCGCAAGGCCGGCTCGACGTGCTGGGCCAGGGCTTGCGCCAGAGCCAGAGCTTTGGGCGCGAGTACGTCGGCTTGGTGGTGAAAGGCGCCGGTGGCTACCTGAACGCCGCTGGCGTCGGCATGCAGTGCCTGCCGGATCAGATGCCGGCCATGTTGGGCGTGGCGCTGCTCGGTATCTTGCCCGGGCGCTTCGACGTGCGCAGCTCGCGCATCGGCTTCGTTCCCTGGGTTTTCTTGGGCGCGTCGCTGCTCGGCGTGACCATGACGCTGCGCTTCTTCACGCACGACAACGCGCAGCTTTGGCCCGCGCTCGCCGTGCTGGCGTTTCGACCGACGGGGCTGTGGGCGCGCCTGTTCGCCGGCTTCGAAGCGCGCGGGTGGACCAAGCTGTTGCGCGCTTTTCCGGTCGTTCTGGGCTTGTTGGCGGCCTTGCCAGGCCTCCATGAGCGCTTCTGGCTGCAATACTATTTCGTCACCAACGACCACAAAGTGGCCGGCATTTGCCGCCGTCTCGAGCCGCTCTTGAAGCCGGACGACACCGTGCTGGCTTGGGGGTGGCAGGCGTGGAGCGTCTACGAGCACTGCCATCGGCTCGCTCCCAGCCGCGTCTACAAGACCATCGGCACCATCACGACGCTCAACACCAACACCTGCAATCGCGGCTACGGACGCCTCGAACTCCGCCGCGGTGATGTCACCAAGAATTTCATGGGCGACCTCGAGCGACACCCGCCGGCCCTCATCTTGTGGTCGACCTACCACCACGACATGGGCGGCGACCCGCTCGACGATTGGGCGCAGCTTTCCGCCTTTCTCGAGCAGGAGTACACGATGGTCGCGGCCGAGCCTCAGCTCATCGCGTACCTTCGCAAGGAGCGGCTCGAGAGTCGCTGAACGGCGCGCAATACGCGGTGCCTGGTGACGCTGCCGCGCTACGTCAGTGCATGGTCAAGGTCGTCCAAATGGACGCGACCGTGACCACCACGAAGCACGCCGAGACGACCCGCAGCGCATGCGGGCGCCACGGCTCGCGGTGCTCCGGCGACTCCGGCGTCAAGAGAATGAGCGCCATGACGGCGAGGCCGAAGCCCACCGCCCAGTAGTCGTGTCCGATGGCTTTGACGGCCACGAAGCAGGCCGTCAGCACCAGCAGCGCGACGACCCGATAGCGAGCCAGGTTGCCGGCCCCCGCCGAACCCTGGCTATGATTGATAGCTCCGCCCAATTGACCCTGTCCCATGGGTCCGAGCCTAGCACTGCTCGGGCAGCGCGCAGCCCCCGGCTGGCTCTTCGCGCGCGTGGCCGGCCCGGAAATGTGGAGAAATGACCAGCCAGAGTGGGCCTTCCCCCCCAAGAGGCCTGATTTTCGGGCAATGCCGTGTTACTCACGGCGCCGCATGAGCGGCCACTCCAAATGGGCAACCATCAAGCGTGCGAAGGGCAAGACCGACGCCGCACGCGGCAAGATCTTCACCAAGCTGATCCGCGAGGTAACCACCGCGGCGCGCATTGGTGGTGGTGACGTCGACGCCAACCCCCGCCTGCGCAAAGCCGTGCAGGACTGTCGCGCGCAACAGATGCCCGCCGACAACATCAAGCGCGCCATCCAGCGCGGCACGGGCGAGCTGGAGGGCGCCGCCTACGACGAGGTGCTGTACGAGGGCACAGGACCCCAGGGCACGCTGTTCTTGGTCGAAGGCATGACCGACAACCGCAACCGGTCCGCCGCCGAGATCCGGAAAATCTTCGAGAAGCACAACGGCAACATGGCCGGCGCCGGCACGGCTGCCTGGGCCTTCGATCGCCTGGGCGTGATCACGCTCGAGAAGAGCAAGGTCACCGAAGACCAGCTGATGGAAGCCGCGCTGGAAGCCGGCGCCGAGGACTACCGCGACGAAGGCGAAGTCTGGGCCGTCTATACGCCCCCGCACGACGTCGACAAGGTCTCGGCCGCGCTCGAAGCCGCCAAGCTGCCGATTCAGTCCGCCAAGGCCGCGTACGTCCCCAAGAACAAGAAGACGGTCACCGAGCGCGACGCCGAGGTGTGCTTGAACCTCGTCGAAGCGCTCGACGACCACGAAGACGTGCAAAACGTCTTCAGCGACTTCGACGTGTCGGAAGAAGACCTGTCCAAGTTCGCAGGCTGACGGCCGCCACGAGCGGATCGCAGGAAGGCGGGAAGGCGGGAAGGGATGGGCGAGCGCGAGCTCGCGAGCTCGAGGCAACCGGCCCCCGCCCAAAAAATCCTTCCTCTCTACTTCCCGCCTTCCCGCCTTCCTGCCCGCTCGCTAGCCCGTGACGAGGGGGTGGCCGGCGTCTTTCCAGGCGGCTTTGCCGCCGCGGAAGAGGCGCACGTTTTGGTAGCCGAGCGACTGTAGCTTGCGGGCGGCGATGTCCGAGTTTTGGCAGGTGGCGCTGGCGCAGTAGACGACGATGTCCGCTGACTTGTTCGGCAGGTGGCGCACGGCGCTTTCGGCAAAGCCTTCGAGCGGGAGGTTGATGGCGCCGGGTAGGTGACCGCTCGCGAAGTACTGCGGGCCGAGAATCTCGGCTACGGCCGGGGGCTTGCTGCTGTTCAGGCGGGTGGCGAGCTCTTGGACGCTGATCTCGAACGGAACGGCGAATGAGGGACTGACGGTCGGGGAAAGCATGATGATTCCTTTGGCTGGGGAGGTACGGCGAGCTGCCTGGCTCGCTCGCTGAACATGCGCTTCCATCTGTCAGTCGTCGAACTGATGTTCCTGATGTAAGATATACGACCTGTGAATATCAGCGCGATCAACCTGAACTTGCTGGTGGCGTTCGATGCCCTGTTCGAGGAGCTCAGCGTCACGAGGGCCGCGCGCCGCGCTGGGGTCACCCAGCCAGCCATGAGCAACACACTCGCCCAGCTGCGCGAGCTGTTCGACGACGCGTTGTTCGTCCGCCACCGCACCGGCTTGACTCCGACGGCGCGCGCCAAAGAGCTGGCCGAGCCGATCCGCAAAGGCTTGCAGCTCTTGCAGGGCGCCTTGACGGGGTCGAGCTTCGAGCCGGCCACGAGCGAGCGCCGCTTCGTGATCGCCGCCAGCGACTACGTGGAGCTCGTGCTGCTGCCGGCGCTGCTGCGGCGCCTGGCCAAAGAGGCTCCGCGCGTGCGCTTGGCGCTACGCCCTTGGGGCCTGCACGAAGCCCCGCCCGAGCTGGCGCGCGGCGAAGTGGACCTGATGCTCGGCTTCTACGGCAAGCTGCCTCCGCACCACTACGAGCAAACGCTGTTCGACGACGAGTACGTGTGTGTGGTGCGTCGGCGCCACCCGACCGTGAAGAGCAAGCTCACGCTCGCGCAGTACCTGCAGCTTACGCACGTGCTGGTTTCGGCCAAGGTCGACGGTACCGGCTCGGTCGACCGCGCGCTCGCGGCGTTGGGCAAGCAGCGCACGATCGGCGCGCGGGTCTCGCATTTTTTGACCGTGCCGGTGTTGGTTTCGCAGACGGATTTCGTGGCCGCGCTCGACCGGCGCGTGGCCGAGGTGTTCGCGGGGCCGCTGGGGCTCAAGCTGTTTCGCCCGCCGTTGGCGTTGCCCAAGGGCTCGATCGGCCAAGTCTGGCACGAGCAGCAAAACGCCGACCCGGGCCAGCGCTGGCTGCGCCGCGTGATCGCCGAAGTAGCCGCGGAGCTCTAAGGAAGTGCTGCGGCGTGAGGCGTGAGGATTGAGCCGCGCGAGATCAAAACGGCCAGCGGAACTGGACGAGTGAGAAATAGGTGAATACGCCGTGCGCGATGATCACCGGAATCAGCCGGCCCTTGATGGAAGCCAAGAAGCTCCACACCAGGCCACAGCCAAGCGCCGCGGTCACGAGCAGGGGGTTGTAGCCGGCGACGGGGTCGCGCAAGGTGTAGAGCGTGGGCAGCGCGGTGGCGCCGTAGCACAGGGCCGCGATGGGCCAGGCCCGGCGCGAGCCGAAGCGCCGAGTCAGCTCGTCGAGCACCAGCGAGCGCCACACCAGCTCTTCGCACACCACGATCAGCAACAGTGCGCCCGTGTACAGCACCGAGCGCTGCACGGCGTCCGTATCGCCGATTTGCGCGTAGATGCGGAACAGCCACGACAAGCGGGTGCTGCCGGCCGGAGCCAGCACGGCGCGCGCTCCGAGCTCGGCCGCGAGCAGAATGGCGCCAGTGACGAAACCGAGCGAAAAATCGCCCCATTTCGGCCCGAGCACGTCGATGAGCGCGCCTTCGTCCCACAGCTTGTAGACCGCGAGCGCTGCCAAGCCCGCGTAGGGGACGCCCAGCGAGAGCCAGAACCAGA
Organism: Polyangiaceae bacterium; assembly: GCA_036261775.1. Lineage (GTDB taxonomy): Bacteria > Myxococcota_A > Polyangia > Polyangiales > Polyangiaceae > PMG-095. The sequence goes on along the minus strand of DATAKF010000294.1, from coordinate 70,699 downwards.
CGCTTCCAGCCACGTCGATCCGGAAAGCAAAGGCCATGGCGGCCGTGATCAGCGTCACCGTCAGGATTGTTAGCTTCATCTGCGTCACTTCCGTGGGTCGCGCTTGCCCAGCTCGGCGGCCACGAATTCCAGAATGCGATCGGCGGCATCGCGCTTGCCGATGGGGCCGAAGGCGTCGGCGTCGCGCACTTTGACCAAGCTGCCCGAGATGCTGTCGCGGCCAATCGACGTGTCGGGGTGGTTGGCCACCACCATGTCGACGCGCTTTTTGGCCAATTTGCCCCGGGCGGCGTGGATCAGGGCTTCGTCCGTTTCGGTCTCCAGGGCGAAGCCGACCAGCACCGGCAGCTCGGCTTTGCGCGATAGGCCAATCTCCGCCAAGAGATCGTCGTTGGGTACCAGCTCGAGGCCGATGCTGCTCTCGCCGCGCTTCAGCTTGCTGGCGTGTGTCTCGGCCGGGCGATAGTCGGCGACGGCGGCGGTCATGATCAGCGCGTCGGCGCCGCTGAGGTCAGGCTTGAGGGCTTGCCAAATGGCGCCGCGCATGGCGAGCGCGCTGCGCACGTCGACGCGGGTGACGCCAGCGGGGGTTGGCAGCGCGACAGGGCCTGCCACGAGCGTGACTTTGGCCCCGTGCGCGGCTGCGCGCTCGGCCAAAGCGAAGCCCATTTTGCCGGACGAGCGGTTGCTGATGAAGCGCACCGGGTCGATGTCTTCGGCGGTGGGGCCTGCGCTGACCACGATGTGCCGGCCGCGCAGGCTGCCGTGGGTGAGCTGGGCGATGATGAACGACAGGATGGTCTCAGGCTCTGCCATGCGGCCGAGCCCGACGTCTCCCGACGCGACCTCACCCGAGACCGGGCCGACGAAGCCGACACGCTGATCGCTCACCAAGGTGCCGACGTTGCGTTGCGTGGCCGGGTGAGACCACATGCTGGGGTGCATGGCGGGGGCGACCAAAACCGGGCAGGTCGCGCACAGCGCGGTGGCGGTCAGCAGGTCATCGGCGCGGCCTTGCGCGAGGCGCGCCAGCACGTCGGCCGTCGCGGGCGCGACGATGAGCAGGTCGCTGCGTCGCGCGAGCTCGACGTGCAGCTCTCCGGCGAGGTCGTCTTTGAACATCGCGGTGTGCGGCGCGCGCCCCGTGAGACCCGCAAAAGTGGCTGCGCCGACGAACTGAGCGCCGCCATGCGTGAGCACCACTTCCAGCTCCGCGCCCTCCTGCTTCAGCGCGCGGAGTAGGAGTACGGCTTTGTAGGCAGCCACACTACCCGTAACGCAAAGCGTGATGCGTTTGCCACGAAGGCGTCCGCTTTGAACCAGGTCTCTCGGAGCTTCAATCATCGACGTCACTGTGCTTCTATCACGAGAACGGAATAGGCAAGCTGCCCAGTCGGCTGTGCTACACCTGATCAGAGGTAACCGCGATGGCCTCAATTCGAAGAGTCTTGGGCTCTCGGATCGCGCTTGGCGCAGCCGTTTTGGCGAGCGCCTGCCAGCACGATTCGAGCGCTGATTTCGACGACACCAACCTGCAGTCGACGGACGGGGGCAGCGCTGCCACTAGCAGTGGCTCCAGCAGCGGCGCCGCGGCAGGTCACGGCGCGGAGGCGGCTACTACTTCCACAGGCGGCAGCAGCGCCGAAGCGGGCGGCAGCAGCGGGGGCTCGGGCGGAAAGCCAGCCGGCTCCGCCGGCGCGGGCGGCAGTGCCAACGGCGGCAAGGCCAGCAGCGGGGGCAGCAATGGCACCGGCGGAAAGAGCAGCGCTGGCGCTTCAGGAACCGGCAACGAGGCCGGTAAGGCGGGCGGCCAAGGCGGCTCCGCCGGCACGACGGGCGACGCCGGCAAAGGCGGCGGTCCGGTCGAGCCCCCCCAGCCCGTCACGTTCGAGACCACCGACATCGACGAAACGCAGATCGCTTCGTGCTTGCCCTACATGAACTTTGGCGCGCTCGAGACCGTGAACGTCGATGGCGATCTGGCGTGTCGTTACGAAATCCTCTTCAACGCTCCACTCCAAGAAGTGCCGGAGGGCGCCTTGGTGAGCGCAGCCAGTCTGTCGCTCACCTGCACGAACGCCGGCGATCCGATCAAGGTCTCTTACGTGGCCGAAGAGTGGGCCGAGCTCTCGGTCAAATGGAACAACCGTCCCCAGGTCGGTAAAGAGCTCGAGACCATCACCTGCGAAGAGGTGGGGCAAGTGACCATCGATCTCACGGCTGCCGTGAAGGCATGGCTCGGCGGCGCTCAGCCCAACTACGGCATCTACTTGCGCGTCGAGACGACCGACGGCTCCGACTTTGCCACCTCGGAGGCGAGCGACGCTACCACCCGCCCCAAGCTCAGCGTCACCTACACATTGCCGGTGAAGTAGCGGCCGGCGCGTGCTTGCGCCGGCTTGCTCAGCGCGCGGTGCTTTTGGAAGGGCGGGCGCGCGATACCCAGCGATTGCCTAGCTCGAAGAATCGCCAGGGCTTTTCGGCCCAAGCTTCGGCGTAGTCGACGCCGATGCGGGCGGAGCGTCCGAGCTTTGGCCGCTGGCTTGGCGACGCGCTCTCGCTCAAGAACAAGTTGCCAGAAGTGAGGTCGACGCCGTAGTGGCGCTTGGTGATGTCGAAGGCTTGGCACAGCTTGCCGGGGCCGTTGCTCAAGTTGACGTTGGTCTCAGGCAGACCGCGCCGGCGCGACATGAGCTCGGCGCCGACCAGCGGCTCGACCGCGCGCAGTAAGACCGCGTGCGGCGCGCCTTCCCGGGTCGTCACCAGGTTCATGTGCCAGTGCATGCCGTAGACGAAGAACACGTAGGCAAAGCCGGGCGGGCCGTACATGGCCTCGGTGCGGGCAGTACGGCGGCCGCCCCACGAGTGCGCCGCGCGGTCTTCAGGACCTCGGTAGGCCTCGGCCTCCACGATACGAGCCGCCATCAGGCCTTGGCGCGTACGGTGCACCAGCACCTTGCCGATCACGTCCTTTGCCACCGTGAGCACGGGGCGCGCGTAAAATGAGCGGGGCAGGGGCTCAAAAGCCAAGCAAGCGGCCGACTTGGAAGACGGTGAAGCTGAGCAGGTACGCGAGCCCCGTCATGTAGGCGAACATGAACGCCGGCCACTTGTAGCTCTTGGTCTCGCGCTTGACCGCGGCCAGCGTGCTCATGCACTGGCACGAGATGGCAAAGAAGATCAAAAGCGACAAGCCCATCAACGGCGTGTAGGCCGGCTTGCCGTCAGCCCGCGTCTCGGCGCGCAGGCGCTCACGCAGGGGCGTGTCGTCGTCCCCAGAAGCGTCGATGCCGTATACCAGGCCGAGCGTCGCCACGAACACCTCGCGCGCCGCGAAGGCGCCGATCAGGCCGACGCCGATCTTCCAATCGAAGCCGAGCGGCTTGAGCGCCGGTTCGATGGCGTGCCCCAGCCGCCCGCCGTAGCTTTGGGCGATGGGGTTCGGGGCAGCGGCAGGCGCTGGCGTCTGCGGCGTCGGAGCGGGCTGTGCGGCTGCGCCAGGCGCCGTGACTTGTGCGGTAGGGGGCGCGTTTGTCGCGCTCGTCGGCTCGGGCGCGCGCGGGAACGAGAGCAGCACCCAAAGCACGACGGTGCAGGCCAAAATCACCGTGCCGGCTTCCTTCAGGAATACCGTGGCGCGCTCCCACATCATCTTCAGCGTGCCGCGCAGGCTAGGCAGCCGATAGGGTGGCAGCTCCAGAATCAACGGCACTCGTCGGCCTTTCACGACCGTGCGACCGAGCACGCCCGCCGCCACCAACGTCAAGACGGTGGCGAACAAGTACATGCCCACCATCAGCAGCCCTTGCACGGGCAAGAAGCCAAAGGCCTGCGAGGGCGGAAACAGCGCGCCGATGATCAGCGTATACACCGGCAGCCGCGCCGAACAGGTCATCAGCGGAATCACCAGCATGGTGAGCAGGCGATCGCGCTGCCGCTCCATGGTGCGGGTCGCCAAAATGGCCGGCACCGCGCAAGCAAAGCCGCTCAGCATCGGCACGAACGCGCGCCCGTGCAGGCCCAGGCTGCGCATGATGCGATCCATCAAGTAGGCGACGCGCGCCATGTAGCCCGAGTCTTCGAGCAGCCCAATGAAGAAGAAGAGCAGCAGGATCTGCGGCAAGAAGACCAGCACGTTGCCGACGCCGCTCACCAGTCCCTCGGTCACGAAGTCGCGCAAAATACTGGCCGGCAAGAGCGCCGTGATGCCCGAGCGCAGCCAGCTGAAGGCGTCCTCAATCAGCGAGATTGCCGGATCGGACCACGAAAATAGCGACTGAAACACTACCAGCATCACCAGCATGAACAGGCCGAAGCCCCACACCGGGTGCAGCACGACGCGGTCGGCGCGCTCGGACAGCTTGCGCTTCTGCGGGTGCCGCTCCAGCCGCCGGTACAGCTCCGGCAAATGCTCGTCGATGAAGCCGTAGCGCGCCGCGATCACTTCTTGGTCGAGGTCACGGCTACAGGACTCACGTAGCTCGAGCGTCGCTTTGCGTAGCGCCGGGTCGATCTCGGTCAGCTCGTCGTCTGCTTCGATGCTGGTCAGCGCCCACAGCGCGAGTGGGCGCTGCTGCTCCGGGGTCTCGGCCAGACCCGGGGGTAGGGAAGCGGCCAGGCTGTCGGCGTCGGCCAGCAGCGGGGCGGGGTAGGTTATCGACACGCGCGGCTTGGGCTTTTCGACGAGCGCGCGCTCGATGGTCGCGAGCAGGGCCGACATGCCGCTGCCGCGACGCGCGCTGATGGCCACACAGGGCACACCCAGCAGCCGCTCGATGGCCTCGGTGTTGGGCGGGTTGTCGCCGGCCTCGTCGATCATGTTCAGCGCGACCACCAGCGGCAGCCCGAGCTCTGCGACCTGCAGCGCCAGGTACAGGTTGCGCGACAGCTGGCTGGCGTCCGCCACGAACACGCACAAATCGGGCTTCGGATACGGGCCTTGGCCGAGCACGGCCCACAGTGCAATCTGCTCTTCCGCCGAGCGCGCGCTCAGCGAATAGGTGCCGGGCAGGTCCACGACCTCGACCAGCTTGTTGCCGTCCAGGCGCGAGCTGCCGCTGCGCTTTTCGACCGTGATGCCCGGGTAGTTGCCGATGCGGGCGTTTTGCCCCGTCAGCCGGTTGAAGAGCGTGGTCTTGCCCGTGTTGGGATTGCCGACCAGCAGCACCAACGGAGGCGCCTGATGGGGCGACCCTTCGGGTCCAGATGCCTCGGGCTTGGCGGTGCGATCAGTCGTGGGGCTGGCCAAGGCTCACTCAGACGCCGAGGTCCGGCGTCAGCCCGACGGTCTTGGGCAACGATTTCTCGGCGTGCGACGCGTTGACGTGCCCGACTTCGATCACGCTGGCTTCGGCCTTGCGAATCGACAAGCTGGCGCCGCGCACCAATAGCTCGACCGGATCGCCCAGCGGGGCGACCCGCACCAGCTCGACCCGTGTGCCCGGCACCAAGCCGAGCTCCATCAAGCGGCGACGAAACGAGCTTTGGCCGCTGACGCGTACGATTTCTACGACGTGGCCGGTCTTGATCTCGGAAAGCAGCATGAGGCGCGGATGTTGACCAAGCCTAGCGGACTGAAAACGAATTTCAAATTCATACGCGCTTTTCCCGCAGAAGCCGCGCGTCCCTGCGCCTCGCTCGCCGGCTCCTGCGCTTCGGGCGGTCAGCCTGGCGTGGCCAGGCGGGCTTGCGCCTCGCGCACGCTCTTGCCGAGGGCCATGGCGTCGGTGCTTTCAGGCAAAACGCGCAGCACCTCGGTCAAAGCCTCCAGCATTTCTCGGGCGGTACGGAAGCGCCGCGCCGGATCCTTTTCGAGCGCGCGGTGCACGGCGCTGGTCAAGGCCATCGGTAGGTTGCGGCGCTTCATGCTGAGCATCGGCACCTTGGCTTCGCGAATCTGCGCGACGACGTCGACGTCGGTGCCAGCGTTGAACAGCCGCTCGCCCGTCAACGCCTCCCACAGCACGATGCCGACGCTGAACAGGTCGGAGGCGGGGCTGGGCGCGTCGCCCATGATCAGCTCCGGCGCCAGGTAGCTCAGCTTGCCTTTCACGATGTTGGGCCGGGTCATTCTTCCGCGATCCATCGCGCGGGCCAGGCCAAAGTCGGCCAGCTTCACGATGCCGCCCAGGTCGAGCAAGATGTTGGGCGGGGTAACGTCGCGGTGCAAAATCGGCGACGCGGTGCCGTCAGGCCCTTTGCGCGAGTGCGCAGCCTCGAGCCCGCGCAGCATCTCGATGCCGATGGCGGCGACCAGCGCCCACGGCGTCTCGCGCTGGGCGCGCTCGAAGTGGCTCTTCACCCACTGGCCGAGGTGTAGGCCATTCACGAGCTCCGTCACCAAGAAGTGGTGGCCGTCTTCGTCTTGGCCAAAGTCGAAGACTTGAACGATGTTGGGGTGGTTGAGCAGCGCGCCGACACGCGCTTCCTCCACGAACATTTCGACGACCTCGGCGAAGCCGATGACCTGCGACTCGATGCGCTTGATCGCGATGGGGCGCGCAAAGCCGTTGGCGCCGTGCGTCATGCCGCGCCAGACGACCGCCATGCCACCTCGCCCAATTTGCTCGACGAGCTCGTACTTTCCGGCGAGCACTCGCCCGGGCTGGTCCGTCATTCGACTGCAGCGTCCCCCCGGCGGCTTTTCGGCGTCAAGGGCTGGCGCGCGCGCGCCTCGTCCAAGACCTGCTTGCCGACCAGCGCCAGCGACGCCATCAGGGTGGCGTGATGCTCGGTGTCGCACCAGGCGCCGAGCAGCACGTTCATGTTGCGGTCGCGAAAGTCCTGAATCTTGGCGTCAGGCCCCGGGTCGGTGTGGACGTGTGGCAAGGCGGTGGCAAGCGCGACCAAGCGCGACAACAGCTGCTCGGAGCTCGCGCGCAGCGGAAACGGCAGCAAGATCTCGGCGCGCCGCGTCGGAAAGTAAGTGATGTTTTCCAGCGGCTGATTGGACAGGCTCGAGTTGGGCAGAACGACCCGCCGGTTGTCGGACGTCACCAGCACTGTCGAAAATAGCTCCAGCGCCTTCACCGTTCCGCTGTACGCGCCGGCTTTGATGGTGTCGCCCACCCGAAATGGGCGGAACAAAAGCAGCATCAAGCCCGCCGCGAAGTTCGACAGCGTGCCCTGGAAGGCCAAGCCTATCGCGATGCCGGCCGCGCCCAGCACGGCGGCGAAGCTCGTGGCCGTGATCCCGAACGCCGACAAGCAGCTGATCAGCGACGCGATGAGCAAGCCGTAGCGCACCGCGCTGGCCAAGAAGCGCACCAGCGTCGCGTCGACGTGGTTGGCTCGACCGAAGGCGCGCAAGATGCCGCGCTGCGCCCAACCCGCCAGCACCCATGCCAGCGTGAAGACGACCAGCACGATCGCCGCGCGACCGACGAACACCGTGCCCTTCTCGATCAGGACCGTCAGCAGCCGATCCATCGACTGAACTTTGTCACCCATCGGCGCGCCTCACTCGCTCAGCTCTTTGACGATGTCGGCCAGTACCTCCAGCGAGTGCTCGATGCGCTCGGACCACACCACGCCAGCGTTCAAGCGCAGGTGATTCTCGAAGCGCCCGCCGGCCGAGAAAATCGGGCCCGGCGCCACCGAAATGCCGCGCTCCAGCGCGCGCCGTTGGATCGAAAACGCCGACACGTGGCCCGGCAGCTCGACCCACACCACGTAGCCGCCGCGCGGCGCGCTCACGCGCGTGCCCGCCGGAAAGTGACGCGCGATGGCTTCGCGCGTCTTCTCGACCTGCACCGACAAGAGCCGGCGCGTCTTGCGCAGGTGGCGGTCGTAGCCGCCGCTGGCCAGAAACTCTGCGACCGCCATTTGTGGCATGGTCGGTGTCGCCACCGACTGCGTGAACTTCAGCCGCTCGACCGTGCTCTGGTAGCGACCCGCGGCGATCCAACCCACGCGGTAGCCGGGCGCCAGCGTCTTGGACACCGAGCCGACGTACAGCACGCGCCCGTCGCGATCGAGCGCCTTGATGGGAGCTGGCCGGGAGCCGTCGAACAGCATGTCGCCGTACACGTCGTCTTCGATCAGCGGCACGTCGTGGCGCTCGAGCAAGCTCATCAAGCGGCGCTTGTTCTCGTCGGGCATCACGGAGCCGAGCGGATTGCTCACCGTGGGCATCGAGAAGATGGCCTTGATACCGCCGGCTTTGAGCGCCACCTCGAGCGCGTCCAAGTCCATGCCCGTGCGCGGGTGCATGGGAATTTCCAGCGCTTTGATGCCCATCTCCTCGATTAGCTGCATCACGCCGAAGTACGTGGGGCTCTCGATGGCGATGGTGTCGCCGGGCCGCACCACCGCGCGGAGCGCGATGTGCAACGCCTCCATGGCTCCTACGGTGGTGACGAAGTCGTCTTCTCGCAGCGGTAGCCCCATCAAGACCGCGCGCCGCGCCAACTGCCGCCTCAGCGTGGGCAAGCCAGGCGGCGCGTCGTAGTTGGCGCCGGCCGTCGACATCTCGCGCGCGATCTCGGACAAGATGCGGTTCAGCTTGGCGATGGGCAAGAGCTCCGCCGCCATCACGGCGCTGCCCAGCGGCACGACGTTCGGGTCACGGATGGACGCGACCAACGCCGCTACGGCTGCCGAGACCGTAATCTCCGATGGCACGCTGCTCCTGCGCGGCGTGCTCGGCTCCAGCAGCTCGGGCCCGCGCTCGCGGCGCACGAAGTGGCCGCTCTTGGGCCTGACCTCCACCAGGCCTTCGTTCTCCAGCTCGAAGTAGGCTTGCAGCACGGTCGCGACGCTCACGCTGCGTTCGCGCGCCAGGCGACGCACGCTGGGTAAGCGGTCACCCGCGCGCAGCTGGCCTTTGGCGATGCTGGCGCCCAGATCGTGGGCTAGGCGCTCGTACAGCGGAGATTCTGTGGCGACGGCCATGCAACCAGTGTACTGGTCGGATAGGGTACGTACCAGTACAGATGCTGAGCAATTCCTCTCCAACAGCCGGCATCAGTCCGCGCTAAATCGACACAACTGGGCCGGTGCCTGTACTGGTTGAACCGGTTTGATGGCGGGCTGTTTGGTGGGCCATTTACAGCCCGAATGTAAGGGTATTTGCCTGGTCATGCCCGACTGGCACCACTATTCGTCAGGCGTCCCCCACCTCCGCTTCGCGGTCGTGCGCCGGGGTTTCGGCTCCGGTTCGATCATTCCCACTTAGAAGGATGAGAAACATGAAAGCAACAACGGGTCTGTTGGCTTTGGGTCTGTTCACGCTCGCTGGCATCGTCACTGTCTCGTGCGGCGGTTCGTCAGATGACGGTGACACTGACAACACCGCAGGCAGCAGCAGCGCCGGCAAGGGCACGGGTGGTGGCAGCTCAGGAAGCTCGTCGACGGCGGGCAAGACCAGCAGCGCTGGCTCGAGCAACTCGGGTGGCTCGACGGCTACGGCCGGCACCAACGGCAACAACGGTGGTCGCAACAATCAAGGTGGCAACTTCCCGGGCGCTGGCGGCGCGTTCAACGTTGACGAGTGCGGCGACGGCGTGATCGACGGCATGTCGTGCGAGCCCGCGCAGGGCACGGCCAACGCCTGTCAGATCGACGACACGACCTATTGTCTCTGCCAGGGGCGCAACAATCCGACCTGGGTCTGCACGGACGTGACCGGTGGCCAGGGCGGCGCGGACGGCGGCGGTCCTTTCGGCACCCTGACGTGCCCCGCAAGCGCGAAGACGGGTGATGACTGTACGGGCGTTGGTGCCTGCCCGGGGTCGACGACCTGTTTTTGTGCGGTAGGCACCGTCTACTGCACCGGCCAGCAGCAGTAGGCTGACGCGAAGGCAGCGCTCAGGCGGTCAGCTCTTCGAAGCCCAGCCCCAGCGCGCGCTCGACCAACGCGGAGTACTCGGCGTCGTCTTGATGGCGGCGCCAGGCTCCGCGTTTCTTGATGGCCTGTAGGGTTTGGCGCGCGCCCTCCACGAAGCCGATTTCGCAGCGAAATTCTGGCACCGCCGCCTTGGCTTTCTCCGAGCTGTAGGCGCCGTGGTAGCGCGTGATCTCGTCCAAGAACGAGAAGCGCTTGGGATTCTGCGCCACGACCCAGCCGGCGGGCACGAGCACCACTTGCGCCTGGGTGCCGAGCGCTTGCGCGGCTTCTCGGTAGTAGTCGCGCCAGGTAAAGACGTGATCGCGCGTGGCGTTGAAGGCTTGGCCGAACGTTTTGGGGTTGCCGGCCGCGTACGCGAACAATTTGCCGACGTCGTGACGGTGCGTGGCTTGCCACAGGCCAATGCCGTCTCCCGCCAACAGCACCGGTAAGCCCTGCTCGACGCGGTCCCAGACCACGCTGTCGAACTCCATTTGGTCGATCAGCGTGCCGCCGGGGCCGTAGGTGTTGCTGGGGCGAATGATGGTGGTTTGGAACTGGCCGGCCGCTGCCGCGCGCTCGAAAATCTGCTCGCAGCTGACCTTGTTTCTGGCGTACCCGCTGGTCGGCACCGCAGCAAAGCTCTCGTCGATCAACACGCGCGGCGGAATCTCGACGCCGTAGGTGCACACCGTGGAGCAGAAGATGAACTGCGAGATGCGGCCCGCGAACGCGCGCACGCTGGCTTCCGCCTGCTCGGGCGTGAAGCAAATCATGTCGATCACGACGTCGAAGCGCTCGCCTTGCAGGCGTCGTTCGAACTCTGCCGGCTCGTTGCGATCGCCGACGATGACGCGAAGATCACCGGCGCCTGCGCGCTGGCCGCGGTTGTAAAGCGTGAGGTCGGCACCGCGCGCTTGCAGGTGCTCCACGATGCCGGTGCTGATCAGCCCGGTGCCACCAACCAGCAGCACCTTCATGACTTGTCGTCGCTGATGCGGCTGACGACGGGGCCGCTTTGACCTTGATACTTGCTGCCGCGCGCGGCGCCGTACGGGCGCTCTGCCGGGCTCTTCATTTCGTGCAGCACGATCTGGCTGATGCGCATGCCTGGGTACAGCTTGACCGCCGTACGGCCGAGGTTGGACAGCTCGAGCGTGATCTGCCCTTCGAAGCCAGGATCGATGAAGCCGGCGGTGGCGTGCACCACGATGGCGAGGCGACCGAGGCTGGACCGGCCTTCGACGCGCGCCACCAAATCAGGCGGAATACGCACGCGCTCGACCGTCGAGCCGAGCACGAAGTCGCCCGGGTGCAGCACGAAGCTGTCGCCTTCGGCGACCTCGATGCGCTCGGTCGCGTCGGCCGGAATGTTGCGCGGGTCGATGCACGGCAGACGCGAGGCGCGAAACGCAACGAAGGTCTTGTCGAGCCGCAGATCGATGCTGGCCGGTTGGATCTGAAGCTCTGGATCTTCGAGCGGCTCCACCACGAGGTCACCGCGACTGAGCCGCTCCCGCAGGTCCCGATCGGAGAGAATCACCAGATGGCTTCTATCACGGAAGTCGCGTAGCCTGAGCCTTGCATGGCAGAACCGGAGTTTTCGGCCTTGTGGGGCGCGTTCCGCGGCAAAGATCGTGACCGCGTGATCGTCGGAGTGGCGGCGGCGTTCGCGCACGTCGCGGTCGCCAACGGTGAAGTCGAGGTCGCCGAGTCGGCGCGCTTTTTGGACGTGGTGCGCGGCTCGCGCTTGGCACCGTCCGACGACGCCACCTCGCTCGCGCTGGAGCAGGCGTTCGGAGCGCTGTCGCGCGCCATGCTGGCCCGTCCCGACGTGGGACGCTCGGAGGCGCTGCGTGTGTTGGGTGACTTTGGCTTCGATCCGGTGCGCAGCGAAATCATCTGGAGCGCGACGCGCTCGGCGTTGGTGGCTGACGCTCAGCTCGACGCGGCCGAGCAAACGGCCGCTCGAGAGATCCGCGAGGCGCTGCGGATTCGACCCGGCGAGCGTTGATTCGACTGAAACATTCTTGAAACTGGGCGAGCCGCATGTATTGACATGCGGTAAATGTCACCGTCCGCATCTCCCCCAGCCAATCCGGGCAGCGCGCCGCTGGCTGGCCTCCGCGTCGTCTGCTTCGAGAGCCGCCGCAGCGCCGAGTCCAGCCGCATGATCGCGCGCCAGGGCGGCGAGCCAGTCGAGGCGCCGGCGCTGCGCGAGGTGCCGCTGCGGGGGCCGTCGGGCCTAGATGCGCTGGAGCAAGAGCTGCTGGCCGGTACGCAGGTGCTGCTGGTGCTTTTGACCGGCGTGGGCACTGATTTGATGATTGAAGGCCTGGAGCAAAGCCTGGGAAAGCAGCGCGCGCTGGAGCTGCTCACGAGCCCGAAGGCGGCCATCGTGTGCCGCGGGCCCAAGCCGCACGCCATCTTGAAGCCGCTCGGTATCAAGCCGACGCTGGTGGTGGGCGAGCCGAACACTTGGCGCGACGTGCTGCGCGAAATCGACGCGCACGACTTGGCGCGCGGCCGGCGCGTGTTCGTTCAGGAGTACGGTCGCACCAACGCGGAGCTGGTTGCAGGCCTCGAGCAGCGTGACGTCGTCTCGGTGCGCCAGATCAAGACCTACGCCTGGACGCTGCCGGAAGACTTGGCGCCCATTCACTCGGCCATCGAGCGCATCGTGGCGGGCAACGCGGACGTGGCGCTGTTCACCAGCGGCATTCAGCTTACGCACTTGCTGCAGATCGCCGAAGAGCGTGGTCAGGCTCCAGGCCTGCGCGCGGGCTTGGCCAAGCTGGTGATCGCATCGGTCGGGCCGCTCATGACCGAGACCCTCATCGCTGCGGGACTTCCGCCCGACATCGAGCCCGAGCACCCGAAGCTGGGTCACCTGATAGTGGCGCTGGGCGCGCAGGCGCGCGACAAATTGGCCAAAAAACGCGCTCAGTGAGCGTGAATCACGCCGATGGCGTCGAGATCGAAGCCGCTCGAGTTGCCGCCTGGCGGAAGCGTCTCCAGATCGCGAATCTTCACGAAACGCGCGCGTTTCAAGCCGAGGTCGGCTAGGTCGAACGCGTCGCCCCCGCTCAGCTCGGGATCGAGCGGGATGAGCTGTTCGGCGTCGTACTCCAGGGTTGGCGTCACGCCCGCGCAGCCCGCAAAGTTACCTTGGCCGTCACCTTCGGTGTCGCACGGAAACGTTGCCCACGTCTCGCCGTCTTCGCTGACCGAGACCTCACCGAGCTCCGCGAACACGGCGCTCGCGTCACCGCTCGGCCAGAAGGCGTTCTCGAACACGACCAAATCCGGGCCCGGTCCGTCGACGATGCCGAAGTCGCCGAACGCCAGCACGATTTCGCCGGCAGCGCCGAGCGAGACGACGTCGAGCGCGCCCGCCTCCTTGCCTTTGCCGACTGGCGGCCCCAGCACGATGCCGGGCATCTTGTCCTGGTTGTAGCCAGCGCTGGTGCCGGGCGTGAACGATTCGACGCTGCTGGCGTAGACCGAAGTGGTTGCCCCGAAGGAGGCGCCCCCTGCTCCAGCGTCGGCCGTGACACCGCCCGCTCCGGCCTCGGCCGCATCGCCTCCCGCGGCGGCGGCACCCGTCGTGGGAGCGCCGGCCAGCGACGTTTCACTGCCACCGTTGGCGCCCGCGGCGCTCGGCTGGCCCGCGGCGCCCGCGGAGGTCACCTCTCCGCCTCCGCCCGTGGCTGAGGTGTCGTTATCGGTGCAGCCGCAGGCCGCGGTGATGCTGAGCAACACCGCGACGTGCAGGCCGATCCACTTCGGCGCCGGTAGCATCGGCATCAGAGCCTGGTGAGCTTGGACCAGGCGAACCCGCCGCAGCCGTTCGTTTCGGGCGTTGCGGGGTTCGCGACCTTCGTGTCTGCCTTGGCGGCGGCCAGGCTCGGCAAACCGTATGCGACGGTGCAGTAGTAGAACGAGTCGCCAGAGATATCGAGGTACACGTTCTTGGAGAACGTGCAGTTCGACTCCGTGTAGACGACGTTCGCGTCGTTGTCGTACTCGACGATCGCGGAGGTGCCGTCGAAGCCGGTGCCAAAGCTGCGCCAGCGATCTTCGCGGATGATCTCGGTGCTGAAGGGACTGCTCCACTTGCCGATGATTTCCAGCGCCGCGCCGTTGCCGCCGCCTTCGCCGCCCGCACCACCGCTGCCGAAGGCGCCGCCCGCACCGCCGAATTCATCCGCCGGGCACACGAAGGGAGCTCCACCTTCGCCGCCCACGCCACCCTGGCCGCCAGCCCCGGCGCCGCCTTGGGTCTCGCCTGCGCCGCCGCCGGCACCTGCGTCGCCGCTGCTGCCGCCCGTGGACTTGCCAGCCGCGCCGCTGCCTGCCGTGCCGTTCTTACCGGCGGTGTTGTCGCTACCCGCCGAGCTGTTCTCGCCAGCGGCGCCGCTCGAGCCGGCCGTACCAGGCGTCGCGTCGTCATCGTCGTCGCCGCACGCAACGAAGGTCACGGTCGAGGCCAGCACCAGAATCGAAGCAAAATGGAGTGTCTTCACGCGGACTCCTCGCCGGTCCTAGCCGGCAGGTTGCCCCGGGCTTTTGGGGGCGAGCGCGCGCAGCCGAATGCCGCGAGCCCTCGCCCCATCGTCCGTGGGGCTTCGTCGGGTCTCGGCGGAAGGGGGTATCCTGGCTCTCGGAGCATCGACTGAGCCCGGCCTTCCCCGGTCTTCCCGAGTGGCTGGCGGCTATCGCCTGGGGCTTCGTCGCTCCGATGACAGTGGCGGGACCGCGCCGGAATTTCACCGGCTTCCCACCCTTCAACCGAAGGGTTACTGAATCGCCCGCGCTCTTAACCTTCTGGCCCGAGCCCGTCAAGGGCGGCGGGCCGGGGGCCCGCGACGATTTGCCGCATTCCGCGAGCCGCAGCGCGGAGCTAGCTACTGCGCGTGCTTCGTTCGTTGGCACCTCTGTTCGCCCTGACGGCTCTCGTGGGCTGCTCCGCGCCTGCGCCTGCCGAGACCTCCGTATCGCTCGTCTCGGAGCGCGGCCTAGTCGAAGCGGACGTGACGATCGTGACGCCGGTGGCGCGCGGTAAGAACCAGTTGTTCGTGCAGCTGCGGCCTCACGCGGCTCCCGGCGAGGCGCGCTTGCTGGCGGTCGACGCCACCATGGCGGCCCACGCCCATGAGGCCCACGCTGAAGCCATCGACGAAACCGAGACCGGCTTCGTCGCCACTGATCTCGACCTCTTCATGACCGGGCGTTGGCTACTGACGCTCGAGCTGTCGCTCGCTGAAGAGCCCGATCAGGTTAGCCTGCCGATCGACGTGCCTTGAGAAAGTATTGAGGCGAGGATTGAGGATTGAGTAGGGGACGAGCTGTCGCGGTCGGGCTGGCGGTTCTGGTCGCGCCGGGTCTGGCCTTGGCTTGTCCGTGCAGCGACGACGCGGGCGGTGGCAGCGGATTGGTGCGCGAAGACGAGCGCTACGCGGCGTCGTTGGTGGCCACGTCACGCCATGCCCTCGGGCGTTTCGATGCATTTGGTCACTACAGCGCGCTCGGCGCCGCGGAAGCCGAAGCCGCGGAGGAGCTACTTCTGCGCGCGGGGCTGCGCTTGCCCCAGCGCGTCGAATGGCTCGGCGAGCTGGGCTACGCCCATTACCGTTTCCACGCGCCCGGTACGGCGCTCGAGCGCGCCGGCATTGGCGACGCCTTGCTGCACGTGCGCGTGAAGCTGCGCGACGAAGGCATGCCACACGAGAGCCGTTGGCTGCCAGCGGTGGCGGTCTCCGGCCTGCTGCGCGCGCCGCTCGGCAGCATTGCCGATCGTCACAACACCAGCTTCGGCTCGGGCGGAGCGCAGCTCGGTTTGGGCGCTTGGGAGCTAGGCGCTGGCCTCGAGGCTCGACGCTCGCTGCTGCCGAAGCTCGAGCTGCTGCTTGGTGCGGAGGCCGCCTTTCGCTTCGAAGATCACGTGCTCGGTCGCGCGCGTACGCGGCAACTGGGACCGCGCGCCGACGTGTCGCTCGGCGCCCGCGCGCTACCGAGCGACTGGTTCGCCGCGACCGTCGCGCTGCGAGCTCGTTTTTCAGGAGACGTAGCGCTCGACGAGCGACGCCTGCCTGGCACGGGCGAGCGGCTGTGGTCGGTCGTGCTGGGCGGTGCCTTCTACGATCGTTCGAGCAAGCTGCGCTCTTCGCTCACGCTCAGCCTCGACCCACCGGTTTCGTCGCTCTCGGTCGGTTCCACGGCGGCCGCCGCCCTCAGCGTCGCGCTCGGCTACGGCGTGCAGTAAGCGTTCAAGACGCGCGGATCGAGCCGAGCGCGCTCGTGCGGCCACTATTTCATCGCCACGGTAAGCCAGCCTGAGTTATAAGCTCGAGAGGATGTGCGAAGGGATCGCCGCCAGCGTGAACCGTGCGCGCCTTCTCTGTCGCCGAGGGCGGGCATGAAGATCACCTTTTGGGGCGTGCGCGGTAGCATTCCGTGCCCCTCACGCACCCACGTTCATTTCGGCGGCAACACCAGCTGCGTGCACGTCTCGGTGGGCGGCGAGGAGATCATCCTCGACGCTGGCACCGGCATTCGCGGCCTGGGGCGCTCGTTTCAGCGTCGCGGCATCACGCGAGCCACGCTGCTGCTGTCGCACACGCACTGGGATCACATCTGCGGCTTTCCGTTCTTCACGCCCGCCTACGATCCCAAATGGTCGATGCGCATCTTGGCCGGCCACTTGCCGCACGAAGCGGGCATCCGCTCGGTGCTCGCCAGCCAAATGACGGACCCGATGTTCCCGGTGCCGCTCGACGCCATGCGCGGGGCTTCGGCTTTCGAAGACTTCAACGCCGGCGAGACGTTCACGCTCGGCGCCGAAGTGGTGATCAAGACCGCGCCGCTCAATCACCCCAACGGCGCGACCGGCTACCGCATCGAGCACGGTGGCGTGTCCTTCTGTTACGTCACCGACACCGAGCATCGCCCCGGCCAGCCCGATCAAAACATCTTGCGGCTGATCGACGGCGCCGATCTCGTGCTGTACGACAGCACCTACACGGACGCAGAATTTCCGGCCAAAGTGGGTTGGGGCCACTCGACCTGGCAGGAAGGCGTGCGGCTGTGCCGCGCCGCTGGCGCGCGTCGTTTGGGCATTTTTCACCACGATCCTGATCACGATGACGTGTTTTTGCGCGCCATCGCGGCCGAAGCGAAAGACATGTGGAAGGGCGCCTTGGTCGTGCGTGAAGGCCGCTCGGTCTTGCTCGAGCCGGGCAGCCGCAGCGAGCGCCTCACGGCCGCGCCTTCCAGCTACGCCGACATCGCGCTAGCACGCTGAGTCGCCATGCGTGGACGCGCGGCGCGCGGTCGCGTTGGCGCTCGCGACGTTGACGAGCGCCGCGCGGCGGCTTATAGCTAGGTCTTCCGATGTTTCGCAGCCTTGCGCTCACGACGACGACGACCCGCTCCGGCGGGCACGGCTTCGTCTGCGCATAAGCTCGATACACCGAGAAATCGCCCACGAAACCAGCCCCGCCGAGTCCCGGCAGGGCGCGGCCGCGTGGCGTCGCTCTTCCGGCCCGGCATTACCGAACCGATGGAGAACGACGATGCTTGCTGCAAACGATCATAGAGAAATTGGCCGCCGAATGGACCTGTTCCACTTCCAGGAGGAGGCCGCCGGCATGGTGTTTTGGCACCCTCGCGGCTACCGCACGCTGCGAGCGTTGGAGGCCTTGATCCGCCGGCACGCCGAGGCCGACGGTTTCGCCGAGGTGCGCACCCCGCAGCTCTTGCGCCAGCCCATTTGGGAGGCGAGTGGGCACTGGCAGCATTTTCGCGAGAACATGTTCCTGATGGCGGACGACGCGCTGGCCGTCAAACCCGTGAGCTGTCCGGGACATTTGGAGATCTTGCGGCGGCGCGCGCCCTCGTACCGGGACCTGCCGCTGCGCTACTCGGAGCTCGGCTTGGTGCATAGAAACGAGCCCAGCGGCACCTTGCACGGCCTGTTTCGGCTGCGCCAATTCACTCAAGACGACGGTCACGTCTTCTGCGAGGTGGAGCAGATTGAAGCCGAGGTTGCGAGCTTCTGCCGCTCGCTCGTCGAGCTGTACGGTGCGCTCGGCTTCGAGCAAGTCGAGGTCAGCTTTGCGTCGCGGCCGGACGAACGCGCGGGTAGCGACGCGGTGTGGGACAAGGCCGAAGGGCTGCTGCAGAAGGCCGCAGCGCGCGCCGGGCTCGACCCCGTGCACGCGCCGAAAGCGGGCGCTTTCTACGGCCCCAAACTGGAGTTTGCTTTGCCGGATCGGCAAGGCAGGCGCTGGCAATGCGGCACCATTCAGCTCGATTTGGTGCTGCCAGAGCGCTTCGACGTCGCTTATGTCGACGCTGCGGGCGCGCGCCAGCGGCCGCTGATGCTGCACCGCGCGACGCTTGGCAGCCTGGAGCGCTTCCTCGGCATCGTGCTCGAACAGCACGACGGGCGCCTGCCGGCATGGCTCGCGCCCGATCAAGTCGTGGTGCTGCCGGTCGAGCCGGAGCAGCACGGCTACGCGCAAGAGGTGGAGGCCGAGCTGCGACGCGCGGGCCTGCGTGCCGTGGCGGACGCTAGCCGCGAGACCCTGGCGCGCCGCATCGCGCTCGCCCACGAATACGCCATCCCGTACGTGGCCGTAGTCGGTCGGCGTGAACAGCATGCGCGCTCGCTCAGCGTGCGTCATGCAGACGCACAGCGTGTCGTATCGCTCGACGTTGCCGTGCGCGAGCTAGGGCAAGCTTGCGCGCCGCCGCTCTGACGATCGGAGCGCGGGCCGCGCTCGAGTCGAGCCAGAGCGCCGGGTCGCTCAGCGTCGCGCTTCCAGGCGCACGTGGATGGGGCGGCCCGGCGCCAGCGTGATGCGCGGATGAAGCCGGACGATGCGCGGGCTGACCAGCCGTAGCTTGAAGCGACGCAGCACCGCGGCCAGGCACAAAATCGCCTCCAAATCGGCGAAGTGCTTGCCCACGCAGGCGCGGCTACCGGCGCCGAACGGAATGAACGTATTCGGACGCCGAGCGGCTTCCGCTGCTGGCAAGAAGCGCTCGGGGCGAAAGCGCTCGGGCTCGTCGAACCAGCGCGAGTCGTGGTGCATGACGTAAATCCACAACCACACCTCCGAGCCAGGCGCGATGCCATAGCCTCCGAGCGTTGCGGGTTCGGCGCACACGCGCGGTACCACGTAGGCGGGTGGGTACAAGCGCAGCGTCTCGCTCAGCACGCGTCCCGTGAGCGGTAGCCTCGATAGCTGCGCGGTCGCCAGATCTGCCGGGGCGTCTTTCAGCTCTGCGCCGAGCTCGGCGTCGATCTCCGGGTGGAGCGCGAGCTGGTAGCAGGCCCAGGTCAGGGCGAGCGCGGTCGTCTCGTGGCCGGCCAGGAACAACGTCACCACCTCGTCGCGCAGCTGCTGCCGCGTCATCGTGCCTTCTTCGTCCACGGCGGTTAGCAGGTCCGCCAAGAGCGAGCCGGGCTCGCCGCCGCGGTCGATGATCGGAAAGACCTCGCGATCGACCTCGGCGATCATGTGCCGCCTCAGCAGATTGCCCGGAGAAGGCAGCCATTTCGGGAAGAACTTGGGCCACAGCGCCTGCTCTTGCAGCACCCGCATGGCGCGCGAAAGGCGCTCGCTCCGCCCGCCAAACTGCTGGCCAAACAGCGCTCGGCACACGATGCGCAGCGTGAGCTGCATCATCTGCTGGCGCAGGTCCAGCACGTCGCCATCGTGCAGACCGAGCACCAAGCTCTCGGCCTCTTCGGCGATGAGCTTGGCGTAGCGCTGGATGCTCTCGTGCCGAAAGCCTGGTTGGATGCGGCGGCGCTGCCGACGCCACTCTTCACCGTCGCTCGTCAAGAGTCCGTTACCCAAGACCTCGAGATCGGTCGTGCGTTTACGGAACGCCCGAGCCTGGCCGACCAGCACCTGGTTGATCAGCTCGGGGTGGCACGTGTGGTACATATCCACGTTGCCAGCCGCCTCGTTGTAGTAGAGGTCGCCGTACGTCGCGAAGCGCTGCGCGACGGTGCCCAGCACGTCGCGTCGTAGGTCGTCCAGCGCGCCCAGCTCCTCGAACAAGTGGCGCGCTGCGCCTGGGCCAGGGGGAAAGCCGGGAAACGTGACCGGACCGCCGACGACAGCGCCGTCGCCGTTCACGGTGCCTTTGCCATGCCTGCTATCACGTTCCTCTTATAGCTCACCTCGTCCAATGGTAAAACGCGGGTCAATGAGCCAGCACGCGTGGGTAGAGGGCAGGTGAGCCGAGCGCCGGCGCGTGCGGGTCGTGCGGCTCGTGCCGTTGTGGCGCTCGTGTGTCTCGTCGGTCTCGCGTTGGGCAACGGTTGCGCGCCGGCGTCCAAGCCGGCGCGGGAGCCGAGCGACCTGCTCGTGAAACAGCCGGAGTCGTTCGTCTCGCGCGTCGCGCGCCTGCGTCAACTGCCGGAGCTGAAGGCCACACCCGTGCTGTTCGACGACGAGCCGGCGTTTCATCGCGTGGCCGATCAGAAGGCAGAGCGCGAGGCGATTCAGCCCACGCCCATCGATTTGCCCGCGGTGCAGCTCGCGCTCGGGCTGATCTTCGCCGCCAAGGGCGCGTCGCGCGCGCAGAGCTTTGGAGCGCTGCACCGCAGCCAGATGATCGCGTTCTACGACGAATTTCGGCACGAGGTACACATTCGCGATCGGGCGCGCAAAGATCCGGAGCTCTTGTTCGTGGTGGCCCACGAGCTGGGGCACTCGCTGCAGTTTCAGCACTTTCGCATGCCCGAGGTCGCGAACGTCACCGACGAAGACGCGCGGCTCGCGCGCTTGGCGCTGCTGGAGGGCGACGCCATGCTGGTCATGGCCGCGTTCGCGGCGGACGAAAACCACGTGCCGCTGTCGCGCCTGCTGGTGCGTATGGCGCAAGGCGCGCTCGAAGCCAGCTTGAAGGGCTACAGCGCTAGCGTCCAAAAGAACTCCGAGCTCAAGGGCGCGCCACCCTTTCAGCGAGAGCGCTTGGTCTTTCCGTATCAGTCAGGCGCAAGCTTCGTCGCGCAGGTGCACCGCGCAGGTGGCTTTCCGCTCGTCAACCGCCTGTACGAGCTGCCGCCGGCCAGCACCGAGCACGTGCTGCACCCCGAAAAGTACCTGGCAGGTGAGCTGCCCGTGCCGGTGCGGGCGCCAGCTGCACCTGCGGGCTTCCAAAGCCTGCGTTCGGGCCACGTGGGCGAGCTCTTGCTGCGCGCCATGCTCGAGGTTTGCAACGAGACACCCGCGGCGCTGCAAGCCGCCGCGGGTTGGGGTGGCGACGCGTTCACGGTCGTGACCCAGAAGGACCAGGGCGGGCTCTTGCTGGTCACCACCTGGGACACCGAAAACGACGCGCAGGAGTTCGAGCGCGCCCTGCGAGCGACCGTCAACTGCTGGGATCACGCGCCGCCCGCCACGCGCGAGATCTTCCGGCACGCTACCCAGGTACGCCGCGACGGCAAGACCGTCGGCGTCGCGCGAGGGCTGTTGCCAGGGGTGGCGCGCCACGCGCTGGCAGGTTTGCCGGAGCTGGTTGGCCACCGCCTCCCGTCCCAGCCGCCCTTCGGACCTATCGCCATTCCGCCGGTGAAGACGGCGGCCGCGTCGCTACCGCCGTTCGTCCAGGGCGATCGCTTGATCGTGCAGCGCCTCGGGCTTTCGATTCCGCTGACGCGCGCGTTGAAGCCCAAGATCGACGGTGACGACGTGACCTTCAGCGGCGTGGGCGGTGGCTTCGCGTCGTTGATCTTCGCCATCTCCGACCTCTCATTTTCGGACGCGTCCGTGCAACATTCGTTCGACACCTTCGAGCAAGCGCTGAAAAAGCCGCTCGAGTCGGGTCAGACGGTCAGCGTCGTCGTCAAGACGGGCAGCGTTCAAACGCCCGTCGGCAAGGCCGTCGAGCGCGTGTGGCAGGTCGACGGCACGCCGATTCACGGGCGGCTGATGCTGGTGCCGATTTGCCGTGGCACCGGCATGCTGGTCATCGGCGAGGGTTATGGTGACGAGGCGACGCGCGGCTTGCTCGAGCGGGTGGTGGCCGGGGTTCGGCCGCTCTCCTCCGGCTCGCCGATCTGCGCCGAGCTCGATCCCTGACCGGAAGCCGCCCTCGGGGCTGGTCGGGCGCCCAGAGCCGGCTATGCTGCGCGCCCCAGATGACCCAGAAGCTGCGTGTGCTCGTGCTGTTCGGCGGCCGCTCCGCCGAGCACGAAATCTCCCTGTTGTCCGCCCGCTTCGTGGTCGAGGCGTTGGACCCGGCGCGCTTCGAGCCGTTGCTGGTCGGCATCGACAAACAGGGGCGTTGGCAGCTGGAGTCGCGCGCGTCGCTACTCGCGGCGGGCGAGGGCGCGGCCGGCGTCGCGCTGTCGTCGGTGTCGCCGCAGGTCTCGCTGCCGCCTCGGCCCAGCGTCGGAAAGGCCACCGAGCTCGCGGTCGAGTCACAGGGACCGCTCGGCGTGGACGTGGTGTTCCCGGTTCTGCACGGACCAATGGGCGAAGACGGCACCGTGCAAGGCCTGCTCGAGCTGTCGGGGTTGCCGTACGTCGGCGCCGGGGTGCTGGGCTCGGCAGTCGGGATGGACAAGGACGTGATGAAGCGCCTGCTCGCTCAAGCTGGCTTACCGCTCCTGCCGTACGTCACGCTCCGCCAAGCGCGCTACGCCAGCGAGCGCGAGGCGTGTCTGGCCGAGGCCAGCCGCTTGGCCTTCCCGGTCTTCGTCAAACCAGCCAATTTGGGCTCTTCGGTCGGGGTTAGCCGGGTGCTTTCGCCGGCCGAGCTGGGAGCTGCCGTCGATTACGCGTTCGAGTTCGACGGCAAGGTCGTGATCGAGCAAGGCCTCGACCACCCGCGCGAGATCGAATGCGCCGTGTTGGGCGGAGCGAAACCCATCGTGTCGGTGCCAGGCGAGATCGTCGTCGATCACCCCGACGGGTTTTATTCGTACGCCGCCAAGTACATCGACGACGTGGGCGCCACTACGCGCATTCCGGCCGAGCTGAGCCCCACCGAAATTGCCGAGGCGCAGCGGCTGTCGCGCGCGACGTTCGATGCCCTGGAGTGCGAAGGCATGGCGCGCGTCGACTTGTTCTTGGATGCCCAGCGCAAGCTGTGGGTCAACGAGATCAACACCATCCCCGGCTTCACCCGTATTTCCATGTACCCCAAGCTGATGCACGCCAGCGGCGTCGAGCCGCGCGAGCTCGTCAGTCGACTGATCGACGACGCGCTCGCGCGCGCCCACCAGAAGCACGCACGGAAGACGAGCACCTGAGCATGAGCCCATCTATCTCCGAAAAAGCGCCGTACCGCGACCCGAGCCAGCCCGTCGCGCGGCGGGTGGAAGATCTGCTGTCCCGCATGACTTTGGCCGAAAAAGTCGGCCAAATGCTGCAGCTGGACGGCCAGAAGGACCCCGTCCGAGACGTGCGCGAGAAGCAGCCGGGATCCATGTTCCACCTGCTCAACGAGCGCCTGGCCGAAGCCATGGATGCTGCGGCCGCTACTCGGCTCGGCATTCCGCTGCTCATCGGCGAAGACGGCATTCACGGTCACTCGTTTCACCCGGGCGCCACCATCTTTCCGACGCAGCTAGCCATGGCGGCATCGTGGGATCTCGAGCTGCTGGAGCAAGTGGCGCGCGTCACTGCGCGTGAGATGGTAACGACGGGCGCGCATTGGACCTTCTCCCCGGTGCTGTGCTTGACGCGCGACCTACGCTGGGGCCGCACCGGGGAGACCTTCGGCGAAGATCCGTTCTTGATCGGCGAATTCGGCGCCGCCATGATCCGGGGCTACCAGGGTCAGGGCCTGGACGACGCCGACGGCGTGCTGGCCTGCGCCAAGCACTACGCCGGCTACTCCGAGACGCAGGGCGGGCGTGACGCCTCCGAGGCCGACATTTCGCGCCGTAAGCTGCAAAGCTTCTTCTTGCCGCCGTTCGAGCGCGCGGTGCAGGCCGGCTGCATGACGTTCATGACCGGCTATCAGTCGATGGACGGCTTGCCCTCGACGGCCAACCATTGGCTCTTGCGCGAGGTGCTCAAGCAGCAGTGGGGCTTCGAAGGCATCTTGGTCACCGACTACGACAACGTCGGCCGCCTAGTGTACGAGCAGCGCGTGGCGCCCAGTCAGGTGGAGGCGGCGGTGATCGCGGTGCGCTGCGGCAACGACCTGATGATGGCGACGCCCGGCTTCTTCGAGGCCGCTCAGCAAGCCGTGCAGCGCGGCCTGCTCGCCGAGACGGAGATCGACGACGTCGTGCGTCGGATCCTGTCGCTCAAGTTCCGCATGGGCTTGTTCGAAAACCCGCGCCGGCCCGATCGCGCAGCGCAAAAGCGCGTCATTCATTGCGCCGAGCATTGCGCGCTCAACCTGCGTGCTGCTCGTGAATCTCTGGTCCTGCTGCAAAACGACGGCATTTTGCCGCTCACGGCGGCCAACGTGAAGAACGTCGCCGTGGTGGGCCACAACGCCGACAACGCGCTCGCCCAGCTGGGCGATTGGTCGCTCGGCGCGACCCAGTACCCGCCGGAGTACGGGGCTCAACCGCGAGAGCTGACGACCACGGTCCTCGACGGTCTTAAAGCGTACTTGCCGGGCGCCAAGCTCGAGCACGCCGCGGCTGGCGACCTGTGGACGAAGGATCCGGCCGCGATCGAGCAAGCGTTGCAGGTGGCCAAGGCGGCCGAGCTAGTGGTGATTGCGGTTGGCGACGACATTCCGTTCATCGGCGAGACGCGCAGCACCAGCACACTCGAGCTGCTCGGCAATCAGAACGCGCTGATCGACGGCGTCGCGGCGTTGGGCAAGCCGTTCATCCTGATCCTGATCGGCAGCAAGCCGCTCGTCTTGCCCGAGAGCGCGAGCCGCGCGAACGCCATCGTGCAAGCCTTCAACCCCGGCATGGAGGGCGGTACCGCGCTGGCCGAGCTTTTGTTCGGAGCGCTCAATCCCAGCGGAAAACTCACGATTTCTCACCCGCGGCACGTGGGGCAGCAGCCCATTTTCTACAGTCAAGTGCGCGGACAGCATGGCAATCGCTACGCCGACTCGACGCAGGAGCCCCTCTTCGCCTTCGGGCACGGCCTTTCTTACACGCGCTTCGTCTACAGCGACCTCGTGCTGCTGACTCCGCTCTTGCAAGCCGGGCAGAGCGTCGAGCTCGAATGCGAGCTCACCAACGCCGGCGAGCGCGACGGCGTCGAGGTGGTGCAAGTGTACGTGGTCGACGAGGTCACCTCGGCCACTTGGGTGAACCAGTCCCTGGCCGCTTTCGAGCGCGTCAGCTTGAAGGCAGGCGAGAAGCGCCGCCTCAAGCTCAGCGTCCCCTACGAGCGCCTGTCGCTGGTGAACGCCCACGGCCAGCGCGTGGTCGAGCCCGGCGAGTTCGAGGTCTTGGTCGGAGGCTCGTCCGAGCGCAGCAAGCTGCCGCTGCGTGCGAGCTTCCGCGTCGATGGGCCCGCCTTCAGCTACGCCGCAATTCCAGGCGTTTCTCGCTGAATCAACGCGCCGTGCTGGACTTTGGAGCCGGCGCCGCAGCCCGCCCCGGCTCGGCGCCGACGTGCCCTGCCAGGTAGACGATACCCGCCACCACACCGGCCAGCGCGGCTAGCAGTAGCCATTTGCGCGCACCTGCGAGCGGCCGCGGCACGACCGGGTTGGCGGCTTCGTCGATCGCAGCCATGACTGCTTCGGTCGCCATCAGGGCTCCGAACACGCGCTCGCGGACGGCCGCGTCGGGCGTGCGCTCGCGCTTTGCCTGCTCCAGCAGCTCACGCCCGTGCGGGCGAAGCTCGTTCATGGCTCCTCGCCTTGGCGCGCGACCCAGAAGCGCTGCGCGCGGAGCAGGGCCGAGACGCTGTTGTAGACCTTGCGCGCATCGAACAAGCGCGCACGCAGCGTCGTCTCGGGCACGCCGAAAGCTTCGGCCGCGTCGGGCAGCGCAAAGCCCTCCATTTCACACAAAATGAAGGCCTCGCGCTGGCGGCCGGTCATCTTGCGGAGCAGCACGTCGAGCAGCTCTCCGGGGCTCTTCTGCCCGTGCACCTCGGCTGGGTCGAGGTGATCGAGCGCCGCTGCTGGGTCCGGTTCGTGTCCGTCGAGCGGTCCGCGCAGCGCCTCGTCGCCATAGCGGCGTAGGTGGCTTACGACCACGTTGCGCGTGAGGCCAGCGAGCCAAGTGCGTAGCGCCCAGCTTTCTTCGCGGTCGACGAGCCGCCGGTGCACGACGACGAACACCTCTCGCACCGCTTCTTCCAGGCGTGCAGCAGGAACGCCCCGATGGGCAGCGAAGCGCCACACGAAGTCGAAATGCTCGTCGTAGAGCTGTCGAAAGTTCTGCGGCCCGTCGGACAAGGGGGAGGACAACGGCGAGGGAGAGTCTGCGGAGCCGGTGCTGCCGTCAGGAGCGAGAGCGGCTTTTCGATAGTTCTGAGGCAGCGACTCGGTCATCAGCGCGGCTTCGGGGCTAACCGCCCCACGGGTTCACACTGTAGCGCCCCCTGGAGTAGGGAGAGTAGGCAGAGTAGGCGCAGAGCGTCCGACGGCGCCGACTGCTCGGCCTGACGCCTTTTGACGGCTTTTTGCCGTCATGAAACACTCTGGACGCTCGAGGGTGGGGGCTGCATGATCCTGAGACGATGACCGAGTCCATTCGTACGGCAGCCGTGATCGGAGCGGGAGTCATGGGCAGCGCCATAGCGGCCCACCTGGCGGGGGCAGGGGTGAAGACCCACCTGCTCGACATCGTCCCGCCCAACCTGAGCGATCAGGAGAAGACTCAGCCCAAGGCCAGGAACCGTTTCGCCGACGGCGGCCTGGAGAAGGCGCTCAAGGCCAAGCCTGCGGCGTTTTACGATCCGGAGGCGGCCCGCCTGGTGCAAACCGGCAACCTCGAGGACCACCTCGAGCGGCTGCGCGAGTGTGACCTCGTGATCGAAGCGATCATCGAAGACCTCGGCATCAAGCAGAAGCTGTTCGAGAAGATCGCGCCGGTGCTGTCGCCCAACGCCATTCTAGCGTCGAACACCAGCGGGCTCTCGATCGCCAAGATGAGCGCGGTCTTGCCGGCGCAGCTGCGACCGCAGTTCCTGGTGCTGCACTTCTTCAATCCGGTCCGCTACATGCGCCTGCTCGAGGTAGCGCCCGGGCCGGAGACGCGACCTGAGCTGGTGGCGCGCATGGCCGCCTTCGGCGAATGGCTCGGCAAAGGCATCGTCTACGCCAAAGACACCGCCAACTTCGTGGCCAACCGCATCGGCGTCTATTCGCTGATGCTCACCATGCGCTCCATGCTCGAAGACGGCCTCACGGTCGAGCAAGTCGACAAGATCGTCGGGCGACCGATGGGCAGGCCCAAGAGCGCCGCCTTCGACACCGCCGATCTCGTCGGCCTCGACACGCTGATGCACGTGGCCAAAAACTGTGAAACCTCGCTCACCAGCGACGAAGAACGCGCCGTCTTCGCCATGCCCGAGGTCGTGCAGCAGCTGGCCGCCAAGGGCAACCTGGGCCGCAAGAGCGGCGGCGGTTTCTACAAAAAGGTCGGCAAGGACATCCACGTCATCGACCTGAAGACGCTCGAGTATCGCGCCCAAGAGAAGGTGCGCTTCGACTCACTGGGGGCGGTCAAGAACGAAGAAGATCCGGGCAAGCGCCTGAAGCTCTTGGTCAACGCCGACGACGTCGCCGGGCGCTTCGCGTGGAAGGTGCTGTCGCGCACTCTGGCGTACTCGGCGCGTCGCTTGGGCGAAATCGCCGACGACGTGGTGAACGTCGATCGCGCCATGCGTTGGGGCTTCAATTGGGACCTGGGGCCGTTCGAGGCTTGGGACGCGATTGGCGTGGCCGAGTCGGTCGCGCGCATGGAAAAAGATGGCATCGCGCTGCCCGCGTGGGTGACGGAGCTAGCGAAATCCGGCGGTAGCTTCTACTCCGGCGGCGCCAAGGAGCCGCGCTACTTCGACTACAAGACGCGCGCCGCAAACCCGGTGCCGTTCGGACCCAAAGAGATTCGCATCGCGGGCCTCAAGGAAGCCGGCAAAGTCATCAAAGAGAACTTTGGCGCTAGCCTTGTCGACTTGGGTGACGGCGCGCTCGGCGTCGAGGTGCACACCAAGATGAACACGCTCGACCCCGACGTCATCGGCATGATGAGCGAAGCGGTCGACGTGGCCGAGAAGGACTTCGAAGCCATCGTGATCGGCAACGACGGCGAGCACTTCGGTGCTGGCGCCAACCTGATGCTGATCATGATGGCCGCCCAGCAAAAGGCCTGGGACCAAGTCGAAAAAATCATCCGCGGCTTGCAGGCGGCGCTGCAAAAGCTGCGCTACGCGAGCGTTCCGGTCGTGGCCGCGCCGTTTCAGTACACGCTGGGCGGCGCCTGTGAGGTCGCGATGGCAGCCGACGCCTGCCAGGCTCACGCCGAGACGTACATGGGCTTGGTCGAGGTCGGCGTGGGTTTGATTCCGGCCGGCGGCGGCTGTTTGCGCATGGTCGAACGCTTCACGGACGACGCGGCGCGCGTGAAGGGCGCGGATCTGCTGCCCTTCATCGGCGAGGCGTCGCTCAACATCGCGACGGCCAAGGTAGCCACCAGCGCCGACGAAGCCAAGCGCCTGCGTTACCTTCGCCCCACAGACGGCATCAGCCTGAACCGCGCCGAGCTTTTGTACGCGGCCAAGTGGCGCGCGTTAGGCATGGCGCGCGCGGGCTATCGGCCGTCACGGGCTGGTCTGCACAGCGCGGCCGGCTACGACGCCGCCAAGACCATCGGCGCCCGCATTTGGGCCATGGTGGAGGGTGGCTATGCGACCCAGCACGACGCGCTCATCGCCAACAAGCTGGCGCACATCTTGTGCGGCGGCTTCGTCGCCGCCGGTACCGAGGTGGGCGACCAGCACTACCTGGACCTTGAGTGTGAGGCGTTTCTTTCGCTGTGCGGCGAGCAAAAGTCGCTCGATCGCATCGGTCACATGCTGATGAACAACAAGCCGTTGAGGAATTGAACATGGCCTTCCCGCTGAATGTCGTAATCGCGAGCAGTGTCAGGACGGCGGTGGGGCGCGCCTTGAAGGGCACGCTGCGCAACACTCGGCCAGATGATTTGGCGGCTTGGGCCATGCAGGCGGCCGTGGCCAAGGTGCCGGGGCTCAAGCCCGAAGACGTGCAAGACGTCGTGCTGGGCTGCGCCATGCCGGAGGCCGAGCAGGGCCTGAACATCGCCAGAAACGCGGTGTTCGTCGCCAAATTTCCGAACAGTGTGCCGGGCGAGACCATCAATCGCTTCTGTGCCAGCGGCCTGCAAGCCATCGTGCACGCCGGCTTGCAGATCCAGAGCGGACTCGCCGACGTGGTGATCGGCGGGGGCGTCGAGTCGATGTCCATGGTGCCGATGGGCGGCAACAAGGTGAGCTTGAACCCCGTCTTGATGGACACCTACCCGGAGTCGTACATCTCGATGGGGCACACGGCGGAGCGCGTGGCCACTCGCTTTGGCGTGTCGCGCGCCGAGCAAGACGCCTTCGCAGCGCGTTCGCACGAGCGCGCCCTGGCGGCCATCGCAGCGGGGCGCTTCAAGGACGAAATCTTTCCGGTCAAAGCGCGCGTGCTCGAAGCCAAGGGTGTGAGCGAGGTCGAGTTCAGCGTGGACGAATGCCCACGCGCTGGCACCACCGCCGAGGTGCTCGGCAAGCTCAACCCGGTGTTCAAGCAGGGTGGCAGCGTTACCGCCGGCAACAGCTCGCCGCTGAACGACGGCGCTGCCGCCGCTGTGCTCTTGTCCGACAAAAAGGCCCAAGAACTGGGCGTCAAAGCGCTCGGTCGCCTGCGCGGCTTCGCGGTGGCGGGCGTCGATCCCGACATCATGGGCATCGGCCCCGTGCCCGCCATCCAAAAGCTGCTGGCCCAGACTGGCCTCGGCATCAAGGACATCGATCGCTTCGAGATCAACGAAGCCTTCGCGGCTCAAGCCGTGTACTGCGGACGTGAGCTAGGCATCCCGGACGATCGCTTGAACGTCAACGGTGGTGCCATCGCGCTCGGGCACCCGCTGGGCTGCACCGGCGCCAAGCTGACTGCCAGCCTGCTGCACGAGCTGCGCCGCAGCGGCGGCCGTTACGGCATCGTGTCGATGTGCATTGGCGGCGGCATGGGCGCAGCCGGCCTGTTCGAGGTGGGCTGATCTGCCATTTCATCGGGTGAACACGCCCGCCGATCCTGGCTTCTGGCTTCGTTTTCGCTGCGGTCCGGTGCTCACGTACTCAAGTACGCTCCGCTCCGTTCCTCGCGAAAGCCTCGCCAGAAACCAGGCTTGACGGGCGGGCAGCTGAGCCCTCGAACCTAGGGCTTAGAGGGCGGCGAGGTTCCGGGCGGCCGAGACCCTTTGGGGGCGGCGGCGAGGATGGCGTCGCAGAGCTCCCAGAAGCTGGCTTCTTTGGAGATGACGGGTGCGGTCTCTTGCGCGCGCTCGAGCAGCAGGTCGTCGATGCTGCCTGAGCAAAACAGCGCGCCACCGATGCGGCGCTCTTTGAGCAGCTGCTCGCAGAGCTCGATGCCGTCGCCGTCGGGCAGGGTGATGTCGAGCACGCCGACGTCGAAGTAACCGCTGGCGGCTCGAGCGTCGGCGTAGTTGTTGACCAGCGTTACCGTGTGGCCTTGCGCGCGCAGCGACTTGGCGATGGCGCGCCCAACGGCGCCGTTGTCTTCGACGAGCAGGAGGTTCAAGGTTCACGTGCCTCCCCCACGCCGTGTCCTGTTGGTGCCGAAGCTCGGCGCCGCGAGGCGTTTTTCACCATAACACCGCGCGCGTACAACCGGTCCGAAAAGTTACGGCGACGGCGCTCTCGGTCTCGGTCGCTCCTCCTGCTGCGTTCGTCGCTCCCCGCCCGTCGCGGCGCCGCTCGCGGCTAGCCGCAAGAGATGGTGTAGGTGTGCGTGTGGCCACCCGTCGAGGTCGAGGCTTTGCCGGTGATCTGTCCGCCCGCGCGCAGTTTCGCCACGTCGTCCAAGGTCAGCTGGACATTGTGCGAATGACCGCTTCCGCCTTGGGGTAACGCAAAAATCGTCGTTGGGTTCGAGCTGTTGATGAGCAGCGTCAGGTTGGTCTCACCCTGGGGGGTGATGTGGGTGTGAGCATTCCCGGCGGTGGAGGCCGTTTGCGTCATCGACGCGCCTTCGCAAGAGGCGGGGCCTGAGCCACCCGCGCCACCCGCGCCGCCCGCGCCGCCTGCACCTCCGGCGCCACCGTCGCCCGCGCCGCCCGCGCCGCCTACGCCGCCGTCTTGAGTTCCCCCGGCGCCAGCTTCATTTTCAGCGCCGCCGCCGCCTTCGCCGGCAGATATGCCGCCTTGGCCTGCGTGCGACGAGCCGGCGGTGCCACCATTGCTCGAGCCGGCGCTGGGATTGCCGCCGTTCGAGCCGGCGGAACCGCCTGCGTTTTTACCCGCCGCGCTGCCGCCGTTGCCGTTGCCTCCGTTGTTCGAGCCGCTGCTACCGCCACCGGTCGCGGAGCCGCTGTTGCCGGCGCTGCCCGCCGCACCGTTGGGCTCCGCGCCGTCGTCGTCACCGCAGGCCGTCGCGACCCCCAAGCCGGTGAACGTCACCGTGAGCACGAGAAAGTCCTTCCGCCGCATCGTTTGAGCCATCTCCCGCGTCCTCCCGCTCACCGGACTTCGGCGAGCGGTTCGTCTTTAGCAGGCTTCCGCCGGGGCCGCATGCTGGACTAAGCTCGCGGGCTCGCTCTCGCCGTCAGTTCGCGGGCCTCGGGCCCGCCCTGCTCACCTTGGAGGAATCGTGGTTCGGAAGCTCGCCGTAAGGTTGCTTTGGGTCGGGTTCGCGACGTCAGTCGCGGCTTGTGGTGGCGCAGCAGTGCCTCAAGAGTCACTCACCGCGGCGCAAGCCGCCGCCAAGGGTGCAGAAGTGGGCGGGGCCAACGAGGACCCCAAAGCTCAGCTTCATCTCAAGCTCGCCAACGAGCAGATCGAAAAAGCCAAGAAACAGATCGAAGAGGGCAACAACGAAGAGGCCGCGCGCCTCGTCGACCGCGCCCAAGCCGACGCCGATCTGGCGCTGGCGCTGGCGCAACAAGCCAAGGCCTTTCGCGACGCCAAAGAAGCCGACGAGCAGCTCGGCAAGTTGAAGAAGAAGCTGAACCAGTGAGCCAAGGGAGAAACCAGACGATGTTTCGCGTAACCACCTCGCTTTCATGGTTGGCTCTTTTGGGCTTGGCAGCTTGCGGCGCCACGCAACCGCCCCCAGAGCTGGTAGACGCGCGCAAAGCCTACGATCGCGCGTCCAAGGGCATGTCTGCGCAGCTCGCGCCCGCGCAGCTCGACACCGCCAAGCAGGCGCTCGACAAGGCGGAGAAGAGCTTCGAAGACGAAGGCGTCGACGCGCCGACGCCGGACCTGGCCTACATCGCCGAGCGCAAGGCGATGATCGCCGAAGCCGCGGCCGGCAAGCTCGCCGCCGAGCGCGACGCCGAAAAGGCCGACAAGATGTTCAAGGACGCGCAGATTGACGGCTTGGACCGCACCAAGGCCGAGCTGAACAAAGAGCGTCAGGCGGGCGAAAAGACCAAGGCCGAGCTGGAAGCCGAGAAGAAGGCCCTCAGCGCCGAGAAGGTCGCGCGCGCCGAGGCCGAGCGCAAAGCCGCCGCTGCCATGGCCAGCCTGGCCGAGGTGGCCAAGGTCAAAGAAGAAGCGCGCGGCATGGTCATCACCCTCTCGGGTGCCGTGCTGTTCGCTACCGGCAAGTACGAGCTCTTGCCCATCGCCAAGGACAAGCTCGACGACGTCGCCAAGGCGCTGATCGATCAGGGCTACAAGGCGATCATCGTCGAGGGGCACACCGACTCGAAGGGCAAGCAGGCCGACAACGAGACGTTGTCGTTGAAGCGCGCTGAATCGGTGCGCACCTACTTGGTCTCGCGCGGCATCCCCAGCGACAAGATCAGGGCCACCGGCCTTGGTTCGTCGCGCGGCATCGCCGACAACGCGACCGCCGACGGACGCGCCAACAACCGGCGCGTCGAGATCGTCGTCGAGCCGCTCAAGTAGGTGGTCGGCTCGGGCGTGGACAAACCCAGCGTCGCGCTGCGGGCGCTCGAGCGGTTCTACCGTACGCCGCTCGAGCAAGAGCTGGGGCGCCACCTCCAGGGCGCCCCAGCCGACCTGGCGCTGCAGCTGTTTCACGGCGCTGCTCGCGAGGTGCCGGCCTACGCTCGATTCCTGCAGGCCGCTGGCTTTGCACCCGACAGCGTCGCAACCGCCGCGGACTTAGCTCGAGTGCCGGTGGCGACCAAACAGAGCTACCACCGCCAGTACCCGCTGGCGGCGCTGTGTCGGGGCGGCGAGCTAGCGGGCGCGGACATGCTCGCGGTCTCGTCTGGCTCGACCGGTGAGCCCGCGGTTTGGCCGCGCTTCGTCAGCGACGAGGTGGGGACGGCGTTTCGCTTCGAGCAGGTGCTGCGCGACGCCTTTGGGGCGCACGAGAAGCGCACGCTGGCCGTGGTGTGCTTCGCCCTCGGCAGCTGGGTGGGCGGCATGTACACGACCGCTTGCTTGCGCCACGTGGCGGCCAAGGGCTACCCGCTCACGGTGGTGACACCGGGCAACCAAAAGCCCGAGATCTTGCGGGTGCTGCGAGCGCTCGCGCCGAGCTTCGAGCAAGTCGTGCTGTGCGGCTACCCGCCGTTCTTGAAAGACGTGATCGACGCTGGGCTCGCCGACGGCTTCGATTGGCGGGCACGCCCGGTCAAGCTGGTGATGGCGGGCGAGGTGTTCAGCGAGGAGTGGCGCAGCGCGGTGTGCGACCGCCTTGGAGCGCTCGAGCCGGCGCTCGCCACCGCTTCGCTGTATGGCACCGCCGACGGAGGCGTGCTGGCCAACGAGACGCCGCTCAGCGTCGCGATTCGGCAGCAGCTGGCCAGATCACCACAGCTAGCGCTCGAGCTGTTTGGCGAGGCGCGCCTGCCGACGCTTTGCCAGTTCGATCCCGTGCATCGCTATTTCGAAGCCGTGGATGGCGACCTGTTGTTCAGCGCGGACGGCGCGGTGCCGCTTTTGCGCTACAAAATCCTCGATCGCGGCGGTGTTCACGCCTTCGACGAGCTGACGGCGCGGCTCGGAGAGCAGGGGCACCACGTTGCGGCCGAGCTGCAGGGCAGGGGCGTCAACGTCCGGAACCTGCCGTTCGTGCACGTGTTTGGCCGCAGCAGCTTTGCGCTCTCGTTTTACGGCGCCAACGTCTACCCGGAGAACGTTGCTGTCGGCATCGAGCAACGGGCGCTCCTCGCGGCTCTGAGCGGCAAATTCGTCATGCAGATCGCTCACGACGCCGACCAGAACCCGAGCCTGGACATCGCGGTCGAGCTGCTGCCCGGTCGCGCTGCATCGGAGGCGCTCACGGCCGACGTCGCCGCGTCGATTCAGCGCGAGCTGGAGCGCCTGAATAGCGAATTCTTGAACTACGCGCCCGCCGACCGTCGCCGCCCCCGCGTCCGCCTGCTGCCTCACGCCGACCCCGACTATTTTCCGCTCGGCGTGAAGCACCGTTACACACGGCAATAGGCTCGCCCTTTGCGTCCGTGGGCGCACGGGGGACGCAACAGGAAGGCGCGAAGGCGAGATTTGGGGGTTCGAGCCGCACGGATCTGCACACCGCCTGAGCGTCTTCGTGCGGCGGCGCGCATTCACGAAACCAAAATACTCAGGTCTTCGCGTCTTCGCGTCTTCCTGTTGCATTCACTCTCGCTCGCCCGGAATGGCCCGGTACCGCCACGAAAGCTTCTGCGAAGGGGGCTGCGTTGCGGCAGCCCCCTGAGCCTCAGTAGCTCATGTTGTTCGAGTCGTTGATCATGCGGTTGTACTTCTCGACCACCTGAGCGGGGTGGCCGTCGACCATGCTGGGGCTCGACTTGGAGAAGAACTCCTTGTTGAAGTCTTTGTTGTCGCGCTTGCGGCGCAGCAGCTCTTTCGCCGACTTCAAGAACGTCTGCGAGCTGCTCAGGTACGACGAGAACATGCGCGCCTTGTCGACCTCGGCCTTGTGCGAGCCGGCGTAGGTTTCGAGCTCGGTCAGGGCCTTGTCGTAGGTTTGCAGCGCGACGTCGTACTTCTGCAGATCCAGCTCTTTGAGCTCGGCGATGTCGGTGAGCTTGATCAGCACCTTGGCTTCGTTGAGCGACTTTTGAGCCAGGTATTGCAGGCGGCGCGTCGGGTCCTTTTCCAGGCGCACGAACTGACGAGCGTTCACCGCGTCGTTCAAGGTGGTGACGCGATCTTCGAAGCCCTTGTTGACCTGCTCGAACTTGGCGAAGGCGTTCATCAGCGGTTGATGAAACGACTTGCCCTTCTCCATCTTGTCGTCTTTGTAGTCTTTTTGGTCG
Source organism: Polyangiaceae bacterium (assembly GCA_036261775.1). Classification (GTDB taxonomy): domain Bacteria; phylum Myxococcota_A; class Polyangia; order Polyangiales; family Polyangiaceae; genus PMG-095. The sequence continues at coordinate 35,477 of DATAKF010000294.1, read as the reverse complement.
TAGTACTTCACGGCCTGCTTCACGACCGGGTCCAGCTCGTCGAGCGCTTTGCGGTACTCGGCGGCGGCTGACTCCACCTCCGGCAGCGAAGGCTGCATCGTCTTGGCGCGGTCGAGCGAGCTCGTGCAGGTCGTCGCGTTGATGTCGTACAGGCCGTAGATGTTGCGCTCCTTGCCGGTGGGGCCGACCTTTTCGTCCGCAACCCACGACAAGTAGCGATTGCGGCTGTCGACCACTCGCTTGGAGGTGCCGTTCATGCAGCTGATGTACTGGCTGAGCTTGTTGCCCAGCTCGGCGTCCTTGTCCTCTTCGGACGAGATGGCCGGCCCTTGGGCATCTTTGACGGCGCTGGCCGCAGCCTTCAGCGCCTCGGCAGCCTTCTTGGCTTCTGCGATTTGCTTGCAGCCCCCCAGAGACAGCAGCGAAATGGCCCCAAGACCCACGACGAAGAAGAGCTTGTTCATGATCGTACTTCCTCCAAAAAGGAACGAGCCCCGGATGTACGCAATCACCCGCGGCAAAATTCCCGCCTATCGGGCTATCATGCCGGTCAGCGGCGGGTCAACGGACGCAAGAGCAAGATGGCCAGGCCGGGCACGGCGATGCCGAAAGCAAACGGCGCTATCAGCGCCCAAGCGCCTCGTAGATTGAGCACGCCGATGAGCGCGTAAGCACACGCCAGGCCGACATTGCCGAGCGTGGTGACGACGAGAAAGCGTCCGGCGCTGACGCGCGTCGCGCCCGCCAGCAGCGTCGAGGCTTCGGCCAACACCGGCACGCCGCGACACAGCAAGACGACCCAGTTTCCGTAGCGGTCCATCATGCGGCGGGCGCGCTCGAGCTCGCTTTCGCCGGCCATGCGTCGCGCCAAGGGCTCACCGCCCGAACGGCCGAGGGCGTAGCCGAGCCAGGCCGCCAGCGTCATGCCGAGCGCGATGGCCAAACCGCCTTGCCAGACGCCGAGCAACGCGACTGCGCCGGCCGACACGAAGCTCGAAGGGATGGGTAACACCACGTCGCCAGCCAGCAACGCGAGCACCAGCAACGCGACCGTCGCGCGGCCGGCGGCTGGCGTGAGCAACCGCGTGCTCCACGCCGTGATGGACTCTTCCCACAGCGCGAACGGCACCAAAATCAACGCCAACACGAGGCAGGTCAGGGCGGTCCAGCGTAGCCAGGCGGGCATCACAAGCCGAAGAAGTCTTTGATGCCGCGCAAGATGCGCACGTTCTCGCGGCTCAAGCGCTGGCTGTGGGCTTCGGGATCGAAGCCCTCGCGTGCGGCGTCGAGCTCGACGCGGCGCGTGGCCAAGATTTCCGAGATGTGCTCGGCGATGGTCGGACGGCGCTGCAGGATGCCTTGAAAATCAGCCTTGTCGATGCGCAGGCACTCGACCTCGGTGAGCGCCACGACCGTGGCTTCGCGTGGCTGTCCGGTCATGAGCGCCATTTCACCGAAGAAGCTGGGGGCCTTCAAGACCGCGACGCGTTTGTCACCTTCCGGTGACGCGATGCGCACCTCGACCTCACCTTTGCTCAAGACATAGAGCCAATTGGCCTTGGCGCCTTGGCGAGTGATCACCTCGGCGCGGCCGAACGGCGTGGCGCGCGCCGCGCGGGCCAGGGCGCCGCGCTCGCCGTCGTCCAGATGTCCGAACAGATCGATGTTGGAGAGCGCGCGGAGCTTGGCTTCGACGTCGCGCGCTTCCTTGCGCTCGGTGCGCTCCGAGCTCTCTTCGGACATGAACAGCGCCGCCGCCGGGATGGCGAGCGGAATCGACGCGCGCCGGAGCGCCGAGAAGATACGCTCGCGCACGTCGGAGCTGGTCGGATCGTCGCGCGCCAGATCGGCGAGCCAGTAGCGCACCGCGTAGATGGCGTAGCCGTCGCGATTGTCGCGCGCCAAATCCATGCAAATGGCGTGGGCCACCGGGTTCGGCGCCACCCCCGGGATGGGCGCCGAGGCGAGCGCGGTGTTGACCACGCTGATCACGTCGCCCGGCGAGAAGCGAAAATCGACGCAGAAGTACACCCACATGCGATGGTGGGCGCTCTGGCCGTTGCGCTTGCCCAGGACTTTGAGCGTTTGGCTCATCAGCTGGCCGTTCGGCACGATCAGCGTGTCGAAGTCGCGCGTCTCGATCACCGTGTGGCGCCAGCGGATCTGTTTGACCTGACCCTGCTGCTTGTTCTCGAACTCGATCCAATCGCCTTCTTGGATGGAATCGTCGACTTGGAGCGCTAGGCCGCCCACGATGTTGCCGAGGGTGGCCTGAAGCGACAGACCGATCACGGCCGTCACGACGGCCGAGGTAGCGATGATGCTGGTCAGGTTGACGCCGGCCCGATGCATCAACCAACCGGCCGCGACCAGGTAGGCGGCGCCCACCGCCAGGTCGTGCAAGATGTCCGGGAAGTCCAGGCGGGCCAGGGGCAGCAGCAGATCGAAGAGCCCGAGCGCCGACAGGTTGATGACCAAGAGCACGCTGAGCAGGCCGTTGGCCAGGTCGAAGCCGGCAGCGATCTCGGTTTGTCCGGCACTGCGGATCGCCATGCCGGCCAGCACGGCCACCACGTGGAGCGCGTAGAGCAGCACGCTGCGTCGCAAGCGCCGCCGCGAAGCTCCGGGCACGAGCCGGGTCACCGCAGCGAGCGCGATGATGACCGCGGCGAAGATGGCGAGATGCAGCAGCTGCGTTGTCACCGAAACGTCACGCTAGCACGAACGCGCCAAGGCTCGGAAACACTTGAGGAAATGTCAAAGCGTTGACGCTGCTGCGGTGCCCTCGAGCGCCCCGCTTGGTCGGCTCGTGACGGCTCAGTTGCCGCTCTCGAGCGCGCGGTGGATCGCGTCGGGAATCAGCCCCATCTCTTCGGCGATCGCCAGGAGCCGGGTGTTGTGCGGTAGCTCGGTCAGATAGAGCTTGGCGTAGGGCGTACCAGCCAGGCCGAGCAGGCGTCGCTGCACGAGCGGGACTGCCTGGGAGATGGCGGTCTTGGCTTCCTCGAGGTCGCCGAGATCCATGGCGGCGTCGTGGTACGCCAGAAATACTGGCGCTTCGTTCAGCAGGCTGGGCGCTCCCGCTTCGAGCAGCTGGGCGGCCTCGCGCGCCAGGTCGAGCGCGGCGTGGGCGTTGCCGCAGCGACGCTCGGCCTCGGCCCACATGCCGAGCGCGACCGAGAGCACGTCGCGGTTGGCGGTGGAGCGGTACGCTTGGGCCGACATGCGCAGCAGGCCGAGGGCGCGGCGTGACTGCGCCTCGCTCTTGCTGCGCAGGAGCTCGCAACCGCGGTAAAACAGCATGCCCAGGTTCGAGCGATCCGGAGCTGCCCACACGCCCGCGGCGGCAGCGTCGGCGTCTTCACGCACCGAGGCCAGGTGCGCCTCGAGCTTGACGTCGTTGCCGAAGGTGGCTGCCCAGCCGAGCAGGTTCATCTGTGCGTGGCGCACGGCGCCTTGGCTGCCGATGGAATCGGCCAGCGCTAGGCCGGTTTCGATGGCGGTGCGCGCCTCTTGCCGTGCGCCGATGGTCGTCAACGCGAAGCCCAGGTTGCTCATCAGCGTGGCTTCTCGTTCGCGCAGCCCCGCGGCGCGCGCGGCGCCGGCGGCGTTGCGGCGCGCTTCCAGCGCCGCTCCGACAGCGCCGGTGGTTTGACGCACGATGGCCTGCGTCTGGTAGGCGTCCACGGCGGCTGAGCTCAGCTTCTGCGCGTTGCCGAGCGCCAGCAGCCGCTTGGCTTCCACCTCGGCCTCGGCAAACTTGCCGGCGAACGCCAGGCGCATCGCCAACGCAGCGGACGAGCGCGCTTCTTCGTCGAACAGGTGCAGCGCGGCGGCTTGATCGCGCGCTTCCGCCAAGCGCTGGCTGATCGAGTCTCCCGAGCCGCGCGCGTCGTCGAAGCGGGCGCGGGCTCCGCGGGCGCGCACGGCGCTGCCTTCGTCGTAGACGTTCTCTTCGAGCGCCGAGATGGCGGTCTCGCGCTCACTGGCGCGCGGATCCAGGCGGCTCCACGCTTCGTCGAGGCACAGCGCGCGCTGAAAGCCGCTCGGTTTGTCCTCGGCGAAGGCCAGCGCGCGCTCGGCCATGCTCAGCGCGTCGGTCAACGCGTTGGTCGCCAGCGCGCGCTGCGCGGCTTTGGCCCAATAGTGCGCGGCTTGCGTGTGTTCGCCGCCCAAGTCGTAGTGGCCGGCTACCGTCGCCGAGTCTTCGCCCATGGACGCCAGCCAGGCGCCCGCCAAGCCGTGCAGCTCCTTGCGCTCGCGCTCGCCCAGCGAGGCGTAGGCGACGTCGCGCACCAAGGCGTGCTTGAACAGCCACTCGCGGGTGCTGGTAAAGCGCGAGACGTTCTGCTCCGTCAGCACCTCGGCCGCCACGACGGCCTTCATGATGCCCTCGGAGTTGTGCATGCCCAGGGTGTCGAGCGCGGCGTCCCAGCACGTGAGCCCAAAGACCGACAATCGCCCCACGGCGTCGCGGCATTCGCCCTCCAGCGCGTCCAGGCTGACCTGAATGGCGGCTTGGATGGTGGGCGCGTGCCGCGCGTCACGGCCCGACGCGGTCAGGCGCGCCAGCTCTTCGGCGAACAGCGGTAGCCCTGCAGCCTGATCGGCGATGCGATCGACGACCTCTTCCGGGATCTCGTCGCCGAGCACCGCGCGCGCGATTTGCCGCGCGGCGCGCTTGGAAACCGGCCGCAGCTCGAGCCGCACGTGATCGCGGCCAGCAAAGCGCGTGGTCTGCGGCTGCCAGAACTCGGGACGCACGAGCGCCATGGCGACCAGGGGGCGCCCCGTAGCGCGGCCCAGCATGTGGTCGATCCAGCCAATGCTCTCTGGATCGGCCCACTGCAGGTCTTCCATCAAGATGGCGACCTGCTCGTCTTGGGTGACTTGCAGCACCAAATCGGTCATCGACAGCCAAAGGGCGTCGCGCGAGCCGCGTGGGTCCAAGCCTTCCGGCAAGGGCTCGTTGGCTAGCAAACGAGCGAGCAGCATGCGGTTCTGCGAGCTCAGGTCGTCGCGCGTGGACGGGCCGAGGCGTGAAATGATGGCGCGCTCGGCCTCGGCGCTGGTAGCGCCTTTGGGCAAGCTGATGATGGCGCGCAGCACGTCTGCCGCCGCGCCGAGCGCGTGCCCCTGACCGTAGGCGTCCGAGCGCTGCAGCACGATCAGCGGAGCGCCTGCCTGAGACGAGATGCGCGCCATGACCTCACGGCGCAGGCGGCTCTTGCCGATACCTGGCGGGCCGGTGATGGAAACCAAGACGGGCGTCGAATCGAGCCGCGAGCGCTCGAACGCCGACATGACCTGGGCCAGCTCCGGATCGCGCCCGACGAACGGCGCCCCGCCGGTGCGCTCGCCACGCGCGGCTTGAATCGGCTCGCCCACGACGGCGGAGCCGTCGTCGCGGGTTCGAAATTCGTAGCGGCCGCGCCCGAGCTCGCTGGTCGTGGCGTCCGCCAGCACCATGCTCGGCTCGGCGTCGCGCGAGAGCGCGGAGGCGCGGTCCACCACCTCGCCGACGGGCTGCACTTCGCCGGTGGCAGACGCAAAGTCGAGCCTGGCGCGGCCGCTTGCGATGCCGACCCGCGCGCCGCTGCGCGCCAAGCGCCGGCCCAGCTCGAGCGCCACGGCGGCTTCGTTGCCGACCGCGCGGCGCGCGCCCAAGTGCGCGACGATGGAGTCTTGGCCGAGTGGCACCGCGTCGGCTCCGCGTTGTCGCAGCTGCTCCAACGAGCGCTCACGCGCCGAGCCGGTACCAAATCGAATCGCAACGATGGACGTCACGAGCCGGGAGCCGCTCCAACCCAGGCGCGACGAGCGCACGGACTCGACCGGCTCGAGCCAGCTGGTGCGCATGCCGTCACGCGAGGCCTCGCTCAGCAGCTCCAGCACTTCTTGCATGCTGCTGGGGCGGGCGTTCGGATCGGTCTCCAGCATGCGCGAGACGAGCGCGTCGATCATCGGCGGGGTGTCGCGGCGCAGCTCCGCCAAGCGCGGCGCGCTAGTCGTGACGAGGCGCGCCAAGGTCGCGATCAGCGTCGGACCCATGTGCGGCGGTCGACCGGCGATTAGCTCGAACAGCGTCGCGCCGAGCGAGTAGATGTCGGACCGAGCGTCGATCGGTGCGTCGCCGCGCGCTTGCTCTGGCGCCATGTACGCGGGCGTACCGACCACGTCGCCCGAGCGCGTGATGCGGATGTCTTTCTTGGCCGCGACCCCAAAATCCACGATTTTGGGCCAAACATTCTCGAGCGAGCCGTGCGACTCGGTCGAGCGACACAAGAAGAGATTGCCCGGCTTGATGTCCCGGTGAAACACGCCAGCTTCGTGGGCAGCCAGCAGTGCCTCGGCCACCTTGATGCCCAGATCGGTCGCCTGTTGAATGCTGAGTGGATCGCGGCGTTGGCGCTGCGCCAAGTCTTCGCCGTCCAGCCACTCCATCGCCACGAAGGGCAGGCCGCTGTCTTCCAGCACGCCGAAGGCAACCGTCTTGACGATGCCGGGGTGGTCCAGGTTGGCCAGCAGGTGGCCTTCGCGCATCAAGCGCTGCTCTTCGTCGGGCGCCACGCCCGCGTCGGCGGCGATGACCTTGAGCGCGACGGTGCGCTCCGTCGTCAGGTCGAAGGCACGGTAGACGATGCCTGCCCCACCTCTGCCTACCTCGCGTTCTACGACGAATCGGCGGCCCAGGCGCCTGCGGTCGGAGTTGGTGGACTCTTCCAAGAGCCCACAACGTAGCCCTGTGCGCCCGCGGACGGAAGCCCGCCTCCATGTTTCTCCCAAAGACGGGACATTTCGGGCTAGGTTCGACGCGTTCGCCTGGTTGGCGGTCGGCGCACGCGGGATCGTGCGCGGCTTGGCCTCGGAGAGGAGCTTCGCTATGGGATTGCGTTCACTTATTACGGCACTTTCGTTGGTTTTCGTGGCCGGTTGGGCCACGCAGGGTTGCAGCACCAACGCTCAGAAAATCGAACCGGAGACCCGCGGCAAGCGCGGCGAAAGTTGTTTGGCGCGCAACGACTGCGCAGCCGGCCTGGCGTGCCTGAACGGCATTTGCGCCAAGAACGAATTCGACATTAGCGTCGCGGCCAAGCAGTGCACGCGCGTCGAGTGCGACACCACGGATGACTGCTGCGGCGGCAAGAGCACCGAAGCGCCGCCGAAGTGCGAGGGGCGGAACGAGATTTGCGATCCTGCCAGTCGGCTGATCCCTGGCTGTACCCAGACGGCGTGCACGTCTACCAACGAGGCCACCGTGTGTGGCGCGGGGACTTGTAGCCTGGGAACTTGCTCCGGGGGCCTGAGTGCAGGCACCGCGTGCGAGACCGTCGCGGACTGTCCGAAGGACACCTGCAACCTGACGACGGGGGTCTGCACGCTGAGCGGCTCGACCTGTACGTCCGACATCAATTGTCCGTACAACAGCTCCATCCTCAGCTGTAACAACCGCTCCTGCAATTGCGTCAACCCTGTCTACGACCCCACCGATCCGATCTGCACCGACGAGGATTGCGAAGACATTTGCCTGCTGCGCTGCGAAGACTCGCTGTGCGTCGAGGATCACTCCTGCAAGACCGACACCGAGTGCTTGGCGCTGGGCCTGCAAGTCTGTGACGGCACGCGCTGCGTGGAGTGCATCAACAGCAAAGACTGCGACGCCGACGCCGAGGAGACTTGCGAAGATGGCTTCTGCAAGAAGCCCTGCAAGTACAACGAAGAATGCCCGCTGTTCTACGAGTGCACGGACGGTGATTGCGTTTACAGCGGTTGTCACGACGACCGCGAGTGCATCTTGGCCGCGAGCCGCAACGTGCAAGTCGACGGCGAGGGCCAGGCCGCGGTGGCCGGTAGCCCCGACGACCCGCGCCTCTACAAGTGCTTGGCCAGCGACAGCGACCCCAAGCACAAGACCTGCAAGATTCCGTGCGAGAACGACGGCTCTTGCGGTCAGTTCCAGGTCTGCGACGACGGCTACTGCAAATTCGTAGGTTGCGACACCGACGAGCAGTGCCGCAACTACCTCGGCATCGCCAACCAGACCACCACCGACGCCAAGCCGTACGTGCCCCAGGCGCGCTGCGAGTTGCCCCCCGGTGACAAAGCGCCCGCCAAGTAAACCCTAGCTCGGAGTAAGCGCTGTCAGGCTCAGCTTTCGAGCCGCCCGGCAGCGCTTGCCCGACAGCTCCACGCCCAGCGCGTCGAGCCCCAGCGAGTTGGCCACGGCCAGCACCGTGCCCTTGCCACAAAACGGATCGACCACGCGGCGCGCGGGAGTCTCGTCGAGCAAGAAGCGGCACGCCGCTTCGCACGCGCGCGTGCCCATGGCGCGACTCCACGGCATCTCGCCGGCTTCGGGCAGCACGTCGGCGCTCGGCTTTTTGGGAACGAGCGGAGCGCCCCGCGTAAAAGCCAACAAATGCGAGTAGCTGGCGCGCCCGTTGGTGAGGGTGCCGGGCGGCTTTCGGCACACGATCTTGTGAAACACCAGCGTCGCCCCGACCTGCTCGGCTGCTAGCTGCACCAAAAAGGCTTTGTCGAGCCACTGGCCCTGGTATCGGACGTCGCTTTGAAAGAACAGCGACGGCATCCCAGGCTGGGTCCAGGTCATCACGCGCGCTGCTGCGTCGATGAACCAGCGCTTCCAGCCGTCAAGGCCGGGACCGAGCAGCGGCAATTCGGAGACGTCTGGTAGGGACGTGATGACGGCGTCGCCGGGCTCGGCGACGTTTTCGTTCAGCCACGCTAGCGCGTCGGCTTGGATCACGAGCCGCGCGGGTGCGCCCTCGCTGGGAGCCTCAACGACCGGGAGCACGCCGCAAAGAGCGCCGACGCACGGCGAGGGAAGGCGGAGGGGTGAGGCTCGGATCGTCGTTGGGGTCCGGGCTAGCCGGCGCTGGGTTCGAAGCGCTGAGACCACTGCCGAACAGGTCGGCCAACGTGAGACGCGCACCGCGAGCGCTCGCGGCGGTGCGAGCAATCAAGCCGAACAGCTCCAGCTCGTTGCCCGGAAATTCGTGCTCGGTCAGCGCCGCCAGCGCCGCCGGCTCGATACCGAGCGGCTCACCCGAGGTGCCGACACCGAAGCGGCTCAGCCCCTCGAGCACCAGCGCGCGCAAGTCTTCGGAGCGATCGGCCAGCTTGGGCAGCGCCAATTGGCGTTCGCTCAGCTGCCGCGCCAGGCCTTCGTGAAGACGCCCGGCGGCCAGGAGCGTCGGGACCGCGCTGGGCAAGCCGAACACCAACCCCGCAGGCAGCACGCCCGACGCGGACGCGGTCTGGGAACGGCTCGCCAGGAAATGGGCCAGGTGCTCTTGAATCTCGCGCGGCAGGGCGGAGGCGCCCAAGACCAGCAGCGTTCCGCCGTCGGCAGCCACGAGCGGAGAGCGGGCGGCGTCGCGCCACACCTCCAAGTCGCGCGCTTCGCGCTCGGTCGCGTCTACGATCACGAACGGGCCGTCGGCGCGCGGGCTGCACAAGTGCGTGTGAGCACCGAAGCCCTCGGCGTCCACGCCGGGCGGTGTGATCAGGGCCAGCGCCGCATCCAGGCGCGCTAGCCGCTCCAGGCCCTCCAGCGCCAGCCGCGCTGCCGGGCTGAAAGCCGTGGTGCGGACGCCGCGCGCCAGGCGCTCGGCGGGCCAACGGTGGCGCGCGGTTTGAGCCGAAATGGCGTGGCTCAGGCGCTGACACTCGGCTTCGAGCGCGGTGGCTCGCGCTTGGGCGAGCAGCTCGCGCTCGCGGGCGCGTGACAACGCGGCGGAGACCGAAATCAACGAGCTTATGCGGTCGGACAAGCTGCGCAAGGCGCGCGCTTCTTCGAGGGTAAGCGCGCTGCTACGGCTTTCGCCCGGCAACAGCACGAAGCCGAGCGGCCCGTCTTCGTCACACACCGCCGTGGCCGAGTAGGCGCCGCGGGCGCGGAACCACGACAACAAGCCGCGCACCTCGGGCCGCCTCACCTCGACCGCTTGCAGCGCGTCGATGCGCAGCGTGCGCTCGGGCTCGCCCAGCGCCAGCTCGTAGAGGCGCTCGGGCGCTTCGGCGCGCTCGATGTGCAGGTAGCCCGCGACGTCGACGGTGAGCACCTCGCTCGGTGACTGCCGCCAGATCTCGGCGCGCGCCTTGCCCGACGGCGCGGTGCTTTGCAGCGCTACGAGCGCCGCGGTGAGCGCGGTGTCGGGATCGGGGGACAGTGCGCCGCGGCTGGCGGCTTCGATGGAGGCTAGCCAGCGCGACTGCTCCGGACCGAGCGGCTTGGCGATGCGATTCGCCAAAAGCCCAACGAATACACAGGCCAAGGAGGCCCCGATCAGGATGGTGCCGCTGGCGCCCGGGCGGGCGTGAGCCAGCGTGCCTGCCGCGACCACGACTGGCACCCCGGCGATCGCCACCGCCAAGATGCCGCGCAGCGCGCGGGTGACGTGCGTGGGCTCGCTCGCAGTAGCGGCCCAAGCGGCGAGGGCCGCGGCTCCGCACATGGCCGTCGGCAAGAACCGATCGGGCGGGGCCAAAGACAGCGACGCCCCCAACACCGCGACCAGCAGGGCCGTGACCGACAACGCGAACGCGCTGGCGGCGCGATCACCGACGCCCAGCTCGACCCGGCGCAAGTTCCGTAGGCGCAGCGTCGCCGCGCACTGCACGAGCAGCGAGCCTACTGCGGCGCTGGTCGTGGCGTAGTCGATCAGCAGCGGGTCCTGCAGAAAGCGGCCCGGCGCCAGCGCAAAGGCCGCCGGGATGGTGGTCGCGATCGCCCAAAGCATGCCGCTGAAGGCCGCGCCGTCGAGCCACTCGGTAGCCTTGGCGGCTTCCACTTTGGACCCATTCGGCAAGCGCACGATCGGCAGCTCGAAGTGCAGCATGCCGCCGAGCGACTTGATGCGACTGAGCGCGACCAGGGCGCTGACGGACGCGACGCCCGCGCCCAGGTTGGCCACGGCGTCGAGACCCGGGCGGCCGGGCCCGCCGACGCGCGCTTCGACGAACAGCGCGATGCCGAAGGCGGTCAGCCAAGCTGCCTTACGCGCCGTGGGGCTGACCCGATCCGAGCCCGCCGCCACTTGCGAGCGCCGGTAGACGGCAATGAAGCACAGGATTGTCACCGCCGTCACGGCCAGCACGAGGCCGCCCGGCCCGCTGCGCGCGGACGCAAACGCCACATAGGCGAGCGCCAGCAGGCAGAGGGCAAGCTCACGGGACATCCCCGCGCTTATACCCAAGATTCCGGCCAATTGCCCGAACCTGTGACCGGACCGCGCCACTCGGAGGCCGCTCACCCTTGCCGGGGGGAGATGACAGGGCTATCCGGCCGCTCGCGCGTGGGTCAAAGTGGCTAGTAGGGCACGCCTCGCGCCCCCCGACGAGATGAAGAAGAACTACGTCCTCGACACCAACGTTCTGCTGCACGACCCCCACGCCATCTTCAAGTTCGAGGACAACGATCTGTTCTTGCCGATCTACGTGATCGAAGAGGTAGATCAGTTCAAGCGTGATTCGAACGAGCGTGGGCGCAACGCGCGCACCATCTCGCGCTTGCTCGACGGACTGCGCGCCAAGGGGCCGTTGTCTGGTGGCGTCACGCTCGACGGTGGAGGCTCGCTGCGTGTGTTCGTGCCCGCGACGCGCGCCGAGCTGCCCATCGCGCTCAATCCGGGCTCTGGCGATCACGCCATCTTGCAGACGGCCATCGCCATTCGCGATTCGCAGCCCGACACCGTCACCATCTTCGTGACGATGGACGTGAACCTGCGCATCCGTGGCGACGCGCTGGGGCTCACCACCGAATCGTACGAGAACCAAGCCGTCGATTTCGAGCACCTCGAATCGGGCATCGTCGAGTTGCCACTACCCGCGGCCGAGCTGGATCGCTTCATGAGCTCCGGCAGCGTGAAGCCGCCGGAAGGCGAGAAATTGCCGCCCAACGTGTGCGTGGTGCTGCGCGACGACGCCGAGCGGCCCCGCACCGCGCTCGGTCGCTTCCACGCCGACACCGGCGACATCCGCGCGCTCAAGGTGCCGCGCGAAGGCCTGTCCGGCGTTCGCCCGCGCAACCGTGAGCAAGCCTTCGCCCTCGACCTGCTGCTCGACGAGAACGTGCGCTTGCTCACGCTCGTCGGTAAGGCCGGCACCGGCAAGACCCTGCTTGCGCTGGCCGCGGGCCTGAAGCGCACGGTCGAAGAAGGCGTGTACGCGCGCCTGCTCGTCAGCCGTCCGGTCATGCCGCTCGGTCGCGACCTCGGCTTCTTGCCCGGCGACGTCGACCAAAAGCTGAACCCGTGGATGCAGCCCATCTACGACAACCTCGAATTTTTACTGGTGGCGGGCGGCAGCAAACGTCGCGGCGTGCGCGGCTACGACGAGCTGTTTCAGTCGGGGCAGCTGCAGGTCGAGCCGCTGACGTACATTCGCGGCCGCAGCCTGCCGTCCCAGTACGTGATCGTAGACGAGGCCCAAAACCTCACGCCCCACGAGGTAAAAACGGTCATTACGCGCTGCGGCGAAGGCACGAAAATCGTGCTCACGGGCGACCCTTTCCAGATCGACAACCCCTACGTCGACGCTTCGACCAACGGCCTCACCTACGCCGCGGATCGCCTGCGCGGCGAGGCGTTGGTCGGTCACATGCTTTTGTCCAAGGGCGAGCGCAGCGAGCTGGCGAACATCGCGGCCAACAAGCTCTGACAGTTGGGTTGACCTGCCGTCAGCTGAGACGAGACCATGGCGAGCCCGCCAGTTGTGAGCGTCCGCCGCTGCCAACCGCTGGCAGACGGCGTCGCGGCGGTTGCCCGTCGCCTCGAGCACCTCGAAACGCAAGTCGCACTCTTGGATCGCGTCAGGCCTCTGAACCTGACGAGCGAGCTCGCACGCCTGACGCGCGCCTTCGAAGCCGGGCAAAAGCCGCCACCGTCTTTCGTTTACGGGCCACGTCCCGTGCTGGCTGCGCTTCGGAGCGAGCTGTCGAGCCTCTCGACATCGCTCGCCGCCGGTGAGCCCGAGCAGCGCCTACTCTCGGAGCGCGCCCAGGAGCTGGAGCTGGAGGCCGCGCTGGGCGAGCACGTCGGCGAGCCCGAGTTCGACGAGCTGGCGCGACGCCGCTTTCCGTTGCCAGACCAGCCGGCCGCGACTCGCAAGCTGGCCGAGCTGTTCGCGAGCGCGCCGGGTAGCCCGAATGACGCAGAAACTGCCGGGATTTTGCACGACAGCGGCGACCCGCGCGACCCGCACAGCCTGTGGTCACAGCTGGCGCGGCTGCTCGAAGCCGAGCGCTTGGCGGTTCGGCTCGAGATCGTGGTGGGCTTGGTTTCGCTGGCGGCCGTCGCGAACGGCGTCGTGCGCGTGCGCGCCGGCGCGCGTTTGAGCGAGAGAGCGGCGCGGCGCATCGCGCTCCACGAGGTCGAAGGTCACGTGCGACCGCGCGTCAACGCCCAGCTGCTCGGCGGTGTCTTCAGCGCCGGTTCGGCGCGCGCCTCCCAAGACGAAGAAGGGCGCGCCATCCTGCTCGAAGAGCGCGCGGGCCTGCTCGACGCCGAGCGTCGGCGAGAGCTGGCGCGGCGCTACTTCGCCGTCGAGAGCCTGCGTGACGGAGCCGAGTTTTGGGACACGGTGAGCCTGCTCGGCCAACGCGGCGCTCCGCTCACCGCGGCGGTGGAGCTCGCCAGTCGCGTTCACCGCGGCGGCGGCCTGGGGCGCGAGTCGATCTACTTGGTCGGCTACCAGCGCGTCGCTGCGGCGCTCGGGCAGCGTCCCGAGCTCGAGCAGGTGCTGCGCTCGGGGCGCGTCACGCTCGACGCCGCAGAAGTCCTGCTAAATGGCTCAATCGAGCTCGACCACGACGGGAATGTGATCTGACGGCTTGTCTTCGTGACGCGGCTTTTCGTCCATGTGGCAGCTCTTGCAACGCGCCGCGAGCCCGGGCGAAAGAAACGCATAGTCGATGCGCAGGCCCTGATTCTTGCGCAGACCGCCGCCCCGGTAGTCCCACCAGCTGTAGCGCCCGGCGCGGTCGTCGAACTTGCGGAACGCATCGGTGAAGCCGGCGTTCTTGAGCTCGTCCAGGTGACGGCGCTCGTCAGGGTGAAAGTGCACCTTGCCGCGAAAGGCTTCGGGGTCGAACAAATCGCGCTCGTCGTGAGCCACGTTGAAGTCGCCGCCCAAGAAAACGTCGCGCCCTTGCTCGCGGACGGCCAGCGTCTTGCGCAGCTGCGAAAGCCAAGCCAGCTTCTCCGCGAAGGCCGGGTTGCTCACGCTGCGCCCGTTCGGAATGTAAGCGGAGAGGACGCGCATGCCGCCGATGGTGGCGGCGATCAGTCGCTTGTCGGCGTCCGGCGGTGCATCCAAGAGCCCAATCTGGATTTCCTTCATGGGCAGTCGGGAGGCGATCGCCACGCCGTTGTAGGTGGGCTGCCCCGCCATCGCGACGGCGTAGCCCAGCATCTGCAGCTCATCGCTCGGAAACTCGTCGTCCTCGACCTTGGTCTCCTGCATGCAGAGCACGTCGGGCTGCTCGGTTTCGAGCCAGCGCAGGACTGCGTCCAGGCGGGCGCGGATCGAATTCACGTTCCAGGTAGCAAGCTTCAGGGGAGGACTCCTCGCGGGCCTTTTCCCTCAACAGATCGGCGGCGCCAAGGCCTTGTCAGCCCTGGCCTTCCGCACTAGACGGGTGCCCGTGAGCAGCGATTTCGCTCGGAAGGCTCGTGGGACCCGGGGCAGCGCTGCCGGGTGGACGTTCGGGCAGGTTCTGCCGCTTGCTTTGCTCCTGACGCCTGCTTTGGCGTTGGCGCAGGAGTCAGGCACCGGCGCCATTCCCGGTGGCTCGACCAATGCGGTCATCAAACGGGCCGAACCGGCGCCCGAGCCGAAGCCGGCCGTCGTGGTGATGCCGGAGATCGTCCACTTCGAGAACGCGCCTTATCCCGTCGAAGCCGAGAAGGCCGGCATCCAGGGCAACGTCGTCCTCAAGCTGACGATCGACAAGGAAGGCAACGTCACAGCCGCTGACGTGCTGGAGCCAGCCGGCAACGGCTTCGACGAAGCCGCCCAAGCCGCGGCGCTCAAGTTCAAGTTCAAGCCCGCCACCAAAGACGGCGTACCGTTCGCGGTGAAGATCAAATACAGCTACGCCTTCACGCTGAAGGTCGTCGAGGCGCCTCCGCCTCCGCCGCCCACGCACGGTGAGGTCGCGGGCAAGCTGTTCATCGCTGGCGCCGATGCGCCCTTGGCTGGCGCCGAAATCGTGCTGGTCGGGCCAGACGGCAACGCGCAGCGCGTCACGACCGACGGCGCTGGCAGCTTCAAGCTGCCGCAGCTCTTGCCCGGCAAGTACAAGGTCAAGATCAACGCCTCCGGCTTCGATCCCTTCGAGAGCGAAGAAGAAGTCGTGGCGGGTGAGGGCGTCGACGTGAAGTACCGGCTCGTCCCCGTCTCCGAGGGGCTCGAGATCACGGTCAAGGGCGAGCGCCCCCCTCGCGAGGTCACGCGGCGCACGCTCGAACGCCGTGAAATCAGCCGCATCCCCGGGACCAGCGGCGACGCTCTGCGCTCGCTACAAAGCCTGCCCGGCGTGGCGCGCCCGCCAGGCCTTGCCGGCTTGTTGATTGTGCGCGGCTCCTCGCCCCAGGGCACGGCCTACTTCATCGACGGTTCCGACGTTCCCCTCATCTATCACTTCGGCGGCTTGTCCAGCGTCGTGCCGACCGAGCTGCTGGATCAGATCGATTTCTATCCCGGCAACTTCAGCGCCCAGTACGGGCGCAAGATGGGTGGCGTAGTCGACGTCAAGCTGCGCAAGCCCGACACGAAGTGCAACGGGCCGTACGGCAAGCAGACCGACAAGACCGGCTGCTTCCACGGCATGGCCCAGGCTGATCTGATCGATCTGCGCGCGATGGTGCAGGGCCCCTTGCCGATGAAGAACTGGAGCTTTGCTGCCGCGGGGCGCTACAGCTGGTTCGACAAGTGGCTGAAGCCGGTGCTGGAAGGAGCGGGCTCTAGCGTGACCAGCGCGCCCGTCTACTCCGACTATCAACTGATCGCCGAGAACGACGTGCCGAACTCGCGCACCAGCGTGCGCCTGTTCGGCTCCAGCGATCGCTTCGAAGTCATCATCACGGACCCAGCAGCCCAAGATCCCTTGTTCGGCGGCAGCCTCAGCTTTGGTCAGTCGTTCATCCGCGGGCAAATCGTCAACGAAGCCAAGTTGTCCAGTGCTGTGAACCTCAACAGCATGGTCAGCATCGGGCGTGACCAGATCAATTTCGCGCTCGGCCAGCTGAAGTTCGATCTCGATCTGCACCCCATCTACTGGCGGGAGGAAATCTCAGCCAACCTGGCCAAGGGCGTGAAGATCAATGCCGGCATCGATTTCGCCATGTCGCCGTTCAAGGTGCTGGTTCGCGCGCCCCCACCCCCGCGTCCGGGCGAGCCCGATCCGGGCCCGTTTGCAACCCGTACGCTGCGCGAGTCGCAATCCTCAGGCTTTGGTTTCCGTCCGGCCTGGTACGTCGAGGGCGAGCTCACTCCGCTCGACCGCTTGCGGGTCGTGCCGGGTGTCCGCTTGGATTTTGCCCGCGACTCTGGGCACGCTGACTTCAGTCCCCGCCTCAACGCGCGCTACGAGCTGATCAAGGGGGCAGGCGGTGATCCAGGCGCGGGCGTCCCGTTCAAGCGCAAGACCAGCATCAAGGGTGGAGCGGGCGCGTACAATCAGCCGCCGGAGTACCAAGAGACCGATCCTGTGTTCGGCACGCCGAACATCAAGTCCAACCGTTCGGTGCACTACTCCTTGGGCATCGAGCAAGAGCTGACGCGCCACATCGAGCTCAGCGTCGAAGGCTTCTACAAGGACCTGACCAAACAAGTCTCGCGCGGGCTGACCGAATCGGGCGACTACCTCTACAACAACCTCGGCACGGGCTCGGTCAGGGGCATCGAGACTCTGCTCAAGTTCAAGCCCGACGATCGTTTCTTTGGCTGGATTGCCTACACCGTGTCGCGCAGTGTTCGGCGGGACGCGCCCGGCGCCGAGGAATACCTGTTCCAGTACGATCAGACGCACAACCTGATCATGCTTGGTAGCTACCGGCTCGGTCGTGGTTGGGAGTTCGGCGCGCGTTTCCGGATCGTCTCGGGCCCCCTCGACACGCCGGTCGTGGGGCGGCCTTCGCTGCCAGCCATCTACGCGGCCGACGCCGGGGCGTACGCTCCACTGCAGGGCAAGGCATTCAGCGAGCGCTTGCCGCTGTTTCATCAGTTGGACCTGCGTGTCGACAAACGCTGGCAGTTTCGGGCTTGGGCGCTCTCGGCCTACTTGGACGTGCAGAACGTCTACAACCACGCGGCGAAGGAGGGCTTCGTCTACAACTTCGACTACAGCCGTCGCAGCTACCAGACTGGCATCCCCATCATTCCCAGCATCGGTCTGCGAGGTGAGCTATGAACGTCGCAACTTCAATGTTCGAGCGCACGGCGCTCATGGTCGCAGGTCTGATCTGCCTGGCAACCGGGGCAGGCTGCGGTCCTCAGTTCGATCCCAGCAATGAGCTCAAGACGTTGCGGGTGCTGGGCGTGAAGAAGGACAAACCCTACGCGCAGCCGGGCGACGACGTGAATTTGCAGCTTTTGTGGCACGACCCCAAGGGCCGCAAAGACGCCGAAGTGCAGCGGGCGTTCATCGGCGGCTGCGTCAACCCTCCGGGTGACCTGTACTACGGCTGCTTTGCTCAGTACGGGCAGGGCAGCGCGCCGGGTGCCATTCCGATTGGCGTAGGCGACAGCTTCAAGATCACGGTGCCGTCGGATATCATTTCGTCGCGCGGCGAGGGAGCGCCCGGGCAGCCGCGCTACGGCTTGTCCATCGTGTTCTTCGCCGTCTGTGCCGGTACGCTCGATTTCGACATGGACGCCGACCCTTCTGCGGGGGCTTCACCGGGATTGCCAGTGCGCTGCCTCGACGACGCCGGCGAGCCGCTCGGCTCCGAGGACTTCGTGGTGGGCTACACCTCGATCTATTCGTTCGAGGGCATTTCCAACCAGAATCCAGCGTTCAGCGTCGATGACACGGGTACCGGGGAGTTCTTGGTCGCCGGCAAGGCGGTGCCGGCCGATTGCGTGGGGGATGCGTGCCAGGGCCTCGCGCCGGTCGAAGTCGATTGCGAGGACACGCCGGAGCGCTGCGTCAAAGCCTGCGCCGACGACGGCGACGCGGCCTGCCCAGCCATCGACGTGAAGCCCGGCCTCGAGAAAATCATCGAGACGGACGACGTGAGCACTGCGCTGTTCGGCGAGAAAACCACCGAGCAGATGTGGATCAACTACTACATCGACCGCGGCGGCATCTCGGAGGTGCGTTTGGTGAACGACACCAACAGCGGCTGGAACGAAAAGTACCGCGGCGAGCTGCGCGCGCCCAAAGAGACCGGCCCAATGCAAATCTGGGCCGTCGTCCACGACAACCGCGGCGGCATGGACTTCGCGCGCGTGACGCTGGGCGTTACCAAGTAGCGTTTTACCTCTGCTAGCAAAACCAAGCGCAGGCGAAGCCGGAGCGGCACGAGACCGTTGCCGGCACGCGTCATGCATTGATTTTTCGGGAAGCGCTGGCGCGCGGAGCGCTTGGCGCTACCTTGTTAATATGCGGCACTTGTATCTTCTGATAGCCGCCGCAGCGGCGACGATGTTTGCCACAGGATGTGGCGCATCGGCTCCGGCTCCCGTCAAAGCCCCGCCTCGCGCGGTAGACGTCGAAACCAGGGCGACTCCCAGCCCGCGCCGTCGCGATCAGCCCCCGCCGCTGGTCGCGCCGCCCCCCGCCTATGGCAACAAGATTGTCATGGCGCAGCGCGACACGACGTCCAGCGTCCATTGAAACGCTGATTACACCGGTGCGAGAAGAGGTAGCACGCGACGCCCCACGCGGAGGTGTCCGCTCTGCCTTCTCGCATGCGCTCTCGCTCGCGGCCTTCGTCGCCGCGGGTTGCTGCGTCTGGTCTCAGTCGCGGCAAGCTGCAGCGGCAGCTTTGTACGTGTCGTTGCCGCCCTGGAGCTGCATGGAGAACGACTTGAACTTGTCTTTGGCGAAGTAGCCGTCAAAAGCCGCGTTGGCCTTGGCCAGCGCCGGGTCGGCCGTGTTCCAGGTGATCTTCTCGTAGAGGAACGAGCTCGAGATCATCTCAGCCTGCTTTTCGATCGTTCCCCAGGCCTCCACGTGCGGCCCCTTCTTGTCGGCCGGCAGCTCGTCGATGCCGATGTTCGGCGCCACCTTGTTCTTGGCGGCCGAGCTGCTGACGTCCTTCCAGGCGTCGGCGGCGGCGTTGCGCGCCTTGGTGCACTTCTCGTCGTCCTTGCAGCCCAAGACGCCGAAGGCCACGGCCAGGCTCGCTACGCTCGAGAGCGCGAAGTGGATCGATCGGGGGAATGACGGGCTCAGCGGGACAGCCATCTCGTACCTCCTTGGCCCAAAGGCGCCTGGACCCTAGCTCCATCGGGGGGCGCCGAGCGCAAGAACAGCCGATACCGGCCGGTCCCAGGCGGAGAAGCCGTGGCGGCCGCTGGAGGCCGCGCAAAAGAATCCGCCGAAGAGGGCCGTTTTTGCCGCCCCGTTGGCTTATGTGGCGATGAGGCCGATAACGGATTGCAGTAAGGCAAGAGATCGGAGACGCTAGACCGGCTTACCGAAGACCCCGATCGGGCAAGATGGTTCAGGTTTCCAAGAATATCCCGCCGTTAGGGCACGGCACCGTCGTCAACGATCGGTACGAGATCCGGCAGAGCCTCGGCAAAGGCGGCATGGGTGAGGTGTTCCTCGCCTACGACCGCAGCACCCAGCAGCCGGTCGCGTTGAAGGTCGTTCGCGAAGAGTCGCGTATGCCCGGCGACGACGAAGCGCTCCGCCAAGAGCTCTTGCTCGCTCGCTCGGTCAGCCACCCCAACGTCTGCCGCGTGCACGACCTAGCGCCCAGCAACTGGGGCCCCATCCTGGTGATGGAGCACATCGCCGGGCAGACGCTGCACACGCACATCCGGCGTCGCAAAGCTCAGGGCGGCTACACGGCGGACGAGTTTCGCAAGATCGCCAGCGAGGCCTCAGCCGGTCTGGCTGCCATTCACGCGCAAGGCTTGGTCCACGGAGATCTGAAGCCCGGCAACGTGATGGTGACCAACGACCGCGCCATCATCTTGGACTTCGGCTTCGCTCAAGAGCGCGCCCGTCTCAGCGCGCGTCGTCCCGGTGCCCCGCCCGACGGCGGTACTCCGAACTACATGGCTCCCGAACGGCTTCGCTCCGGCGGCGCCAGCCCGGAAGACGACATGTACGCGCTCGGGCTCACGCTCTGGGAGATGTGGACCTGTCGCGTGCCGGAGCCGGGCTATCGCCCGCGCGCCAAGCCGATGCGCTCGCAGATCATGTTCGACGTGCCCTCCGGCTTGTCGGTCGACGAGGTGAAGCAAATTTTCCGCTGCTTGGGCGACGACCCCAGCTCGCGACCCAGCGCTCGGCACCTGCGCTTCTTCAACCCCAGCTCGCTGACCACGAGCCAGGTGCAGATCCCGCGTGAGCGCATCAACCCCGGCGCGCCTCCCGGTCGCTCCGCGAGCGAAGCCTTCGTGCCCGGTGGTCAGTCGCTGCTCGTCACGTACTGCACCAACGCGCCCGACGCGGCCGGCATGATGTTCTCGCTCGAGAAGCCGATGATGACCATCGGCCGTCGCGCTGGCCAAGACATCGTGATGCCAGAGGCTACGGTCTCGGGCGCCCACGCGGTGCTGCGCTGCCAGAACGGCTCTTGGACGATCGAAGACGTTGGCAGCACCAACGGCACCTACGCTGACCACAGCTACGAGCGCAAAAAGACCGTCGCGGTCTTGCACGGCGCCGAGCTGCAGCTCGGTGAGTCGCGCGTCAAGCTAGTGAGCTTTCAAGATCGCTCGCCGCAGCACGAGCGCGCTCGCGCCTACCTGCTCCGCCGCGACGGCCTGACCGGGCTGTTTCAGCGCGACGAAATGGTGCGCGCCATCGAGGACGAACGCGCCTACGCCGAGTGGGCCAACGCGCCGCTGGCGATTGCGCGCTATCACATTCGCGGTCCCAACCGGCACGTCAGCGAGCGGCCGACCATCTTGGAAATGCTGGCGCTGCGCCGCGCCGCGCAGCGCGTCTTGGAGCTGACCGAGATGCTGCTGCTCAGCTTGGTGCCGGCAACCGCAGGTCGGACCGGGCCGCTGAAGTTTGCCGTCGCCATGACGGGTCCCAGCCTGGAAGAAGCGCGCAACGTGGTGGAGCAAGTCGTGTCGCAGGTGCAGGGCTTGATGCCCGAGGCGCTCGACTTGGCCGCGACGCTCGTGCGGGCAGAGCCTGGGCAAAACGTCCACGCCCTGCTCGACGACTGAGGCCTCGGCCCAGAGCCCCCGATGGCCGGACCGCCGTCTCGTTCGTCGTTTCCCTCCGTGCCTGGTGAGCCGCGGATTCGTCGCTTGGGCGTAGGCTCGAGCGGGGGCGGTGACAGGCCGCTGCGCGCTCAGGTGATCGTGGCGCTCGTCTGCGTCACCATGCTGATAGCCGTACCGCTCTACCTGCTGCGGCGGCCTTCGCTCAAAGCCACGCCTGTACAAGCCGCGAGCTCGGCGTCGTCCAGCGCTGGACCGCAAGCCGTGCCGCAGCCACCGGCAGCTGCGGCGTCAGCTGCCCCGCCCGCGCGACTCACGCTTGGCGCGGTGCAAAAGGTGCGTTGCGGCTCGTCGCCTTCGGCGTCGCAGAACGAAGGCACGCTGTGCGACACGCTCGGCCCCTTCGAAGAAGCCCTGAAAAAGGCCGTGCTCACGAGCGAAGATTGCGCGCCCAAGGCCAAAGCCAAAGGCTCGATCAACTACGTGCTCACGGTCGATTTCGTGAAGAAGAAGACGCACGTGTTCCCTGGCGCGAGCGGCGAATGGCACGGCAAAGTCGCCCGACGCGCCACGACGTGCGTCGCCAACGCGATCAAGATCGCCGACTGGAACATCCCGCATCAGTACCGGCACTACGCCATCGCCGTGATGGCCTCGTATCCCGGCCCGCCTGGTAGCGACGTCCCGCTAGCCGCAAGCGCCACGCCTGGCACGCCCACGATCCCCGGCGCCGCGCCACCACCGCCCGGACCCACGCTCCCTACGTTCGAGTAACGGCTCGAGATCACAGGGAGGCGGGGAGGCGGGGAGGTCCGCGAGGGCGAGAACGCATTTTTTGATTCGGAGGCCCGAATCAAAAAATATTCCCCTCGAGGTCGAGCAGGGTTTTGCGTCCTCCACGGAGCTGCAGATCGGGGGCGGCAGCGCGAAACCCAAAAATCTCGGCTCGCGGACCTCCCCGCCTCCCCGCCTCCCTGTAAATCTGGGAGACTCGCGGAGCCGAACAGTGTCGTTAGGTGGAGACTTTGATGCTGTCGAGCAGCTTGTAGAAGTCTGCTTTGGCGTTTTTGACGGTCTTGCTGGGGCCCGTCATTTTGAAGAAGTACGCACCGGAGGGCGTTTCGACGATGCCGCCGACCAGGCCCCAGTTGTCCTTGGGCTTGCCGCCGCCCATGCCGCCGTTGAAGTTGCCCTTCTCGAGCTCGACGGTGTGCTGGCGCAGGCCGTTGGCGTCGCGATCGGCGCGCTTCACGTCGCCGGGCTTGACCTCCCCGAACTGCTTGACCCAGCGGTCGACGTTGGCGTCGATGCTGCCGCCTTGGCCTGGGCCAAAATAGAAGACCGTGAGCTCGCCGTCTTCGCTGTCGCCCTCGGCGCGAGGTACGACGAACGCCGCCTTGCGCATGGGGTTGGAGGGTGGCACGCGCTTGAAGGCAGGCGGATCAATCCAGGTGATGTGCAGCGGCTCTTGCTGCATTGAAGCAGCGGGCGCCGGCGTGGGCGTCGCAGGAGCAGCGCTGGACGGCGGGGGCAGGAAAGGCGAGGCAGGCTGAGCCGCGCTGGCCGTGGGCTCCGGAGGCTTCTTCTCGCAGGCCACGGAGGTGGCGAGAACGGCGAGAACGAGTGGAGCCACGAGCCAACTAGTGCGAGAGGGGATAACGCGAAGTGCTGCCATGAGCCGGAAAACAGGCTTCTAGCATGCCCGCGGGGAGCATGATAGGAGCGGCGAAGATGCCTCACCCGGCTGCCACGTACGTCGATTGGGGCACCTTCGCTGGAGCGGTGCTCGGCCTGATGACCCTGGACTATTTGGTCTTCGGGCGCGCCGCGCACATGTCGTTTCGCGTCGCCGTGATGCGCAGCTTGCTGTGCGTCGCGGTGGGCCTCGGCTTCGGCGTCTTCGTCTATTCACGCATGGGCGCGGACGCTTCGCTGCTCTACCTAACGGCGTACGTCGTCGAAGAGTCGCTGTCGGTCGACAACCTGTTCGTGTTCCTGATGCTGTTCAACTATTTCGGTCTGACCGAAAGTCGACAGCAGCGGGTGTTGTTTTGGGGCATCGCCGGCGCGATCGTGATGCGCGGCGTGTTCATCGGCGCCGGTGAAGCGCTGCTGCACCGCTTCCACTGGATGATGTACGTGTTCGGCGCGTTCCTCATCTACACGGGCGGCAAGCTGCTCTTCAAATCGGAAGAAGAGAGCAACCCGGAAGACAACCCCGCGCTCAAGCTGGCGCGCCGTTACATCCGCACCACGACCGAGTACCACGGCGACAAATTCTGGATCATCCAGGACGGAAAACGCTTTGCGACGCCGTTGTTTCTGGTGCTTATCGTGATCGAGCTGACCGACGTGATCTTCGCGGTCGACTCGGTGCCAGCCGTGCTGGCGATTTCGCACGACACTTTCGTGATCTACACGTCCAACATCATGGCCATTTTGGGCCTGCGGGCCCTGTATTTCGTGCTCGCCGGCATGATGGGGCGCTTCCACTACCTGGGCACCGGCCTGGCGCTCATCCTGCTGTTCATCGGCACCAAGATGGTGACCAGCAAGTGGTTTCACTTGCCTACCTGGGCCTCGTTGGGTGTCATTGTCGGCGTCTTGTTCGGCGCCGTTGGGCTTTCGCTGCTTCGGCCGCAACCCGCTGGCACCCCTCCTGAATCCTAGTTGCTTGCAATGAACCCACTTCACGAACGTCGTAGCGGCATCCTGCTTCACCCCACGTCCTTGCCGGGGCCGCACGGCCACGGTGATCTGGGGCCCGCCGCACACGAGTTCCTGCGCTTCCTGGCGCGCGCCGGCCAAAGCCTGTGGCAGATGCTGCCGGTCGTGCCCCCGGGCGGTGGAGATTCGCCGTACGACAGCCCTTCGTCGTTCGCCGGCAGCCCGGAGCTGGTGAACCTGACCTACTTGGTCGAGGACGGCTTGCTGGACGCTTCGGCGCTCGCGGCGCCGGCGCGCCTGCGCGAGTGCGCGCGCGCTCGCTATGGCGCTGCCAAGCGCTTCCGTGCTCGCCGCCTGCGCCAGGCCTTTCAGCGCTTTCAAGCGGGTGTTGGGCGGCATGGCCTCGAAGAGCTGCGCGAGCGTGAGCGCTTTTGGCTCCCAGACTACGCGCTGTTTGCGGCTCTCAAGACCCAGCAGCACGGAAAACCGTGGTTCCACTGGCCGGCTGAGCTGCGGCGCCGTGAGCCGAGCGCGCTCGAGGCGGCTCGCGAGCACCTAGCGAACGAAGTCGCCTACCACGAGTTCGTGCAGCTGCTGTTCGACCGCCAATGGCAGCGCTTGCGCGGTCACGCTCGTCACCTCGGCGTGCTCTTGCTCGGCGACATTCCCATGTTCGTGGCGCACGACGGCGCCGACGTTTGGCAACACCAAGACTTGTTCTTGCTGGACGAGCACGGCGAGCGCCGAGGTGTGGCGGGCGTGCCTCCCGATTACTTCAGCGCGGACGGTCAGCGCTGGGGCAATCCGCTCTACGACTGGCATCGACTGCGCGACACCGGGTACGCGTGGTGGATCGAGCGGCTGCGCGGCAACCTGCGCCGCTTCGACGCCATTCGGCTCGATCATTTCATCGGCTTCCATCGCTACTGGCAGATCCCCACGCTTTCGCCCAGCGCGCGCGAAGGGCATTTCGTCGAGGTGCCGGGCCACGATTTTTTCAGTCGCGCGCGCGAGGCGCTCGGAGAGCTGCCGTTCATCGCCGAAGATTTGGGGATCGTCACGCCCGAGGTCGAAGCGCTGCGGGACGCGTTCGAGCTACCCGGCATGCGCGTGCTCGCGTTTGCGTTCGCGGACGGCGCGCAGGCGTATCTGCCGCATCGCTTTCACCAGCGCTGCGTCGTTTACACCGGTACGCACGACAACGACACCATGCTGGGCCTGCTGGACGCGGGTGAGCGCGCCACGAGCGACCACGAGCGTGAACAGCTCACGCGCCAGCGCGAGCGGGCGCTGGCCTACGCCGGCAGCGACGGCCGCGAGCCGCACTGGGACCTCATCCGCAGCGCGCTCGGCTCGGTCGCCAATACCGCCATTTTCCCCATTCAAGACGTGCTGGGCCTGGGCACGGACGCCCGCATGAACGTCCCCGGAACGCCGAACGGAAATTGGGGCTATCGGCTCCAGGCGGAGCTGCTCTCTTCCAAGGTAGCGGCTAAGCTAGCTAGGCTGACCGAAACGTATGAGCGGCTTCCTTCCAGCCTTCGTCGCGACACGTGAGCGCCAAAGCCGCGCGCGCTTCGTCGCGTTCTTGCTGGGGCTGAGCCACGCCGGGGCCGCTTGGGCTCAAGTGCCGCTGTTCGCGCCTGCCGAGCAGGCCGCTGCAGCCGAGCGCGGCGCCGAGCCCGCGGCCCAGCCGCTCGAAGCCGCTGCTCCCGCTGCCGTTGCCGCGCCTGCCGCCGCGGCCATCGGCGACCCGCCGACGGTCGAGAGCATCGGGGTAGCCGCCGCGCCCGACGCTTCGCTGCCGGTAGACGTGGACGCGGACGCGCCGATCGGCGCTGACGCGCCGTCGACCAGCACGGGGGGCCGCGCCGTACCGGTGCGCTACACGCTCGAAGCGATTCAGGTGCGGGGTAACTACCGCACGCAGCGGCGTGTGGTGCTGCGCTACGTTCCGTTCAAGCCGGGCAACGTCTTCGACGTGGACGACGCGGAGGTCGAACTGTCGCGCTACCGGCTGCTCGGCACCGGCTTCTTTCGCGACGTGCAGTTCTCCCTGAAAAAGGGCTCGGAGCGCGGGCTGGTGGTGCTGGTCATCGACGTGACCGAGCGCAACACCATCGTCGTCAACGACATCTCGATGGGCTTGGCCGCCGACGCCGCCGCCAACGGTCGCGTGCGGCGGCTCAGCGGTTACGCCGGGCTCGACGTCTCCGAGACCAACCTGGCTGGCACGGGTATCACGCTGGGTGGCGCGATGGCGTTTGCGTCGAACCAACTAGCGCTGCGCGTGCGCTTCCTGGATCCGGCGTTCTTGGGCAGCAACTGGATGGTCGGGGGCTCGCTGCTCTACAACGACGCCGAGGACTTCTTCGGTACGTCGCGCGTCATTTGGAACAATCCGGATCAGCGCACGCAGTACGACTCGGCGGTCGTCGACTACACGCGCTTCGGTGGCTCGCTCGGCGTGGGGCGAGATCTCTCGGTCAGCACGCAAGTTTGGCTGCACTACCGGCTCGAGTCGCTGAACGCCAGCTATCCCTACGAAGCCTCACAATCGCGGGGCTTTGCCAGGGAACCCATCGATTTCGACATCATTCGCGGGCGCAGCGTGCTGTCCACGCTGCGCGGCACGCTGCAGGTCGACACACGCGATCACCCCTTCTTGCCGACGCGCGGTTCTTTCTCGACCATCACGACCGAGGTGGGCCTCTTGCCGGCTGGTCGCGACTACGACTACGCGCGCGTCGACGTGCAGACGTCGCGCTGGTTCAAGCTGCCGTGGCGCGAGCACGTGCTGCGGCTGTCGGCGTTCGCCGGCGCCATCTCGGGTAACGCGCCGTTCTTCGAGCAGTACTACGTCGGAGACTTCAGCGACTTTTTGCCGGACCGCGTGCTGGGCGTCACGTTCGACCACCGCTACCCCAAGAATTTCTTGGGCACGCAGATCGTGGAGGTGCGCTACGGCAAGTACGCGCTCGACGCCAACGCCGAATACCGCATCCCGTTGTACCGCGGTCATCACACCGTCTTCGGCATAGATTTCTTCGGCAGCGGCGGCGTCTACAGCGTCGCCAGCGATCGAGATTTTACGCACCCTCCGCGCGCTTACTCGGGATTTGCGCGCTTTCCGGTGGATCTGACCTTCAACTTGGGCTTCCGCATGGACACGAGCGCTGGCGGCTTCGTGTTCGCTTTCTCGAACGTGCTGGGCTTTCTGCCCGTGCGCGGTCAGGGCCCCGCGGGCAATGACTAGCGCGAGGCTCCACTGGCTGCAGCGAGGTCTTGCGCTGGTCGCGTTCTTGCTGCTTGCGCTGGTCGCGCTGCCCGGCGTGGCCCGCGCTCAAGCCAAGCCGGTGCAGACGCGCGACGCGCTGTTCGAGTGGGACGCAGAAGCCAAGCTGCTCTACCTGAGCATCGGCTTTCGTGACGTGATCGATCCGGAGCTGCAAGCCAAGCTGTCGCGTGGGTTGCCGACCAACATCGTCTTTACCGCGGCCATCTACCGAGGTGGCAACACGGCTCAGCCGCTCTCCACCACCGCCCACACTTGCAGGGTCACCTGGCACGTGTGGGAAGAAGCGTACCGCGTAGAAATCACTCGCCCTGGTGGTAGCCAGGTCCGCTGGACCACCACCGTGGAAGGCGTGCTCCGCCGCTGCGCCGAGGTGCGCCGCCTCATAGCCGGCACGTCTCAACAAATACCGGTAAATACTACGGTATTTTGCTCTGCCAAGGTGCAGGTCAATCCCTTGTCTCCAGAGGTGCTGCAGAAGCTCAAGCTGTGGGTGCTGCGGCCCAGCGGCACCGGCACGGCGGCCCCGAGCGACGCGCTCTTCAGTACTTTTACGGGTTTGTTTCTGCAGCGCGTGGGTGAAGCCGAGCGCGAGCTGAAATTCAACTCCCGCCCAATGCTACCAACCGTGGTACGGCCCTCCACGGAGCAAAAGTGACTTCGCACGGGTACCCGCTGAACCTGCTGCTCGACGATCGCCTGTGCGTCGTGGTGGGCGGTGGTTCCGAAGCCGCGCTGCGCGCGGGCAACTTGCTCGAAGCCGGCGCCAAGGTTTTGGTCGTGGGGGAGGCCGACACGCCAGGGCTCGAGGCGCTTCATTCGTCACGTCTGAGCGTAGAGCGCCGTGCCTTCGAAGACCGGGACGTGGACGAGGCCTGGCTGGTCGTTCAAACCACGCAAGACACTGCGCTGGCGCGCCGCCTGGGCGCGCTGTGTCAGGCTCGCCGCATCTTCTTTTGCGCGGTCGATCAGCCGGAAACCAGCAGTTATGCGCACCTGGCGCTGGTGCGCGCGGGGTCGCTCACCGTCGCTATCGGCACCGAAGGGCGGGCACCGGCGCTCGGTCGTCGTCTGCGTGAAGAGCTGGCACGCGTGCTCGGCGAAAGCGGCGCCGCCGAAGAGGTGGAGCGTCTGGCGACCCTGCGCGCCACGACGCCCAGCGCCGAACGTCGTGAGGCTTTGGGCCGCGCCGTGGCCGACGTGCATTTCACGGGCGCGCTACGGTTCCGTAAAGACTGAAGTTTCTTCCCTCCGAGCGCCACGTCGTCATCCCAAAGAAAGCTCGCGCAAAGCGCGAGCCAGGATCACCTCAACCGACCTTGGCACCAGCAGATCACGATCCGCGATCGAGTGGAGGCCCGCTAAAAACTCGGCGAGGCCGAGCGCCGATCGCGCTTCAGGTCAAGACGGTCGCAAGGTGCACCGGGCAAGGCACGGAGGAGAACAAGACCTAGATCCCCACCAAACGTGACTGCATCGACACCCGGAGCAGCGCCACGGCTTTGCGATCGCCGTCGAAGCTGAACGGAATGCGTCGCACGGTTCCGGCAACGGTCACCACGAGCTCGCCGTTGGTGCTGCCGGGGCCGGCGCCGCGGGTGAGCTCGATCACGTACTCGCCGGGCGCGGCACCCCGGAGCGCGAGGCCCTCGCGCGATGTGCTGGTGGCGTCGCGCGCGCTGATGACCGCGCGCGTGTCGGCGCCTAGCCACGAGACGCGGTGGCCTTCCGTGTCCAGAAGCGAGAGGTCCAGATCTGGGCCGCCGTTCCAGCTGGCTTCCAGGCGCAAATCACCGTTTAGCAGGGCGTCGTCGCCCGCCGCTTGGCTCAACCGTTGCTCGATGCCCGAGCGGTTCGTGGCCGAGCTGGCGTCGAGCAGGGCTTCGGCAACCGCGCCCAAACCAATGGCGCGGGCGCAGCGCACGGCGTCGGCCACCAGCGCCACGTCTTGGCTCTTGCCTTCGGCGATGGCAATGCTGTGCCGACAGGCTAGCTCGACGTGCCCGGCCCAGCGCTCCAGCCGCGCCAGGCGCTTGTGCGACGCCGTGTCGCCGGGGCGCACGTCGAGCACCGAGCCCAGCATGCGAATGGCGGCTTCGCGGTGACCGCGGCGCGCTTCGACATCGGCCAGCGCGGTGATGGCTTCCGGATCCAGGGGCTCCTTGTCGAGCCAGCGCTCGGCCAGGCGCGCGGCCTCGCCCAAGTCTCCAGCGGCGCTGCTGAGCGCGAAGGCCTTCTTGAGGCTTTGCCGCCGTGAGTCGTCGCGCTGGAGCTCGCGCGTGGCGTCCGTCAAGGCACTGCCGCTTGCAGCCTTGGGGACGAAGCGATCGGTGAACACTTCGCCTTTGCGCTCCCAGACGCGCCGCATCGGGATCATGTCTCGCGGCCGCGGGCGCGACGGGCGCACGGGCTGGAGTACCATGCTGTCTTCCTGGATCACGATCTGCTTCTTTTCGGCGGCGCGCTCTGGCTCCGGGGCGGCCGCAGTGGGCGCTGGCGGCGGCGCAAACGCGGGCTTTTGCGCGGGCGCGGCGCGGCCGGCGGCGCTCTTGGGCCCCGCGGCAGGGGTGGAGTCGAACGGGTTCGGGGCGCCGATGCCCGCTAGTCCGCCGCCGTCGCTGCGCCGCTCCGCACCGTTGATGCTCGTGGCGCTCCGCGCAGAGTCTCCCTTGGCCATTCTCGAGCCGAGCGGCGCTTCGTCCTTCGACTTGGCTTTGTTTGCGTCATCGAGCAGCGCAAGCTCGCCGTTGGCGGTCGAGCCTTCCGCTTCCAGATCGGCGGTGTACTCGGGTGTCTTGCGCGCGTTGTCGAGCCCAAAGGCCTTGTACATGGCCTCGCTCTCGAGCACGAGCAGCGACGTGTAGCGGCTAGCCACGCTGTGCTGGGTCGAGAGGGCAATCGACTCTCGCTTGGCGCTGTCGCTGCCGTCACGCTCCAGATCGGAGATGCGCGCGGCAGCGAACAGCCGCGGCACGAAGGCGTTGCCGCTCGAATCGCTGACCGTCACGTCCAGCGGGTAGCGTTGCTCGAACGGACGACCATTGAGGGTACCGCGCAGCACCGCGTCGCCCTTCAGCTCGGAAGCATCGAGCCGACCCGTCACGAGCAGCTCGCTCCCGGCCACGACCGGATCGAGGCGAGCGGGCGCGACCTGCGCAAAGCCTTGCGGCAGCTCGAGCCGCACGTCGCTGAGCGTAGCGCCGTAAAGTGCCGAAATTGCTGACATTGCTGCGTCCGACAACGGCTGACCGGGCACGTAAGGCAGCGCGCTGCCGCCGCCGCCGCGCGCCAGCGCGAACAGTGATTCGGCGTCCGACTCCGGACCGATGCCCAGGCTGATGACGCGGCCGTCGGTCGGCAGCGCGGCGCGGACGGCGCGCTCGATGGTGGAGGGCCGAGTCGGACCCGCCGTAGCGGTGCCATCGCCGATGTAGATGACGTGCGGCGCTCGACCGGACTCGCTCAGGGCGGCGAAGCCGCGCGCGACCGCGAACGTGATGTCCGAGGCTCCCTCTGGCGTCTCGTGCTCGAGGAAGCGGCGCACCTCGCGCGCAGTTTGAGCGCCCGGCACGTGCAGGTCCCCTGGCATTTCGCGGCAGGTGTTGTCGCACGCCAACACGGTCAGGCGATCGGATGGCTCGAGCTCACGCGCCAAACGCGCGGCCAGGGCCGTAGCGCGCCGGTAGTTCTCGCCAAACACCGAGCGACTCGCGTCGACGACCAGCGCGACGGCACGACCCGGACCGCGGTCGAGCTGCCTGGGCAGCTTGGGTCGCAGGGCTAGCGCGACGAACGGACGGGCGGCGTCGCCGCTGCCGCTGGCGTCGCGATAGGCCCAAGCCGACACCTCGGAAGCGCGGTCCGGTAGCGCATAATCCACCCCAAAATCACCGTTCGGAACGAAGGATTTGGCGTCGAAGCGCAGGTGCTCGGCGCCGTCGGTCTTGTCCTGCCTCACGCTCCAGCCCGGTGTGCGCACCCGGAAAGCCGGATCGTTGCCGCGCACTTGGACGTCGATCGAAAAGTCGAGCGGCGTGCTGTTGCCGCTGGGATCGAAGCCGAGCGGGTAGCTGTAGTGGCGCACGGAAGCGGCCTGCTTGACGACCTGCGAATAGGCCAGCACCACGCGGCGCGAGCCGCGGCGCGGTATCGGAAAAATGCGCAGCTCGAAGCGACCGCCGCGCTGCCACTCGAGCAGCGCCGGGTCACGCCACGGGCCGGGTACCCAGACAATCTCGTCCTTGATCTGTTGGCGCATTTGCGGCGCCGCGTTCACGATCGCGCCGCGCCAGATGGCGGCCGCCCGCTCGCGATCGACGAACGCGCCCTCTTCGAGCTTGCCGTCTACCTCCAGCGCCAGTCGCTCGATCTTCGCGTCGGGCGGCAGTGGAAAGCGAAAGATGCCTTCGAGCACTTCGTCGGTCTGATTGGTGAAGACTTCTTCGACCTCGGTGCGGGCGACGCTGCCGGCAATCTTTACCCGCACGGCGTGGGAGTCGAGCCGCACGGCGCCGGAACGTTCGGCCTTTTCCCCGGGTTTTTGGGCCTTCAGCTCGCCCAGGGCGCGGGGGCGTGCTTCCGGCTCGTCGTCGACGACTGCTTGCACGGCTTCGCTCCAGCCGAGCGCTTCGCCCAGGCTGGTCCCGGCGCTGGTGGTCGGGGGCGAGCCTGGGTACACGCGCCCTTCTTCGCCGGCGCGCACCATGGCGTCATGCCCGCGCCCGTCGGACAGGCGAACTTCTCCGCGCGCGACGTGGACGGCGGCCGACTCGTCGTCGGTGCGCAGCGAAAACTTGGTCCCTAGCACGTCGAGGTGTCCGCCCCTGAACTCGAAGCGCACACCGGAATTCGGGACGTGCGCGACATCGGCGACCACGCCGCCTTGCGTGAGCTCGCCGCCGCGGCCGCGCGTTGATAGGCGCAAGGTCGTCTCGCGATCCAGCGAGAGCGCGCTGCCGTCGCTGAACGAAAGCTCGGCCAACGTGCGGCGATCGGTCCGCAGCTGCGAGCCGGCCGGGACCTCGTCGCCTTCGCGAGCGTCACGGCAGGTGCTGCCGCTGGGCGCGCACACCTCGAGCTTGCCGTTTTGGCTCACAATCTTGCCGACCTTGCCGCGCCAGGGTGGGCCGGACAGGTCCGGATCGTCCGCGCTGGTGGATTGCTGGGCGCGGCCGACCAAGATGGCGGCGGCTGCTGCAGCGGCGATGACCGGTACCGTCCAACGCTTGGCGAAGATTCTGAGGTTCTCGCGGGGCGAGGGGGCCGCTCCGGCTCGAGGGGCAGGCGGAGGGGAGGGCGCCGCGGCGGGCTCGGGAACGGTCGGCGTCGCGGCAGCGGGAATCGTCGTCGCAGCAGGCATCGAAAGGGTGTTGGCTACCGGGGCAGGCGCCGTTTGAAGCCGAGCCGCGAAATCCTCCGGCAGCTGAAAGTCCCCGCCGGCTTCGCCCATGAGCAGCTCGGCGCGCTCGGCGTCGTAGCGGGCGTCGCGGCAGGTGTCGCAGTCGGCGACGTGCTCGAGCACCTCGGGCGGCGCGCTGCCGTCGAGCACGCTGGCCATCTCTTCTACGGTGCGCTGGCAGGTCGCGCTGCTCCCAGTTTGGTTCATGACTTGTCCTCACCCAGCAGGCTGCGCAGCCGCGCAAGCCCACGACTCACTCGTTTGCGGGCTGCGGCTTCGTCGATGCCGCAGGCTTGTCCGACCTCGCGAAAGCTCAGCTCGGCCGCAAAGCGCAGCACCAAGGCTTCGCGCTCCGTCGGACGTACTTCGTCGAGCAGCTTGCGGGCCCGCCGTGCCATGCTGGCTCGCTCCGCGCTGGGCGCGGTGTCCGCGCCGTCCGCAGCGGGCAGGCTTTGCTTCAAGTCGCGTTCGCGAGCGCGCGTCTCCAGCCGGCGCGCACAGCGCCTGCGGGCCACGCTCAGCAGCCACGCCCGCAGCGTGCCGTCGCCGCGGAAGCTCTCGAGTCCGTCGAGCGCCGCGAGCAGCGTCTCTTGCAGCACGTCTTCGGCGTCGCTCTGCGAGCCGAGCAGCGCCATGCAGGCGCGGCCTATCGCCTTGCCGTGGTGGCCCACGAGCAAGCTCGCGGCGCGCTGACGGTCGCGCGCAGCCAAAGCTTGCAGGATGGGCTCGTCGCCGGTCGGGGTCGCCGGCGCCGTTGGCCGGGTCGTGGGGATGTCGAGGCTCGCGTCCACGCCGGCTTCCTCGTCGCTCATGTGGGCCGCTCCCTGGTTTTCGTGACCGGAAATGTTCATCGCAAGACGCCTGCTCTGTCGACAACGCGCTTCGTGGCTCGCCCTTGCACCGGGCTCACCGCGACGGAGGCTTTGCTTCTGGACGCCCCAGCCCCGGTTCCGGTCTCCGAGGGCCCGACGAATCCCGAACAGGACACGGAAAATGACATGAAGAACGAAGGGTTACGCGGATTGACGCAGAAAGGGCCTGCCCGTCCTACGCTGATGCGGTGCCCGAGCTTCCCGACGTTCAGGTCTACGTGGAGCGCCTGTCGGCCCACCTTGTCGGACAGCGCATCGTGGCGGTGCGGTTGCCCAAGCCGTTCTTGGTGCGGACCTTCGACCCCCCGCTGACCGACGTGCTCGAAAAGCGCGTGCTCGGGTTCTCGCGCAGCGGCAAGCGCATCGTCTTCGAGCTGACGGGCGACTTGTTCATGGTCCTGCACCTGATGATCGCCGGGCGTTTGCACTTGGCGGAGTCGGGCAAGAAGCTGCCCGGGCGCATCGGCCTCCTCGCGCTCGATTTCGAAAGTCACACCTTGGTCCTGACCGAAGCTGGCACCAAGCGCCGGGCAAGTCTGCACGTGGTGCGCGGTCGCGC
The DNA here is from genome assembly GCA_036261775.1 of Polyangiaceae bacterium. Classification (GTDB taxonomy): domain Bacteria; phylum Myxococcota_A; class Polyangia; order Polyangiales; family Polyangiaceae; genus PMG-095. The sequence goes on along the minus strand of DATAKF010000294.1, from coordinate 1,305 downwards.
CGCGCTGCAAGCATTCGAGCGCGGCGGCGTCGAGCCGTTCGAAGTCGACGAAGCGACGTTCAGCGCCGCGCTACGCCGCGAAAATCGCACCATCAAGCGCGCCTTGTGCGACCCCACGATCATCAGCGGCGTCGGCAACGCCTACTCCGACGAAATCTTGCACCGCGCGCGGTTGTCGCCCATGCAGCGCACCAGCAACTTGCAAGACGCCGAGCTGAGTCGCGTCTACGCTGCGACGCGTGAGGTGCTCGAAGAGTGGCTGACGCGCCTGCGCGCCGAAGCCGCGGACGGCTTTCCCGAGAAGGTGACGGCGTTTCGACCCGAGATGGCCGTCCACGGCAAGTTCAAGCAGCCCTGCCCGGTGTGCGGCACCGCCGTGCAGCGCATCGTCTACGCCAACAACGAGTGCAACTACTGTCCACGCTGCCAAACCGACGGCAGGCTACTGGCAGATCGCGCGCTCTCGCGTTTGCTCACCAAAGACTTTCCGCGCACCATCGAAGATCTCGAGGAGCTTGCTGCAGCCCGAGCCCGAGCCGTATAGATCGAGTCTCGCTCTCGCTCCCTTTCTCGCCCTGATCCCTCCGCCGCCTAACCCCTAACCCCCTGACCCCTAATCCCCAATCCTCCAATGGCCTTTCAGAGCATCCTCGTACCCGTCGACTACTCCGAACCCTCCCGCCGCGCGCTGGAGCAAGCGCTCTCGCTGGCAGGCGATGCCGAGGTGACGGTCGTTCACGTCTGGGATCGGCCCGCCTACGTGGGTGAAGAAGTCGTGGCACATCCGGACGGCTCGCGTCGTTCGCTGTCGGAGCTCATCCGTGAAAACGCGGAGCGCGACATGACCGAGTTCTTGTCGCAAGTGAAGAACCCCACCGGCAAAGCCTTCGCGCATCGACTCATCTCCGGCGATCCCGTGTCGGCCATCATTGCCGAGGCGACCAAGCCGGTTTACGACCTGCTGGTCGTCGGCACGCACGGGCGAACGGGCGTGACCAAGCTTTTGCTCGGCAGCGTGACCGAAAAGCTGATCCGCCTTTCGCCCATCCCCGTGCTCACCGTCCCGCCGGCTCGCTGATCGCTCCGCAGCCTGGGGGCTGCCAAATCGCAGCCTGAATCGCAGAAGCTTCCGTAGCGGCTCTCGGTCGCGACGAGCGATCGAGATCACAGGGAGGCGGCTCACCATTGGTCTCATTTCAGCTGTTGAGCACGCCCGCTGATCCTGGCTTCTGGCTTCGTTTTCGCTCCGGTCCGGTGCTCACGTACCCACGTACGCTCCGCTCCGGTCCTCGCGAAAGCCTCGCC
>DATAKF010000356.1:0-9436 GCA_036261775.1 Polyangiaceae bacterium | reverse complement strand
GTCGACCTCGCGTCGATTGAGCTTGTCGCTTTGAATGAAGGCCTGGGCGTTGACGCGGCCAATGTCTTCGACCGCGACCATTTGCACCTTGGTGTCAGGCTTGAGACCGGCCATCAGTTTGTCACCCTGCAAGAACCAGGGGCCCATCACGTTCTCCATGAAGAAGACGGGGCGCGAGATGAAGTGACTGGGGAAGCCCAGCGAGCGCACGACGTCTTCGACCCGCGACTTGTTGTCGAAGTGCGGAATGCCGGTCTTCTCGTCGGCGGAGCCGACGGAGGCGTACACGTAGTGAGACACCGAGGCTTCGCGAGCCAGCTTGGCCAGCTGAATGCCCTGCGCTTCTTCTTTTTCGACGCCCGCTTCCCAGGTGTTCTGCACGCCGAACACGCCCCACACGCCTTGCAGCGCCTGCTTGAGCGAAGCCGCGTCATCCAGGTCGCCCCGCACGAGCTCGACGCCGAGCGCGCTCAGCTTTTTGGCGGCGTCACCCTCCGGCTTGCGGGTCAGGCCGCGCAGCTTGAAGCCCTTGCCGGCGAGCGAACGGGCGAGCGCCCCACCTTGTTGACCCGTGGCACCGGTGATGAGGACGACTTTCTCTGACATGACGAGACTCCTGCGGAAGGGGGCCCGACGCCGGGCCCGATTGGGTGAGGAGCGTGTGGCCTGAGGCCGCCGATTGGAAGCCCGCCCTGGGCCGCTAGCCAACAAAAGCGCAAGCTGTGGCCCCGGCTGGTCCTTATTGACGCAGTGGCGATACGAGATCCCGCCCCTCAGCCGGGGGCCCGCGACGTTCGAGTGACGGCCTGGCCCTACGCCCGTGGCGACGAAACGGCGTTCAGCTGTCCGACCTGCGCCAGCCTCGCTGGCTCACAGCCACTGCGCGCTACCGAAGGTGCTGCCACCTGCCTCAGCTGCGGGCGCCAGTACCCGGTGCTGGGCGGCGTGGCCTGCTTGGTGCCGGACCCTGAGCGCTTTCGGTTCCAGCAGCTGCGCAACTTGCAAGACTACGAGCTTTTCACGACGACCCGAGAGCGCGAGATCGGCGTCGAGCGAGGCTTGCCTCACTTGCTCGAGCTGACTCGTGGTCGCCTGCTGCAGTTGATGCGCGCGATGGAGTTCGAACGCAACTTGGTCGGCCATGTCTTGGCGCCCTTGGTGCACGGCCTAGACGCCGAAGCCGCTCGCCTCGCGCCGGGAGCCGCAGCCCCCGTTCGAGAGCTGCGGGTGCTGGAGATGTACGAAACCATCTTTCGCGATTGGGCGTGGGGCGACGCCGAGAGTGAGCGCGCCCTGTCACAGGTGATGCGACTGGCGGCCGCGGCGAACCAACACGCGGGCGTGGGCACGAACGCAAACGCCGGCTTCGGCCTCGGAAAACTGGCGGTTTTTGGCGCTGGCGCCTGCCGCCTCGCAGCCGACGTGCAGCGCACACTCGAGCCGACAGCCACCTACGCGCTCGATTGCAACCCACTGCCGCTGTTCATCGCCGAGCGCGTGCTGAGCGGCGCCGTGCTGCGAGCCTACGAGTACCCGACGGGTCCGCGTGGTCTCGCGCAGACGGCCGTCTTGCAGCGCTTACACAGCCCTTTCCCGGCTCCTGAAGGCTTGCTGCTGGCGTTGGCCGACGCGCGTCGCCCGCCGTTCGCCGCAGGCAGCCTGGACAGCGTGCTCACGCCTTGGTTCATCGACGTGGTGGCAGCCGACTTGCCAGAGACCATCGCCACGCTGGGCCAAGTCCTGCGAACAGGCGGGCTTTGGCTGAATCAGGGCCCGCTGCGCTTCGGCGGCTCGGCTTCGCGGCGCTACAGCATCGAAGAAGTGCACGAGTTGGCGCGGGCGGGCGGCTTCGAGCTCGTGGCCGAGCTGAACGAAGACGTGCCGTACTTCGACTCGCCGCACGCCGGTGCGCGGCGCCTCGAAACAGTCTACGGGTTTGCCGCGCGTAAGCTGCGCACGGTGCCAGCCCGCACCGTACCCGCGCAAGGCGAGCCAGCTTGGGCCGTGGACGTCGCGCAGCCGATACCGGCGTTGCCGGAGCTGGGCGCCTTGCAAGAACGGCTGGTTTTCAGCGCCGGCGCGCTCTCGCTGATCGACGGCGCACGCTCCATCACCGATCTGGCCGAAGCGCTCGGCGCCGAGCTGGGGATCGAACCCCGGCGACTGCTGGAGCCGCTGCGAGGCCTGCTCTTGACGCTGCTGGTGACAGGCTGAGGCGGTCTTAGGCCTTGAGGATGCCGTCGATAACGGTCTTGCCCTTGCCGACGTTGGCCACCGTGCTGCCCATGCCCTTGGCGACCGTGTACAGGTAGTCGCCGTGGCTGCGGCTCACGTTCAGGCCTTGGCCCAGGTTGAAGGGCGAGTTTTTGCCGCCTATCAACATGTACGGCAGGTCATTGTTGGAGTGCTGGCCGCGTGGGCTGTTGGCGTTGGGTCCGCCGAACTCGGAGGCATACAAGATGGTCGTGTTGTCGAGCAGCGAGCCGCTTCCATCTTGGGTTTCCGCCATGCGATCGAGCACCAGCTTCAGCTGATTGAAGACCCAGCGGCGCATGCGCACGCGGTCGCGCGTCGAGCTCTCCCCCGAGATGTTGTAGCCCGCGGCGATGAACTTGGCGTCTTGGGGGTGCGCCAGGCCGTGCTCGCCCGCGCCCTTGTTCTCGAAATTGGGCAAAAAGTCGTAGCGGTAGTCGGTCAGCGTGCTGCCCGAAATCTTGTTCACGCCCGTGGCGCCCCATTGCAAGGTCACGACCGGCGCGTAGTCCAGCGCCAACGCAGTCACGGCTAGCTCACGCAGGAACGGCGCGACCTCCGGCAGGTGGTGAATGTCTCCTTCGCTCGACTTGACTGTCGCGTTCTTGGGGTCGAGCGTGGGCGAGATCGCAAACGGGGTGGTGACACCGCCCGTGCTGCCGCCTGACTGCGCTTCGAGCGCTTCGAGCCGAGCTACGTCGGCGATGTACGCTTCCAGGCGCTCGGCAGCCGGGGATCCGGCGGCGCAGCGCAAGGCTTCGACCCGCGCCTTGACGGCGCCGAGCGCAGCGATGCGCGTCTTGGCCTTCAGCTCTGCGGCGCTGGGGCCCGTCATGCCGGGCGTGCTGGGCGTCGACGTGCCGGTGGCGCGCCCGCCAACCGCGTCGAGCATCACGCTCGCGTCGGTGGTGATGGACGAGCTCGGCTCCAAGAACGCAGCGCCATCCTTCTCGTGAAACGGCGCGCCCGCGCCGGTCAGCTTGGTCTGCTTGACGTACACGCCAGTGCGAAACACCGGCACTATGTGCTTCGACGTCTTGTTGGCTTGGCCAACGATCACGTCAATCGAGGGCCCGCCAGCGTTGCCCTTGGTGCCAATTTCCTCGCCGGTGAGGCACGACTGAATCGACGTGACGTGGTCGGCGGTGCCGGCGTTCCGGATGCCCTTGGCGAGCAGGATGTTCTTCGAATACGAGGCGAGCGGCTGCAGCACGAAGGTCGGCCAGTCTGCCTTGGGGATTTGCGTGCTGAAGCTGGTGCCCGACAGCTCTGCGTCCTGTGCGCGATCCGAGCGAATGTCCAGCGGGCCAGCCGCGTCGTGCCAGAACCATTCGGGCACCAACCCGTCCGGCACGAACCAAATCAAGAAGCGCTTCTGAGCCGCCTCTTGAGCGACCGCGCGGCTGATCAAGCGCTCCCAAAAAGCAGAGCCTGCCGCGAGGCCTGCCAAACCGAGTGGCAGGCCCTTGATGAACGTTCGCCGAGAGCTGAGCGGAATCATGGTTGTCCTTTTCATTCTCCGGTGCACCACGGAGTCTGGGCTCGCGAGCGCAGATCGAGGCTGAGCGCGACCTGCGCCAGCGCATCCGACAGGCTGCCACCAGCCTTGACGACGGCCGCGACGTCGGCGACCGACGCGGCATCGACGTGCTCCGGATCCTGCTCGAGGAAGAAGCCCAGCAGGTTGCGCGCGAAGCAATCCGCGTAGACTTGGCTCTCGGCGATGGCGTCGAGCAGCGTCGGCAGGTCGGCGTAGCTGCCGTGGATTTCACCGTCGCCGACGACTTCTGGCGCAGGCGAGCCGGCCTCGTTGTCCTGATCCAAGGTGGCAAAGGCCCGGCCGATCGGATCCATCTTCAAATGGCAGCCCAGGCAGCGCGCATCGACCGTGCGGTCCTGCACTTCGGCGTCCAAGTCCACCACGTTGCCTGGCGGTAAGACGATGGGCTCACACAAAAGCGAGGTACGAACGAGGTGTCCGCGAAAGATCGGCCGACGACTCTTGGTCGGGTGGCGCGTAGCGTCCAAGAACAACTCTTGGCTGATCAGACCGCGACGCGCGGTAGCGGTATCCCAGCTCACGAGCGCGACGTCGGCGGCGCCGGCCGGGGCTTGCAGGCCGTACGCCGTGAAGTTGTCCTTCTGAACGAAGCCCTGCCTGCCGTTGACGAACGATTTGACTGGCAGCTTGGAGCTGAGCGCGTTCTTGGCAAACGCCAGCAGCTCCGCGTAGAGCGGCGACGCGGAGAACGTCTGGCTAGCGTCTTCGAGCTTACTGTCGACGTCGACGAACAGCCACTGGGCCAGAAAGCGCGCCATCACGGGCACGGCTCGTTGATCGGCGCCGAGCCGCAGCGCCTGCTCCTTCAGGCGCGAGCCGACCGTGGCTACGTCGCCCTGACTAGCGGCAATGAGCGCCGCGTCGGGCGGCGCGTCCCAGAGCGCGTAGGCAAGGTGCTCGGCCAAGCGGCGACCGCGAGCGGTATCTCCACTGAGTGGATTGGCGCGAAACAAGAAGTCCGAGCCCATCAAGGCCGAGACCAACATGCCGCGCGTGGCCCCCTCGCCGTTGACGCCCGCAGCCTCGATGCTGGTGACGAGACCGGCAAGCTTGGTTACCTCAGCCGCGGTCAGCGGCCGACGATACAGGCGCTCGAGCGGAGCTTGGTAGCTGGTCGTGATGCAGCTGGCGGCGCTGGACCCCGTGCAAACCGGCAGCACGCCCGGAACGAGCTTGGCAGCAAGCTCTTCGCTGGCGAGCAAGAACTCATGCGCCGGATCGACGTCGACGACGTTGGACGTGAAGTTGCCAATGCGTTGGTCACCCGGAATGCCCGTCACGGCGGCGTCGACGTCGAACGCAGCCTTGATGGTGGCCTTGTACTCGGCGCGCGTGAGGCGCGTGAAAGGCGCGCTCAGCTCACCAGGGGCCGGAGCGATGGCGCCGGAGCCGGAGCTCGATGTCGAGCCGCCGCCGCCGCCGCCGCCGAGTCCGCTGTCCGAGCCGCCCTGCGCCATCTGTCCTGACGGCGCGGCGTTCTCTCCCTCGCAGCCGAAAACGAACAGGGCAGAGGCGACGGTGGCCACGCTGGCGAGCAGCGGTCGAAATGCTGCCTTCGTCTTGGGTCGCATGCGGTGGTTTGTAGACAGCGCGCGCTTCCTTCATCTTTTCCGCGCTGGAACCGAACTCGGCCTCGCTCGTCGCCCGAGCTGGAACATTCCACTTGGGGCAACGCGGCGCGTGTAGGCAAGTCAGCGCGGCTCGGGGCAACCAATGCGCTTCGTGTCCATCACCAAGTCATCGATCCAGAAGTCCGCAGACTCCGCCGCGGTTTGGTAGGCGAAGAAACTAACGTTCAGCTTTTCGAACGGCACGGCGCCCCAGGTTTCGCTCTCACCACCTTTGACGGCGAGCTTCAGCTCGGTACCTTGCCGCCACAAATGCGTGAGCGCGGCGCCTTTCAACCCCGCGGGTGGTCCGCCAGCGTTGTCGACCTCCATTTCCCAGCACAACCACTGGCCCAGGTTGGGTGCAGCCGACATGCGCTGCGAGGTGTCGCGGTAGTGGCCGGACGACAGCCGTTCGACGCCAATGCCGTTGTAGGTCTCCATCGCGTACACCTTGTTGTCGTTGGTGCTGATGCCAGCGCCGGAGGTATCCAGCACCATGTCGCTGGAGCCGATCCAGAGCAGGCGCGTGTGCATCTCTTCGTTCTGCGAACCGGGGTACGTTTTGACGTACATCATGAAGCGCACGAACAGCGTATTGCCCGCCACCGGAAACACCGGCGCGCCTTGCGTGCTCATGTGAACGCTGTTCGAGCTCTTCAGACTGCCGCCAAAATGCGCGGCTTTTGCGCCGCTGTACTTGTTCACGGTGTCGACTACCAGCGACGTGCCAGTACCGTTCTTGGTGATGGTCCAACGGCCGCTCGGCGGTGCCCCCACCTCGAACGACTCGAAGTCTTCGCACAGCAAGTGCCCGTCGCAGCCGGCCGAGCCGCTGCCCGCGCCGCCGCCGGTCGCGCCGCCACCGTCCCCCGTCGAACCGCCAGCCCCCGCTCCCGCTCGAGAACCTGAGCCAGCCAACCCAACAGCGCCCGCGCTCGCGCCCGCAAAGCCCGCTGTGACTGCGCCAGCGCCGCCAAACTCCCCTGACGCTCCGCCACCCGTGCGTGAACCCGCTGCGCCGGCGCTACCGCTGGTCGCGGACGAGCCACCGCTGAGAGAGCCGCCCGATTCTTCCGCAGCGCCTTCGGTTTTGGGCTCCACCGCGCAGTGGAGACACAGCGTCGCCGCGGTGATGGCTAGTAAAGAGCGATGCCTCATGAATCGTTCAAGGGCGCGCCGGCAGGACTTTGGTGCACTGAGCGCGAGCGAACGCGCTTTTCTGCCTCGGCGCCCAACGTCAGAAGGTACGTCATGGGCCTTCTTGGCCTGGTTTGCGTTCCTACCCTGACCTACACCTGAGTCATGACGTCGCTCCGCTCACGGTTCTCCGCGCGTTCGCTCCGGCATTGCATGGCTTGGCTGGGCACGGCAGCCACCGTGGGCTGCGGCTCGGGCGTGCTGGTCGAGCCGGTCAGCGTCAAGGCGGCTCCGCCCGGCCGCGTCGTGGCCTTGGTGTCCGTGAGCGATCACGGCTCCGCGCCGGGGGATCTCAGCTCCGACAATTTCGAAGTGCGCGAGGGCGACGTCGCGCTCGACGCTTCGGACATAGGGCTTCGGGTCCAGCCGTTCGGTCAGCTCGCGGGGCACGAAGCGGTGGTGTTGGTCGACGGCAGCCGGCCGTTCACCGACGCCGAGCGTGAACCACTCGGCGCCGGGCTGGCGCAACTGGTCGACCGCCTGCGCTTTCATCAAGCGGTGACGCTGCTGGCCTTCGACGGTTCGCCGGAGCTACGCTTCATCGCGCGCTACTCGAAGAGTCAAATGGCCGCGCCGCTCGGCAAAGACCCCGGCATCGAGCGGCTGCTCGGCTACAAGCCGCGCGACAGCTCGAGCAGCCTGTACTCAGCCATCGTCAGCGGTCGCAAGACGCTCGACGCGCGCTTGGCCAAGGGCGGGCCGGTGGCGCCGCTCGGCAGCTTGGTGATTGTCGCGCGGGGTCCCGACTTGGCAGGACGCGCCGACGAAGCCGCGGCACGCGCAGCGCTCGAAGGCCAGCGCAGCTTCTTGCTCAAGGTCGGCACTTGGTCGAAAGACACCAGCCTGGATTGGGTTGGCCGAGACGGCACGCGCGCGGCAGCGTCGCTTGGGACGCTGGGTACGCCGGTGGACGAGCTGGCGCGGCTGGTTGACGAAGAGTTTTTGCGCCGCTACTTGGTCTCATACTGTTCGCCCGCTCGCGCCGGTAAGCGCACCGTCGAGTGGGTGGTCAAGCTGAAGGACGAAGACGGCCGTACGCGCTCGGCGCAAGCCGCCTCGGAGCTGGACGCGACCGGCTTCAACGCCAGCTGTCGCCCAGCGCCCCCGCAAACCAGCTCGCTCTGAAACGGCTGACCTGGGTGCCCCCGAGGTGCGCGCTGGCTAGCGGTTCGTGCCGTTGCAGGCCGCGGCCGCCCTCAGCGGCAACCCGCAGCGGTTTCCCTGATGAAGGCGAGGTCGTCGACCATCAGCTGGAAGGCGCTGCCATCGTGGTGGTAGAAGTTGAAGATGATGTCGTAGATGGCGCTCGAGTCGAGCGTGCGCTGGCGGTCAGGATGGCTGAGTAGCTCGAGCTCGTCGAAGCGCACCACGACCTCTTGCCACTCGGCTTTGGGTTCGAAAGGCTTGCCCACGAACTGGTAGCAAGCGTCTTCGTTACCCCAAACGTTCGGATCGCACAGGCCGCCCTCGGGCACGCTCTGGCGATCGCTGATCAAGAAGCTCCAGCCACTTCCGCTGCCTTTGACCATGAAGCGCACGCCGCAAAAGCCGCTCGCGTCGTAGCCGGCCGAGGGTGAGCGCAGCGAAACGCCCAGCTGCGCGCCCCAGTCGGTGAAGCCACCGCCGGCGAACTCAGCGGCGACGCGGCTGGTGCCGCGCGCGGGTAGCAGCAGCATGGCTCGGGCGGGGCTGACCTGGCCATACGTGGCGTCGTGGGTGGTGTACCAGGCTCCATTGCGTCCGCCCTGCTGGGGCAGCTGCGGAAACGCACCCTCCATGTCATCGATCAGCTCGCTCAGGCTTTGGGGTTGTGGGGCCGGCTCGCCACCAGCGCCCACGGGCCCCTCGCCGCCGACGCCCGGCTCCACACCGGGGTCAGCGCCGCCCGCGTTGTTGACGACGATGGTCGTCGAACCAGCGACGCCCGTCGGAAGCGAGCCAGCGCTGCCAGGTTGCGCGCCCGTCGCTTGTCCGTCGCTGCTGGCACCGGCACCGACTCCGCTCCCGGCCACACCCGTGCCGCTGCCGCCAGCACCGGCATCACCCTCCATGGTTGGAACCTCATTGAAGGCAACGAACGGGTCGACGCAACCCACGAGCGTCAACGCAACGAGCGGAGCTAGGAATGGAGCGGCAAAGGAGAGACTGCTGAGCGAGCGACCGAGGAGTGAGAGATTCATGCCCAGCGCTAAAGCAAGCCACGAGCCAGAGCGTCAGACGGCCGAACGAATCGCGTAACCATTTGATATTGCGCTACAAACTCGAATGCGACGCTGTCAGCTCCTGCGTGACAGGCACTACCGGAGGCTTACTGTAAACCGCGGACTGACAGGCGCAGGTTTACACCTGGACGTTGTCAGCCGGGTTTGGGACCCTGCCCGTCCGCCGCGATGAGCAAGCCCAAAACTCAGGCCAAGACTCCGAAGCAGAAGCCCGCGCCCCAGGCCGCGAAGCAGAAGTCGGCGGCCACCGGAGCCGTGGCAGAAGCCGAAGAGCACGTGCGCGGCATGCTGCGCTACCTGGGAGAGGACGTCGACCGCGAAGGCTTGCTCGATACACCCGCTCGCGTCGTGCGCGCTTGGGACGAACACTTTGCCGGCTACAAACAAGACCCGGCCGAGTACCTGGCCAAGACGTTCGAAGAGGTCGAAGGCTACGACGAGCTTGTGCTGGTGAGCGACATCGAGCTGTTCAGCCACTGCGAGCACCACATGGTGCCGTTCGTGGGCAAGGCGCACGTTGCTTACATTCCCGACGGTCGCGTGGTCGGGCTCAGCAAGGTGGCGCGCGTGGTGGACGTGTTCGCCAAGCGACT
>DATAKF010000354.1:0-23698 GCA_036261775.1 Polyangiaceae bacterium | reverse complement strand
CGTGGCATGACGCTGTCCAAATTGCGACTAATCCACGCCTAGGCACGTGACTCAGTCGCAATTTGGACAGCGTCAGGGCGCCCAATGTGGCCTTTGAAATCATTGAGGAAAGGGTGTCGCAAATGCGACTTCGTTCGACACCGAGCAAGGGCTCCCCGCGACTCGCATCACCCGCAACGGCCCACGACCGCCACGAAAGCTTCTGCGATTCGGGCTGCATTTCGGCAGCCCCATCGAGATGCGATGAATCGTCAGGCGAAGGCGCGAAGCGAGATTTTTGGGGCTCGCGCGCTTCGCGCCACGGACGCGGGCAACAACCGTTCGCTTGGTCTCCGTTGCATTCGCTCTCGCTCGCGCTAGCGCGAGCGCGAGGATGGCAGCGCGCGGGCTAGCCTTTCGACGCCAATTTTGATCTCTTCGACCGTGACCGGCGCAAAGCCCATGCGCAGGTAGGGCTGCTCACGGCCGTCGAAGCGAAAGCGACGGCCTGCCTGCACCAGCACCTTCAGCTCGCGCGCACGCTGGGCCCAGGCTTCGCTGGTGACGCCCTTGACGGTCACCTTGGCCCACAGCGCCATGCCACCGCTGGGCTCACGAAACGACAGGGCTCCGCCCAGTTGGCGCCGCAGCTCGCTGCTGAGGGCGTCGCGCCTGACTTGATATTCACGGCGCACGCGCCGCACGTGGCGCCCCAGCACGTCGTCTTCGATCAGCTCGGCCACCGCGCGCTCGACGACATGGTCGCCCGCGCGATCGACGTAGGTGCGGACGCGCGCCGCGCGCTCGATGATTTCGGGACGCGCCGCGATGTAGCCGAGCCGTAGGCCTGGCGCGAAAATCTTGGACAGCGTGCCCACGTAAGCGACGACGTCCGCGTCGACGCTGGCCAGCGGCAGCACCGAGCGGCCGTCGTAGTGGTGCTCGTGATCGTAGTCGTCTTCGATCACGACGAAGCCGTGGCGGCGCGCCAGCTGGAGCAGCTCGAGGCGGCGCGGCGCCGTGAGCGTCACCGTCGTGGGATACTGGTGGTGCGGGGTGGTGTACACGGCCGCGACGCGTTCACGCAGCAAAAGCTGCGCAAGCGCGCTAACGGACAGGCCGTCGGCGTCGACCGGCAAGGGCACCAGACGCACGCCGCTGAGCCGTAACGCCTCCCAGCAGGGGCGGTAACCGAGGCCCTCCACAGCGACGACCGTGTCGGGGCGCGCCAGCACCCGGCCGAGCAGGAACAGCGCCATCTGGCTGCCGCGCGTGACCATCAAGCCGTCCGTATCGATCGGGACGCCGCGCGTTTCACGCAAGTACGCGCCGAGCACGCTGCGCAGCCGTTCGTCTCCCAGCTCCGAGCCGTAGGACAGCAGGCGCGGCGCGAGCTTGAGAGCGCGGCGGTACGCGCGCGAAAGCTCTGCCGTGGGCAAGAGCCGGACGTCTGGCGTGCCGCCAATCAGCGGCAATAGGTCTGACGAGATCGCCGGAAAGGGCTCGGGTGGAAGCGCCTCCGGCAACTCCAGCTGGGCGCGCGGCTCTTGCACCGGTTTGGCAAAGCGCCGCGGCCGCTTCTCGGGAAACTGATCCGAGACGAACCTGCCGCGACGGGGCTGCGTCTGCACCCAGCCCTGCGCGGTCAACTCGGCCAAGGCCGCCAGGGCCGTATTGCGGTGCACGCCCAGAGCGCGGGACAGCTCGCGGCTGCCGGGCAGGCGCGCGCCGGGCCGCAGCACGCGCCGCTGAATGTCGCCGGCGATTTGCCGAGCAATCTGCAAAAAGATCGGGCCTTCTTCCGGAATTTCCTGCCTCTTTGGCGAGTAGGCGGGGCGAGTCATCTGGTCTGTCCTCTTTATCATATCTGGACCTTTTTGACAGACCAGTAGCCCTGCATGCTCCCTGCATGCGACGCCCCGAGTTCGCCATGACCCACGCCCAGGCGCTTGGCTTCTTGAAAGAGGCCGAGGTGCTGCACCTTGCCTTCACACGCCCCGACGGTGCTCCTGTCTTGCGCAGTCTCAACGCTGCCATCACCGACGATTGGCTGTTCTTCCACGGCGCGCCCGCCGGCGAGAAATCTCAGTCGGTTGGGCGCGCCGTAGTGGTGCAGGCCGAGCAAGTGCTGGCCACCATTCCCAGCTACTTCACGGATCCTGAAAAGGCCTGTCCGGCCACCACCTTCTTTCGCAGCGTGCAGGCGCACGGCACGCTCGAGCGCATCACGGATCCGCACCTCAAAGCCCAGGCGCTGCAGCTCATCATGCAGCGCTACCAGCCCGAGGGCGGCCACGTGCCGATCGACTTCGACAACCCGCTGTATCAAAACGCCGTGCGCGGCGTGCTGGTGCTGGGCGTGCGCACCACGGACCTGACCGGCAAGGCCAAGCTGGGTCAAAACAAGCAGCCATCCGAGGTGCAAAGCATCATGGACCAGCTGTGGCAGCGCGGCGCCGCCGGAGATCCGCGCACGATTGCGCTCATGTTCCAGCACCACCCGGAGACCTCGCGCCCCCAGCGCTTTCAAGGCCCGGCCGGCACCTGGCTCTGGCCCAGCTTGGCCCCGAGCGACGTTCAAGACGCCGTCGACTTGCTCGAGAACCAGTACTGGACCGAAGGCGTGAGCCGCGAGCTGTTGGCGAAGGCCCAGCTGGGCGCGAGCGCGTGGCTCGGGGCGCGTGACGCGCAAGGACGCCTGGTTGCCACGGCGCGCGCCAACAGCGACGGCGCCCGGCACGCCTACGTCGCCGACGTGGCCATCGCGCCCGAGTACCGCGGGCGCGGCGTGGGCCAAGCCGTCGTGCGGTTACTTCTCGACCACCCAGGCGTTCGCCATGTTGACTACGTGCGACTCGGGACGCGTGACGCTCAGCCGTTCTACGAGCGCTTCGGCTTCGAGCCGGAGGAGCAGGTCCAGCTTGCGTTCCCAGTGTCGCGCCTGGTCCTGCGGCGAAGCCGAGTGAAAGTCAGCGCTAGCGTTCGAGCTCATGGCACCCCGCAGCCCGCGCTGGGCGGCACGTAGCCAAAGCTGATGAAGTTGATGGGATGACTGCCGGTGAACGCCGTCGCCGGCAGGGTGTCCCAGTGCACGCCGTCCGTGGAGCGAAAGAAGTGCTGCTTGTCGTACCAGACCTGCCAGCCATCGTTGGCGGCGACCAGCGTGCCCTGGGGACTACGCGCGAGCGGACCGATCGAGATGTTGGTGGGCTCGATATTTTGGTTGGTCCAAGTCTTGGCGCCTTGGCTCTTGAATAGCTTGGAGCCGGAGTAGATCCAAAACTCGCTGCCCGTCCAGAGCGGCGGGCTCGTCAGGCGGTCGGTGATGGCCACGTGCGTCCAGGCGTCGCCGTCGGCCGAGTAGCAGACGTGGCCCTGCCCGCTCGCCACGAGCATGACGTCGGGCGAGCCAGCAACACCGCGCAGCTCCTGGCCGCACGGGTCGGGGCGCTGGCTGGCAGCCACCCAAAGCTTGCCGTCACGGCTGGTCGAGATCGCGCGCTGCGTGCCTGACTCGCCGGTGACCACGAACATGCCGCCCGCGGTCGGTACGAACTCGATGCCGCGGTAGTTGAAGTCGAACGTGAGCTTGCCGCCCATTTCCCAGGTCTTGCCGTCGACCGAGACGCGCGTCGGATTACCGCCGGTCACGAACACCGAGTTGCCGTACGCCACGTCGGCGAACGTCGGCGTTTCGGTCATCACGTCGGCAAAGTCCTTGCCGTCGGTCGAGCGCTGCAGCTTGCCGGGGTGACCCCAACCCCAAGTCGCCACGAAGCTGTCGGCCCCGAACGCCAACCCACGCCCCGCCACCTCGGAGTGATCGCAGTCGTGCTCGGCGTCGACGAAGCAACGGAAGGTGTCGTCCGTGGAATGGTTGTAGGGAAACGTCAGACCATCGTCGCAAGAGCGCGTGATCCGCCCTTCGTGGCCCTGCGCCACGAATACGCCAATCTTCTCCGCCCCCGCTCCCGCCCCGCTCGCTCCCCCGCCCCCGCTCACGCCCGCCCCCCCGCTTCCACTCATTCCCGTTCCCATTCCCTCACCCCCACCCACTCCGCCGCCTGCGGCTCCGGACGCGTTCGCGCCGGCCGACGCCGTCCCCGCCGTGCCCAGCGCCTGCCCGCCCGCGGCCTGATTGTCGGCGCCGCCTGCGGCCTCGACTCCGGTGTTCTCGACCCCACAACCGACCAGGGTGACGCCAAGCGCCAACAGAGCCGAAAGCCGCAGACGCACCGAGGGCATGACCAGATGTACCGCGAGCCCCCCGAAGCGGTTCAGCCGCCAGCTCGCTCCGCCCCCCGGCGCCTAACCGTTGGCAGCCGGCGCGGGCTCGTTCAGCCACGCGAAGGCCGCCGGCAGGTAGCTCTGCAGGCTGGGCGTGAAGGCATGCCCGACCGGCCCCAGCCCCAAGAAGCGCGCCGTAAAGCCGCCGCGCAGGAGCCGAGCAGTCTCGGCGCGCATGTGCTGATTCATCATGTCCCACTCGCCAGCGCTGAGCAGCAGCCGCTCGACACCGCTCTTGCGCAGTAGCTTCTGGCTCGGCAAGATCTTGGCGCCTATCAGCATGACGCGCGGGTACTTGCCGGCCCCGTGCTGCGCGAGCTCGAGCGCTCGAAACGCACCAAGCGAATAGCCAATCAGGGTGCGACCATGCGTTTCGTCCACGCCTTGGCCGAGCGCCGCGAGCGCCCGCGACACGGCGCGTTCAATCTGGGGCTCGAAGCCGGTCTGCGGCCACGTGGAGCCGCCACCATCGCAACGGCGGCTCGCGCGCGGGCAGATCAAATGTTCACTCGCCGTCACTTGCTCGGCGAAATGACTGCAAGCGTTCGCGGGCTCACCGCACATGCCATGCAAGAGCACGGTCACGCGGTGCAGGCCGGGTGTTTTCGCCGGATACACGACAACGCCCGGTTGACCCTCACTCTCGTCGAGCGTGAACGGCGCCGCGGCGCGCGCCGGCCTGGCCAGCAGCAGCCCGACCAGCAGGGACAGCAGTAGACACACCTTCGCCTTGACGCCCGAGCAGCGCCGACACCCATGCCCCATGACGAGCCCTTCTTCGGCCGAGGCCGAGGTTGACGAAGCGCTCCGCTCAGAGCCTCAGACAATCCCCAGGAGCAGCCTATAACTCCTAGGTATTATCGCAGCTCACTGCGTCGCTTCACTCAGAACATCGTCCGAGGGGCGGTGAGTGTGACCGAGTAGCCGCGGGTTGGCATAGCGTCACGGCTTCGCGATGGCGCGAAGCCGCGACGCTGTTACTTGCTTTCCTTCGCGTCCATCGGCAGTTCGAGCTCTTGATCCAAGCCCAGGGTCGCCTTGCCACCCTTCTTGGACGGGCTCGGCTTCTGCGGCGCCGGCGCCGGCTTGCCCGACTTGGTCCTCGGGGACGGCTCGCTGTCCGTGATGTTCGACTTCTGGGGCGTGGGCACCTTGCCGGTCAAGCTGGGCGCCGGAAAGCTGCGCCCGTCTTCGGTCGAGGTTGGCCTGACATTCGACTTGGTGCGCGCGCGCTCGAGCGTAGCGCTCGGCACGGCGCTGGGAACCGGCGTGGCGCTCGAAGGCGGAGCGACCGGATTGGGGATCGGGTCTGCGCTGCCAGCAGGGCGGCTGGGCTCCAGGCTGCGAGGCGCCGACGGCACGGGCCGCACGGGCTCGCGCTCGACGACGTCGTCGGTCGTCCGTCCCTTGGCGTACCAGTACAGCACGCCGAGCCCACACAAGAGAGCGGTGAGCCCTGCCAGCATCAGCTCGGCCGCCCAGCGATCACGCAGGAATTTGCGCAGGCGCGAGACGCGTTTGCGCACGCGCGTAGCCGGCAGCTTCGCGTCGCGCGCGATGTGCTCGAGCTTTTCGCCGTCGCCCTCGCGCAGCATCCACTCCAGCGTCTGGGCTTCGGAGTCGGGCAGCTCACCCTCGGCCCAGCGCAAGATGTCGCGGGCCGACAGCGGCGGCTCCGGCGCCGTCGGCTCGTTGCCGTCGAGGCCGTCGGTTTGTCGCTTCTGGCGCCGGAAGTGATCGAACACCTTGTTGCGGGCGACGCCGAACACGAAGCGCCGAAACTCTTCCGGCTCTTCTGGCACGGTGCTAGCCGAGAGCACGTCGGCGAGCGTGGCTTGGACCACGTCCTCGGCCTCGTCACTGCGCACGCGGCGCCGCACGGCGGCCTCCACCTCGCGTCGCAATGCCGGATCCGCAACCCTCGTTTTCATCACCGTCGAAACAGCCGACACTACCATGGGGGCTTTTGTCCATCGCGGGACGGACGAAAACTGTGACTGTCACCCCCTCGAAAGCTTGGTTATTTCTTGAAGTGCTTGGCAAACGGGTTGTTCGAGAAGGTTTCGGCCGGCTT
Organism: Polyangiaceae bacterium; assembly: GCA_036261775.1. Lineage (GTDB taxonomy): Bacteria > Myxococcota_A > Polyangia > Polyangiales > Polyangiaceae > PMG-095. The sequence continues at coordinate 17,358 of DATAKF010000354.1, read as the reverse complement.
GGACGTAGAAGCCCCCTTCGTATTCACACCCTTCGGCTGCGGCTGCGCGCCGCGCGTCTGCGGCTGCTCTCGCCCCCTCGCCTGCGTCTGGGCGCCCTTCACCCCTCCGTCCCCCCTCGCCCGACTAACCCCTCCCCCCTCACTCCTCACCCCTTCGGCGCCAGCCGACTTACGCGTCAAAGCAATGCGCTTCCGCACCAAATCCACCTCCAGCACGCGCACGTTCACCTTGTCCCCTACCTTCACTACTTCGCTCGGGTCTTTGACGAAGCGATCGGCCAACTGCGAGACATGGACCAAACCGTCTTGGTGCACGCCCACGTCCACGAACGCGCCGAACGCGGTCACGTTGGTAACGACGCCTTCGAGCGCCATGCCAGGCTTCAAGTCTTCGAGCGTGCGCACGTCGTCACGGAACTTGGGCGGCTGAAACTCGTCGCGAGGATCGCGGCCCGGACGCAAAAGCTCGGCGCAAATGTCGTCGAGCGTGAAGCTACCGACGTCACCAGTCTGGTAGCGCGCGCGGTCGATGCGTCGCAAGAGCTCGACGTTGCCGATCAGCGATACCACCGGCACGCCCAAGTCTTTGGCGATGCGCTCGACGAGCTCGTAGCGCTCGGGGTGCACGGCGCTGCCATCCAGCGGGTGCTCGCCGTCGCGCACGCGCACGAAGCCGGCGGCTTGCTCGTAGGTCTTGGGCCCCATGCCGGGCACCTGCAGCAATGCTTTGCGACTCTTGAACGCGCCTTTCTCGTTGCGGTAGGCGACGATGCGCTTGGCCACGCTGGGGCCGAGGCCCGCGACCCGCGAAAGCAGGGACGCGCTGGCGAGGTTCAGCTCCACGCCCACGCCGTTCACGCAGCTCTCGACCACTTCGTCCAGCTTCTTGGCCAAGAAGGCCTGAAACACGTCGTGCTGGTACTGGCCCACGCCAATGCTCTTGGGATCGAGCTTCACCAGCTCGGCCAATGGATCTTGCAAGCGCCGTGCAATGCTGATGGCGCCGCGGATCGTCAGGTCCAAATCCGGAAACTCTTCCCGCGCGATGTCGCTGGCCGAGTAGATGCTGGCGCCAGCCTCGCTGACGCTGACCACGCAAGGCAGCCCGTCTTTGACCCCGACCTCGGCCAACACGTCCTTGGCAAAGGCTTCGGTCTCACGACCGTGCGTGCCGTTGCCGACCGCGATGGCGACGATGGGATGGCGCGCGAGCATGGCCTTGAGCGTCTGCTTGGCGCGCTCCACCGAAGCGTCGCCCTGCACCAAGTACACGGTCTCGTGCTCCAAGAGCTTGCCGGTCTCGTCGACCACCACGCATTTGCAGCCGGTGCGCTGCCCCGGATCGATGCCGAGCACGTAACGGGTGCCGAGCGGCGCCGCGAGCAAGAGCTCGCGCAGGTTCTTGGCGAACACGTCAATCGCCGCTCTATCGGCAGAAAGCTTGAGCTCCACTCGCACGTCCACTTCGACCGAGTGTACCAAGAGCCGCGTCACCGCGTCCTTCACGGCTAGGCCCATCTGCGCAGCCCACGGCGAGGCGCCCCGGACGCGCTGCTTGGTCACGCGCTCGGTGAGCGCTTCTTTGTCGATGTCGAGCGACGCGCGCAGCACGCCCTCGGTCTCGCCACGACGAATCGCCAAGTAGCGATGCGATGGAATACTGGCCAAAGGCTCGGCAAAGCTCGCGTACGCGTCGAACTTGGTCACCTTGTCTTTGTGCTCGCCGATCTTGCCCACCGCGATCTGACCTTCCTTGAAGTAGGTCTCACGGGTGTGGCGCCGCACCTCGGCGTCTTCGGCGATGCGCTCGGCAACGATGTCGCGCGCGCCCGCCAGCGCTGCCGCCACGTCCGGCACCTCTTTCTCGGCGCTGACGAAGCCGCCCGCCAGGGTTTCCGGCGTTTGACCGTCGGCTTGGGCCCACAGCAGCTCGGCCAGCGGCTCGAGGCCTCGCTCCTTGGCGATCACGGCGCGGGTCCGGCGCTTCGGCTTGTAGGGCAGGTACAGGTCTTCGAGCTCGGCCTTCGTCGCCGCAGCCTTGAGCTTGGCCTCGAGCGCGGCCGTCAGCTTGCCTTGGCTCTTGATCTCCGCGAGCACGCTCGTGCGACGCGCCTCCAACTCGAGCAGGTAGGTGCGACGCTCGTCGATGTTGCGAATCGCCACTTCGTCCAAACCGCCCGTGGCTTCCTTGCGGTAGCGCGCGATGAACGGCACCGTCGACCCCTCGGCCAAGAGCGCCACCACGGCCCGCACGCCCGCTGGCGGCAGCCCCAGCTCGCGGCAAACCGCCGGCACTGGGTCGAAAGGGTTTTCAGCAGCGCTCGGTGCGGTTTCGGTGACGCTCGTCATCGGTACGCTGGGACATAACCGCGCGGCGAAACGAAATCTACACGCGCACGGTCCTGGGTTAGGGTCCGGGCCGTGACCCAGCCTGCAGCCCCGCCCCCGCCCCACGCTTCCGAGCCAGCGTGGCTGGCCCGCGCGCTGCGGCCTATCACCGAGGTGCGTCCCGGCGAAGCCGTGACCGCGCTCCTGCTGACGGCAAACGTCTTCTTTTTGCTCAGCGCCTACTACGTGCTCAAGCCGCTGCGCGAAGGCTTGATTTTGCACCTGGCAGGCGGCGCCGAGCTAAAGATCAAGCTGAGCGGCGCCATCGCGATCGCCCTGTTCGCGATCGTGCCGGCTTACGGCAAGCTGGTTGATCGTTTGCCGCGCATCAAGCTGGTGATCGGCGTGTCGCTGGCGTTTGCCGCGCAGCTCTTGCTGTTCTACGTAGCCGTCAAAGTGCCCAGCTTGCACGACCGGCTAGGCGTGGTCTTCTTCCCCTGGGTCGGCGTGTTCAACGTGATGGTGATCGCCCAGTTCTGGGCCTACGCCAACGACCTGTACGACAAGGAGCAAGGCGATCGCTTGTTTCCGATGGTCGCCATCGGCGCGTCGGTCGGCGCGGCGGTCGGCAGCAAAGCCGCCAAGTTCTTGGTCAACGGCCTGGGTGAGCCGTCCATGTTGCTCGTCGCGGCCGGCCTGCTCTTGCTTTGCTCCGGCTTGTTTTGGCTCGTGGAGCGGCGTGAAGTCACGGCCGCGCCCAAGGCCAACGAGCCCGAAAAGCCCGCGGCACACGCCAAGCAGCCGCGCGGCGGCTTTGCCTTGGTGGCTCGCCACCGCTACCTGCTGCTAATCGCCCTATTTTCGCTGATCTACAACTGGGTCAACACCAACGGCGAATACCTGCTGAGCAAGCTGATCAAGGCCGACGTCGAAGCCCTGGTCGCCCAGGGACAGCTCGCGGCCAAGGCCTCCGGCAACGCCATCAGCGCGGCCTACGCCGATTTCTATTTCTACGTGAACGTCGGAGGCGTGCTGCTGCAAACCTTCGTCGTATCGCGCGTGGTCAGGTGGTTCAAGCTGCCGGCAGCTTTCTTGTTCCTACCGGTGCTGGCGCTGGGCAACGCCTTCGTGTTCGCGTTCGTGCCGATCGTGGCGCTGGCCAAGACCGGCAAGGCGGCAGAAAACGCCACCGACTACTCGCTGAACAACACGCTCAAGCAGCTGCTGTGGCTCGTGACCTCGCCCGACATGAAGTACAAGGCCAAGCAGGTAGTGGATACCTTCTGCGTGCGCATGGGCGACGTGTGCTCCGCGCTGTCCGTCATCTTGCTGGTGGACAAGCTCAAATACTCGGTCGAGCGCTTTGCTTGGCTCAGCATCGTGCTGGCCGCGTCGTGGCTCGTGCTGGCCGTCGCGATTGGGCGCCTCTACCACGGCTTCGAAGAGCGGAAGGAAAAACTCGGGGTATGAGCCTGCGAGCGACGCTGCGACGAGCGTCCGCCTGTGCGCTGGCTTGCGCCGCCCTCAGCGCCAGCCGCACGAGCGCTGCGGAGCCCCAGAAACGCCCGCTACCGGACTACGACGGCCGCGGCACCGGCCGCACCACGCCTGGCCAAAAGGCGCTCTGGGTGCCGCGCCTGCTCTTGTCCCCGCTGTACTTCGTCAGCGAATACGTCGTGCGCCGGCCGCTCGGCGCCGCCATCACCGCTGCCGAGCGCGCGGAGCTGCCGCGCGCGCTGTACGATTTTTTCGCGTTCGGCCCGGATCACAAGGCGGGCATCGTACCGATCACGCTCATCGACTTCGGCTTCGAGCCGAGCGTCGGGTTGTACGCTTTCTGGGACGACGCTGGCTTTACTGGTCACGACTTGCGCCTGCGCGGCTCGACCTGGGGAAAGGATTGGCTCGCCGGCACCGCCACTGAGCGCTTTCACCTTGCTGGAGACGTCGAGCTCACCCTCACCGGTACCGCCGTGCACCGGCCCGACTTCGCCTTCTACGGCATCGGCCCCGACACGCGCGAAGACGACCTGGTGCGCTACGCCGCCGACACGGTCGACGCTCGCGTCGAGTCCCGCATCCCGTTCGCCGGCAGCAGCTGGCTCGAAACGGCCGCCGGCTACCGCGGCGCATCCTTCGGGCACTCGCGCTACGAACCAGACGAAGAAGTTTCGCTCGACGACGCCGTGCGAGCCGGCAGGCTGCCGATGCCCGCTGGCTTTCGTGAGGGCTACCGCGCCGCGTTCACGCACGCGCGGTTGACGCTGGATTCGCGAGGCAAGAGCGGCAGCCAAACCGGCGGCCGCTTGGAGCTCTTGGCCGACGAAGGCGCAAATTTCAAAGGCTCGCCCGGCTCGGGTTGGCTGCGCTACGGGGGCACCGTGGGCGGCTTCTTGGATCTGGGCGACAGCGGGCGCGTCGTCAGCTTGTCGGTGTCGACGCTGCTGGCCGATCCGCTCGGCGACCGCCCGGTGCCGTTCACCGAGCTGGTGCAGCTAGGCGGGCCGGGCATGATGCCGGGCTTTCGCGCAGGGCGCTTATTCGACCGCAGCGCCGCCGTCGCGACGCTGCGCTACTCTTGGCCGATTTGGATTTGGCTCAACGGCTCGCTTCAGGTCGCCACCGGCAACGTCTTTGGCGCGCGCTTCGAGGGTTTCCGGGCAGAGCGTGGCCGGCTGTCAGCGGCCCTGGGTATCGAAAGCAGCGGTTCGCGCGACAGCATTTTCCAGGCTCTGGTAGGCTTCGGCACCGAAACGTTCGAGAGCGGCGCGGAGGTCGATTCACTCCGCGTCGTCGTAGGAGCTAGAAGTGGCTTTTAGGGCTCGCACCGCGCTCTTGGCTTTGACACTCGCTGGCTGCGCCAGCGCTCCGCATTTTCCGCTGCGGGCGCCGCTCACGCGCGATCCGGACCAAACGCCGTTCGCTCAGGCACCCGAAGAGTACTACTCGCCCTTCGCGTGGGACGGCGCCAACTACATGGTGTTCCACCCCATCGCGCGCTTCTTCGCGGTGGATCCGGCGGGCGCGGCCACCAACGTCAACGCGCTGGACGAAGTGCCGGACTCAAGCTGGTTCGAGAACCGCTTGGGCACGCGCGCCATGACCCCGGCCGAGGTCAGCCGCGGCTCCTGCAGCGAAAAGGCGCTCGATCCCAACGGCCCTGACGGCAGCTGGACCATCGACAAGGGCAAAGACAACGGCGCCAATCCCGGCTTTCGCGTGAACATCAAGGGTCTGGGCAAATTCATGCTCAAGACCGACCCGCAAACGGAGCCCGAGCGCGCGACGGGCGCCACCGCCATTGCCTCGCGCATCTACCACGCGGTCGGCTACCACTCCGCGTGCGACACGGTCGTGTACTTCAAGCCGTCGCTGCTCAAGCTGAAGCCGGGCCTCACCGTGACGAACAACGAAGGCGTCACGTCGCCGTTCGACCAAGCGCGGCTCGACGCCGTCTTGAAGCAAGCATCGCACAGGGACGGCCTGGTGCGCATGGTCGCTTCGGCCTGGCTGCCCGGCAAACCCATCGGCCCCTACCGCTACGAAGGCACCCGCGACGACGACCCCAACGACGTGGTGCCGCACGAAGACCGCCGCGAAGTGCGCGCGGGCCGGCTGATCGCGGCCTGGCTCAACCACTTCGACTCACGCGAGCAGAACACGATGGACGTGTTCTTGCCGCTCGACAAAGACAAGAAGGACGGCCCCGGCTACGTCCGCCACTACATCATCGACATGGGCGACTGCTTCGGCAGTCAATGGAGCGTCGATGGCATTTCGCGGCGCCTCGGCAACTCGTACGTGTTCGACGCTGGGCACGTCGCCGAAGACTTCTTGTCGCTCGGCATTCAGCGTCGGCCCTGGGAGCGCGCCCAGCGCACCGCCGGCATTTTCGGCTACTTCAGCGTGCGCGACTTCGACCCCGAGGCTTGGCGCGGTGAATACCCGAACCCCGCCTTCATGCGCATGACCGAGCAAGACGCCGCCTGGATGGCGCGCATCTTGGCCGGCTTCGACGATGAGCTGGTGAGTGCGGCCGTCAAGGTCGGCCAGTACGATGCCATCAACGAGCGCTATCTGACCCAGACCCTGATCGCGCGGCGCGACACCATCTTGCAGCGCTACCTGAGCCGTGTATCCCCGATCGGGCGCGTCAGCGCCGACGCGCAAGGCGTGTGCGGCGTCGACCTGGCGCGAGCTACGCAGACGGTACCGAACGAAGCGCTGTCGTTCCGCGCTTACCTCTACCGCGGCGCCGCGCTCGAGCCGGCGGCGGTCAAGCCACGTTTCCGCAGCGTGCAGGCGCCACGCGTCTGCCTGGACATCGCGCACGCCGAGCTACCGGCCTCACTGCCGCCCAACGCTCCGGAGCGCTACGTGGTCGTCGACATCACCAACGGTTACGCTCCGGGTCCGCTGCGCGTTCACTTGTACGATCTGGGCGAGCAGGGCGGCTACCGCATCGCGGGTATCGAGCGGCCCACGGCGCTCAAGCGCCCGGACTGACTTCCAGCGTTTTGACCGGCGCGCTCACGGCTTCGTCGATTTCGAGCAGCGGCTCGAGCTCGGAGACCAGGTATTTCAGGGTGCCGCGCGTCAAGCGGCCGTGCTCCTCGGCCTGGTCGTAGAAGTCTTGTTCGGCAACGCGCAGCAGCACCGTATCGGTCGTGGCGCGCGCGCGGTACTCGGGCAGCGCGTGACAGAGCGCCGCGGGGCCACCCACCAAATCCCCGCGCGGGTGCAGGTAGCGGAAGCCTTCGTCAGCGGTCAGCTCGATGGCGCCGCGGACCACGAAGTACAGGTTGTCGGCTTGAGCTCCGGGCTCGAACAGGGTTTCGCCTTGCTTCAACACCACGGGCTCGGCCACCGTTGCCAGGCTGGCAATGGCCTGCATGCCCGCCGAACGCAGCGAAGCCGCACGACGCAGCACCAAGATCTTGTCGTAGGTCTCGAGCCCGGGCGGCACCAGCGACGGAGGAGTGTCGCTGGCGCGCGGCAGGCGCGGCGCCAGCTTGCGCCAGCGCCCGTGCAGCTGCATCGCGAAGTTGCGGATCGCAGCGCGCGCCACCTGGCCGTTGTCTTCGAGCATATCGAACCAGTCGGTCATTTTCAGCGACAAAAACCGGCTCGGCTCGAGCGCGCGACAGCTGCGCGTGCGCGGGCGATCGAGCACGGCGTCGATCACCCCCACCACCGCCAGCGGCACGAACTCCCAAGCGCGTGACGCCTCGCGCTCCATCGTCACTCGGCCCTCGATCAAGAACAGAAAGCGATCTGGCGGGTCCCCCTGGTTGAACAACATCTCGCCGGGCGGAACCGTGATCTCGTCGAGCAGCTCGATGAAACGCACGTGAGCCGCTACCGGCATGCTGGGGAACATGGTGCGGAGCAAAATCTCCCGCTTCAGGCGCTCGCTATCGGCGACGGTCATGCTGGGCGCTCCGTGAGGATGGACAAGGGTGGCGCCGGCGGCGGCAACGACCCCAAGCGCGTCAGAGCGCGAGACGACAGCGAGCTGACCACCTCGTCAGCGTCGCGCGCCAGCGCGTTCAACGCTGTCCTGGCGTCCGTAAACGCGCCCACGAGCTCACTGGCGCGCTCGGCGCGCAGCTCGTCCGGCAAATCGTCGACCACCAGCCGGAGCAGCACGGCCGCTTCGTCCGACGAGCGATCGAAGCCGCGAATCAGTGCGTCCAAGAACTCTACGGCGCGCCCGCGGCGCCGGCGGTCCGACGAGACCAGCGCGGCAAAGATCGCCGGAATGTCGTCGCCGCGGTGTAACACTTGCAGCACCCGCGCCAGCCGGTCCCGCGACTGCTCGATCTTGTCGGCCAGCAGCTCGAGCACCAGCTGCGTCTCGAGCTGGGCGGCCGCCCGCGCGTCCTGCCGCAGCGCCAGGCCGGCCGAAAACAGCCGTAGGTACTCCAGGGCGTTGCGAGTCACCTCGTGAAACAAGGGCCCCGGGTCGATGCGCAGCGTCGTCTCGAGCGCCAGCTGCTCGAGGCCGCGCAGAGCCTTGTAGCGCACGAGGCCGTTGTCGTGCTCCACGACGACCTTCAGCAAGAGCGCCAGCGCTTCCTTGTTCAAGAACGCGGCGATGCTGCGCGGCACGTGAATGCGCACGCGCCGATCTTGCTGCTCGTCGTAGAGGGCGCGGGCCAGCGCGTCGAGCGCCGGTTGTCCCAAGCGGAGCAGGGCGCGTCGCGCCGACAGCCGATCGTCGGCCCACTTGAGCCGCCCGATCAAGAAATCGATCGACGACTCGTCGCCGGCGACCTCGAGCGCGGTCGTGACGGCGCCGGCCAGCGCCGGCAACCGCGCAAAGCGCAGCAACAGCCGCGGAGCGTCGGGCGTGGGGTGCGCAGCCAGCGCCTCGATGAACGCGAGCTTCAGCGTGTGCTCGGCGTCGTCATTCCTGAACAGCTCCCAGCCGAGCGGATCGCCGCTCATCGTCTCGCCCTCGAGCTGCGCCAAGTACAGGGCCGCAAACGTGCGCACGTTGGGGCTGCCCTGCTGCGACAGGCGCCGCAGCACCTCGGTCTCGCCCGCCAGCGCGAAGGCGCGCACCACCGCTTGCTGCACGCGCGGCGTCCCGCTCTCGAACTGGCGTTCACCCAGCGAGTACCAGTCCTTGCGCCCGCTGGGGCCGAACAGCTCGAGCGCCCGCAGCAGCACGCCCTCGTCCGAATGGAGCAAGATCAGCGCCGGAATCAGCCGGGCGCGCTTGCGCTCGGACAGCACGTTCATGGCCGCGATCACTTCGCTGGGCTGCGGGCGCGCCAGCGCCTCGACCAGTGTTTCGACCGAGGTCAGGTCAAGCTCCGCCAGCATGAACTCGCGCTCGACGGAGCCGCGCGTCAGCGCGCGCCGGAACAGCGCGATGTATGGCTTACGAATACCGACGCCAACCAGCAGCCAAAGACACGCCAAGATCGCGGCCGAAGCCGCCAGGTGACCCGGCCGGTACTCGCGCTGCATCGTCGCCGCGAGCAGCACGCCACCGGCCGTCGCCTGCGCCACGCGCGTCACGATCAAGTCGACGAAGCCGCGCGCCCGCGCCTGCTGCTCGACGGGTGCCCACAGCAGCTCCGCGGCCACGCGCCCGAGCGAGTTGCGCAGCGAAGTATCGGTGCCCTTGAGCACCACCACCAGCCAGAACGGCGCCGCCAACACGGCGGTGAGCGTGCCCCCGAAGGTGAGCAAGAGCGGCCCCGTCAAAGCCAAGCCCACCACGCCAATGCGTTGCACCACCGGGCCCGTGATGACGACCTGCAGCAGCAGCGAGCCCAGGCTCAAAACCAGCTGGTAGCGGGCGAAAAACGCGCCCAGCTGCTCGGGCGGGATCGTGCGCGAGACCTTGGCCTTGTACAGGTAATCGATCACCACCGATACCGCGATGGACAGCACGGCCATGACCGCCAAGCGCAGCAAGAACGGATCGCCCTGCAACTTGGCCAGCTGTGGTCTGAGCGGTTGGCTGGCGGCGACGGGGCTAGAGCCGAGCGGACGCGACAGCAGCGGCGTCTCTTCGATCACGAGCTGGGTCGCCAGGAACGCCGCTCCAAAATAGAGCAGCGACGCGACACCGAGCAGGCCACGCACCTCGATGCTGCCGAGCAGCACGGCTGCGAGCGCGCCGCCACCCACGCCGCCCAGCACGCCACCCGACGCCAGCGGACCGAACAAGCGCCGACTCTGCGCCGCGCTGAACAGCGTGCCGGCCAAGAGCCAAAACTGCCCGACGAGCAACGTGGCCGACAACGCCCCGAACACGTACAGACTGAACACGCTCGCCGCGCCTGGCGGTCGAATACGAAACCAGGCCGACGCGAACGCCGTCAGCAGCAGCGAGACCACCAGCGCGTTCTTGGCGCCCGCTGCGCGGGTCAGCCGCACGCTGAGGGGCGTCAGCAAAATGATGAACACCGCCGTCGCGACGTAGACCAGCGCCAGGTTGCGCGGGGCCAGCCGCGTCAGAAACAGAGCGTCCCGCGCAGTTTCGAGCACAGTGTGCGCGGTGATGGTCAGGAGCAAAACGAAGAAAGCGCGAAAAAAGGCCACGCCTTCGCCGGACCGGAGGTCCACAAAGCGGCTCAAAACAGCGCTCTTCACGGGAATTCTCTAACCACGGGGCGGTTGGGGGTACACGCCGGCTTGCGGCCAAAAGCCTCAGGGCTTACTTTTAGGGCAGATGCTCGGCTGTCACCAGCAGCAGAACCTAGGCGAACGGGCCCGTGGCCAAGCGGTACGCTTCGGCGTACTGATGGGTGGCCTGGCGCTGGGCTGGGCGCTCTTGTCGTCCGAGCTCGGCGTCACCCGCCAGCTGGGCTGGCTCGTGGCGCTGCCGGTGGCTATCTCGGCGTACCTGCTCATCTCGGGCACGCTCGGCATCTGCGTCTTCAGCAGCGTCACCGGCAAGCGCCAAGCCGACTACGGCCGTGAAGCGGTGCTGGATCCAGAGAGCCGTTCGCACTTGCGCCTGCGCGCGCTGCTCGCGGTCTCGGCCAGCCTGGTCATCGCCGGCGGCTTCGCTTTCGCGCTCGTCTCCAGCAGCTGAATCTCCTCTTCGGTGGAGGTCTCAGCCGCCCGCGCGCCAAGCCTGGGTTCTGGCGAGGCTTTCGCGAACTATCAATCAAGGACGTGAGGCGTTGTCGGCGCTGTCGTCGGGCTGTGAATCCCGCGAGTGCACGCCACTGCGAGCCGCCGCACGGCGCGCGCGCGCTTCCAGCGCGTCCAGCGACGCGGCGCCCAAGTGCGCGGCGGCGGCCGCTGCGTCGGTGTCGACGTCCTCGCTGCGCACGTTCACTTCTTCGACGTCCAGCGGCCCGTCGTTGGGCGTGTCTTCGAAGGTGAGCACGTGATCGAACAAATTGTCGGCGTTGGCGAACTCGGCCACCAGCGGGCTCAGCTCGCCGCCCTTCAAGGCGCGCACGCCCACCCGCATGGCCTCGTTCAAGGTCGCGCGCACGCCGTCGCCCTTGGCGGCGTTGGCGGCGATCATCGGCACTGAGCCGTCGAGCTTCAGCTTACGTCGCAGCACCGCGGGAGTGAGCGCGCCTTCGACGTCTTGTTTGTTCGCCTGCACGATCAAGCTGACCGGCTCGGTACGACGCTTGATGGAGGCGCGCAGGCGCGCAAACGTGCGCTGCGTGTCCGGAATGGCGGCGGGGCTGGAGTCGCACACGAACACCACGACGTCGGCCATGGCTACGAGCGGACGGCGCCGGTAGTTGCGCTCAATCTGCCCAGGCACCGTGATCAGCTGGAAGCGCAAGCCCACGCCCGAGTGCTTGGGTCCTTCGATCTCCAGCCAGTCGAAGAACATGGTTCGACCCTTGAGCTCGGCAGGAGTCACGATGTCACTGCGCCGACTCGGCGGAATGATCTCGTGCACACGCTTGAGGTTCGTCGTCTTCCCGGCGAAGCCTGGCCCGTCGTAAACGATGCGCACGACGTGGCACTTCCGCTCGGTATCGAAGGACGCCATATCCTTTGCTAACGCGGCACGAGCGCTGGCCGCAAGCGAAGCGCCACAATAACTGTCGAACATTCCTGGTTCCTGCCGGCCAAGCGCGCAATCTCTCCAGTGATTGCGGCAATTTACAGGACAATGCTCGTTTGATACGTTGCGCCATGGCTTATGGACCGCCGCCTGGCCCTGGTGGATACGGCTCACCGCCCGGAGGCTACGGCCCGCCCGGTGGTGGTGGTTACGGGAGCCCGCCTGGCGGCGGCTATGGCGGTCCGCCCGGTGGCGGCTACGGCGGCCCACCTCCTGCGGGCAGCTGGGGCCAAGGCCCGGGCTACGGCGATGGCGGCGGCGGCCCGATCGTCCAGTACTCCGAAAAATCGCGCGCTACCGCGTTCCTGCTCGGGCGCTACCTCGGCTTCTTCGGCGCTGATCGCTTTTACCTCGGTCAGATGGGGCTGGGCGTCCTCAAGCTTTTGACGTGCGGCGGTCTGGGGATCTGGCTCATCATCGACAACATCCTGCTCGCGCTCGGCGAGGTGAAAGACTCTGAAGGCAAGCTGCTGGCGATGCCGACCGAGGTTGCAGGCACCCCCGTCATCAACGGCAATCACATCTTGCTCGCGGCCATGCTGGGCGGCACCATCGGGCTCGACCGGTTCATGCTCGGCCAAACGGGCTTGGGCGTGCTCAAGCTGGTGACCTGCGGAGGCTTGGGTGTGTGGCACGTGATCGACATCATCATCACCGTTACGGGTGGTGCGCGCGACGCGCAGGGCAACTCGCTACGCTGGCGTTGAACGCTTCCGCCCCGGCGCGCTCTGCCACGCTACAAATCGGCTTTTGCCCTTGTGGTATCGGTTCCAGGTGGCATAGTCGGCGCGCATGCAGCGCCTGCTCGCGGCCTTGGGCCTATGGTTGACGTTAAGTAGCGCAGCCCTCGGCGGCTGCAGCAGCAACGAAGTCTGTGACCCCGGCCGCCCCTGCGAGTGCAACGGCGGGCATGAGTGTTACATCGGCTGCGAGGGTGACGGCTGCACCCCGCACTGCTCGCAGATGAACCGCTGCGGAGCGGTCTGCGACGACCACTGCAAGTCCCTGTGCCACGACATGGACGAGTGCAGCACCAGCTGCGGCGACGACTGCGACGTCAAGTGCCACGGCGCCGAGGCCTGCGGCGCCATCTGCGGCGACCGTTGCCACTTCGACTGCCACGACGTGGGGCGCTGCGGCGTGCGCGCCGGTAACCAGAGCGAGATCGTGTGTCACAACTTCAGTCGCTGCGACGTCGAGTGTACCGGCGCGTGCCGCGTACAATCTGCCTCGCCCGACATCTGCAACCCCGAGCAGGGCTGCACGCTAAAGTGCTTGGGCGGTGCGGCTCAGACCATGTGCAGCGACGGCTCCGTCGCCTGCGGAGGCTGCTGAACCATGCGCCAGTCGTTCGCGCGCTTCATCCTAGCGGTTTGCGTCTTCGTGCTGGCGTTGACCGGCAGCGCCGTCGCGCGCGCGCAGAGCACCATCAAGCAGCCGCGCCAGCGCACTCTGTACAGCTTCGAGGCCGAGCCGCACGTGGTCGCAGGCTTGGCCGATCCGCCGGGCTTGGGCGCCGGCACCGGGCTCGGCGTAGGCTTTCGCGGCACCGTGGAGCTGCTGGACAACGGCTTCATCCCCAAGCTGAACAACTCGGTCGGAATCGGCTTCGGCATCGACTACCTTCGCTACGACGGCTGGCAGGGGCCACGCGACACGTGCGAAGAGTTCGCGACGGCGCCGAGCGGTGTACCGGTCTGCGTGCGCACGAGCGGCGGCGGCGGCGGCGGCCACGTGAACTATTTCTACCTACCCATCGTGCTGCAGTGGAACTTCTGGCTACACAAGCGCTGGTCGGTCTTCGGTGAGCCGGGCCTGGCCCTCTACCTGCAAGACCGCGACCTACAGTTCACGCCGCTGGTGCTGTTCGTGGGCGGCCGCTACCACTTGAACGACCGCATCACGCTCACCATGCGCGTGGGTTACCCGGCCTTCTCGTTTGGCGTGTCTTTCCTGCTGTAGACGCCTGGCCGAGCGCGAAACACTCCCGTAACGGAAGCGGCGGAGGGAACGTGCTACGAAGGGTGGCTCGCAATGCTCACCCACCGCGACCCGAATAACTCGGAAAAGCTCGATACACACCAGAAGGCGCTGTCCATCAATTTGGACGCCAAGCGCTACGGAACCTTCGCCGAGATTGGCGCGGGGCAAGAGGTCGTGCGTTGGTTCTTTCGCGTGGGCGGCGCCGCCGGCACCATCGCCAAGAGCATCTCTGCCTACGACATGGCGGTGAGTGACGCGATCTACGGGCAGACGCAGCGCTACGTCGCGCGTCAGCGCCTGGAGAGCATGCTCAACTACGAGCACGACTTGAACTTGAAGCGCCTGCGCGACGCGCGCGGCGACACCACCTCGTTCTTTGCCTTCGCCGATACCGTCTCGGCGCGCAACTTCAAGGGCACCAACGAGTGTCACGGCTGGATGGGCGTGAAATTCCAGGCCCACCCTCGCGATCAAGACAGCGAGATCATCATCCACGTGCGCATGCTGGACACGGAGAACGCGCTGCAGCAGGAGGCGCTCGGCATCGTCGGCGTCAACCTGCTGTACGGCGCCTTCTTCATGCACCACGACCCCGATCGCTTGGTCGAGTCGCTGCTGGACAACCTGACCACGCAGCGCATCGAGATCGACATGATCGAGTTCTCGGGCATCGAGTTTCGGCACGTAGACAACCGCGTGATGAGCCTGAAGCTGGTGCAGCTGGGCCTGTCGGGCGCGGCAATGTTCGGCCCCAAGGGCCAGGTGCTGCAGCCCTCCGAGGTGCTCTACAAAAAGCCGGTACTGGTCGAGCGCGGTAGCTTCCGCCCGGTGTGTAACCCCAACATCGACATGCTCAAGGGCGCGCGCCAAGAGTTCGGCAAGACGCTGGCCGAGGGCGAAGACATCGTCGAGCTGGCCGAGATCACGATGCGCAACCTGATCGTGGGCGGGCAGATCGACTACCGCGATTTCTTGGCGCGCGCCGACGTGCTGGCGGCCGCCGGCAAGACGGTGCTCATCTCCGACTACTTCGAGTACTACCGGCTGGCTTCGTACCTGCGCAAGCACACCACCAGGCCCGTTGCCATCACGCTCGGCGCGGCCAGCTTGCTCGCGCTGTTCGAGGAGAAGTACTACGCCGATCTGGACGGCGGCATCCTCGAGTCGTTTGGTCGGCTCTTCAAGAACAACCTCAAGCTGTACGTTTACCCGTACCTCGATCCGGAAACGGACAAGCTGTCGACGGTCGACAACTTGGAGGTCGCGGCCGACCTCAGCAAGCTCTACGGCCACCTCGTGGATCGCGGCTGCATTCTGCCACTGCACAACTACGATCCCGCCTGCTTGAAGGTGTTTTCGCGGGACGTGCTGGAGCTGATCAAGAGCGGTGACCCCAGCTGGGAGCAGATGGTGCCGCCCGAGATCGCCGAGATCATCAAGCGGCGCGGCTTCTTTGGTTGCAAGAAGAGCGCAGAGGCGCCGGCTGCGCCGCCGGAACGCCGCTACGACAACTGACGACCGCTACTGCAGCTGCACCAGGCCCGGGCGCTGCGGCTCGAACGCCGCACGCTCCGCGAGCGCCAGCGCGCCCGCGATGCCCGCGTGCTGACCGAGCAGCGGCGGCACCACGTACTGATCCATACCGCTGATGACGGCGTCGGCCTGCACGTAGCCGCCGAGTGAACGCTGCAGGTGCTTGCGCACCAGCGGGAAGAGCTGCTCCACCTGCATGACGCCGCCGCCCAGAATCAGCCGATCGGGCGACAGCACCAAGACCAGCGTCGTCAGCGCCGAGGCGATGTAGCGCGCTTCCAGATCCCACGCCGGATGATCGCCAGGCAACGTCTCGGCGCGGCAGCCCCAGCGGCGCTCCATGGCCGGGCCCGAGGCGACGCCTTCCCAGCAGCGCGCGCCATGAAACGGGCAAGCTCCTGCAAAGTCCAAATCGTCCAACTCACGCGGCAGGAGCAGGTGCCCCATTTCCGGGTGCACCAGACCGTGGGCCAGCTTGCCGCCGACCAGCGCGCCGCCGCCGATACCGGTGCCGATGGTCACGTAAATCGCGGTATCCAGCCCCCGGGCCGCTCCCCAACGCGCTTCTCCCAAGACCGCACCGTTCACGTCCGTGTCGAAGCCGACCGGCACGCCTAGCGCCTGATGCAGAGGGCCCACGACGTCGGCGTTGGTCCAACCCGCCTTTGGAGTCGTGGTGACGTGACCGTAGCTGGGCGCGCCGCGACGCAGCTCGATTGGGCCAAAGCAACCCACCCCCAAGGCTTCGATCTTCGGCTGCGCGCGAAAGAAATCGATGCACCTGCCAATCGTCTCCGCCGGCGTAGTGGTCGGAAAGCGCGCCTGTGCTCTCAGATCTTCGGGGCCAGTCCCGACTGCACATACGAACTTGGTTCCACCAGCTTCGATCGCTCCGTACAAAGACATTTCCCAACCATCATGCCACGAGTCGTCGTTCGCACAGCGCCGAAAGCGCGCAAAAAACGGCTAGTTTCGCGCGCGCGGCGCCGCCACACACTCGACATGTCGAAGGAAGGAACAAGCGAACTGCCGCCATGCACCAGGCGCGTTGGCTTGCGTGTCACTTCGAAAACACTGACCTTAGTGCTTCGGCACAAGGCCGAATTTGGCTTCGTTCCAACGCCTGCCAGCTGACTGCTTATGACGCTCGACTTCAACCTTGGTTGAAATACCTACCCTGACGGGTGAAGGCTCCCAACGAGCGACACAGCGCTTCACTCGAGGACCGGTCTAGACAGGTTCCGCAGCGTCGAGCACCGCTATGCCTGAGATCTCCAACACTTCCGTGCCTCGCGGGCCGAGGCGCGAACGGAATGGTAGACTCCGAGGTGGATTCGGTTTCGAGTTTTCTGAAAGCCTGGCTCGCAGCGACGCTGCTGATAGTCGGCTATGCATGGGTGGATCTTCGATTCAATCCGCACCTCGCATTCGAAACCAGCTTTACGCTGACTCCGGACATCACTCGACTGCCGGACTTGTGGGACTGGGGCGGACGCCTCTTGCACCACGGCGCCATAGGCCTGCTCGTGCTCAACGCCATCGCGCTCGGCGGCATCGCTGCGCTCGTGGTGCGCGGCGCGCTGACGCTCGTGCGACGCCTGAGCCACGCTCACACCGACGCTGACACGCCCCGCATCAGCATCGTGCCCGCGTCAGTCCCCACCAGCGTCCCGCCGCCGGCGCCCTAAGCAACGCGCGACACGCTTCGTTCGCTGGGCGGCACGCCTTGGGCTGCTGCCATGCCGAAAGCTCGTATCGAGTACCTACGAGATCACAGGGAGGCGGCTCACCATTGGTCTCATTTCAGCTGTTGAGCACGCCCGCTGATCCTGGCTTCTGGCTTCACTGCGCCTTCGGCGCTCCCTCGCCTTCGGCTCGGGCCGTAGGCCTCCGTGGACTCCGTCCAGCTAGCTGGACTCCGTCCACTCCGGCTCGTTTTCGCTCCGGTCCGG
>DATAKF010000255.1:0-32779 GCA_036261775.1 Polyangiaceae bacterium | reverse complement strand
CGCGCCTTCTACTCGGGTGGCGCTACCTCCAACCGCGGGTACGCCCAGATGGCCATCAGCCCGCACGGGCCCGTCGGCTTCCTGGTGCCGACCAGCATCAACTGCGCCGTCAACGTGAACGTGAACGACGATCGCTGCATCCGCCCGCTCGGTGGCTTCACGCAATGGGAAGCCTCCCTCGAGCTGCGCTACGCCGGGCTATTCCCGATTACCGTCGTAGCGTTCGCTGACGCGGCTGACGTGTCGCGCGACATCGGCCGGCTGCAATTC
The DNA here is from genome assembly GCA_036261775.1 of Polyangiaceae bacterium. Lineage (GTDB taxonomy): Bacteria > Myxococcota_A > Polyangia > Polyangiales > Polyangiaceae > PMG-095. Next base: position 32,509 of record DATAKF010000255.1, on the reverse strand, counting down.
AACTACCCTCACCTTTCCGTGGGGCCGGGCCTGCGCTACGAATCACCGGTGGGACCGATCCGGCTCGATTTCGGTATCCGGGTCCCGGGCGCGCAGGCTCTGGGCCAAAAAGGGCTACCGACGGATCCCGCTAGCCACGGGAAAGAGCGGCCCCAGTTCTTCTTCGGCTTGCCTGCAGCGGTTCACCTGGCGATCGGAGACGCCTATTGAGGAGCGCGGCGCCAAAACGCAGCGCCGCGCGTCGCCTGCTTTCGGGGCTCGTCGGCATCCTGTCGGTCGTGGGCGTCACGGCGCTGTTCGGAGTTGGTTTCACGGTTGGGCTGCTCGGGCACTTGAACCTGCCGGCGGGCAGACGCGCGAGCGCGACGTTCCTGGCCAGCACGCTGGTCGACCTGTTTCAGGGTGAAGTCACCATCGGCTCCATCAGCAAGCTGAGCCCCGAAGAGCTGGCGGCCGAAGACGTCGTGGTGCGCGACAGCGCGCATCGCATCGTGCTCAAGGTGACGCGGCTCACGGCGCGGGCGGACGTGTTCGATATCTTGTCGCGCATCGTGCGCGGTGACGAAAAGCTCACCATCAAGATTGACCACGTGCGCGTCGAGCACGCCGAGGCCCAGATCATCCCCGCAGAGGACGGCGTGCCCACGTTGGCGCACGCGCTGACGCCTCGCCCCAGCAAGACGCCCGGCAAATCGCCCAGCAGCGCCGACCAGTACGTGCGGGTCTGGCTGCCCGCGATCGAAATCGGCCGGGGTTTTGCGCGCGGCAGTCTGGGCGGCAGTCCCACGCTCGAGACCGAGCTGGGCGGCGTTCACGGCTCGGTTTTGGCGACTCCCAGGGGCGCAGCCATCGACGTCGAGCGCTTTGGCCTCTTGGCGCGCGGCATCGGCGGGGCGGACGCCAAGGGCATCGCGACGCTCCACGTGCGGGCGCCGGGCGCGGTCTGGGGCTCGTTCGACGGCTACATGGGCGACGTGCAGTTCGGCAGCGTCGTGCGCTGGAACAAAGAAACGCTCGACTTGAAGGTCGATCTGCCGCGCGCCGAGCCGGCTGGCACTCGCGCGCTGATCGCTCAGTGGCCGCTCATCCAGCCCGCCGAAGCGCGCGTTCACCTCAAGGGTAAGCCGCCCGAGCTCGACGTCGACCTGCAGGCCAAGATCGGCGAAAGGTCGACGCTGAGCGCCGACGGCACCTTGAACCTGTCGAGCCCCATGCGGCTGCAGCTCGCCGTCGAAGGTCGCAAGCTCGACCTACGCGCCTTGTGGCCCAACGCGCCCGCCACCAGCATCGACGTCGACACCGACGTCGGCTTGCACACCGAGGCGGACAAGGTCGTGGTCGAGCTGGGCGGCTCGCTCGCGCCGACGCAGCTTGACGGCTACGCCATTCCGCCAATCGACTTTTCTGGCCAGGCCACGGCCGGCGGCTTCACGGGCGAAGCCAAGCTGCACGATCTGGGTTTGCCTGTGGATTTGGGCTTCACGGTGCACGCCGACGGCAAGATCGAGGTCGACGCCGAAGCCAAGCGCGTCAACCTGGCCAAGGTCGAGCGCATCAAGCCGTATTTCGACGGTACAGGTAACGCCGACATGCGCGTCCACGCGACGCTCGCTCACGGCCGGCTCGACACCAATCTGTCGGTGGACCTGCGGGATTTCAATTACCAGGGCGTCGCCCTGCAGAGCGGGCGCATCAGCGCGGGCGCCAAGGGCTCCATCGACAAACTGGACCAACTCGCGGTCGACGCGCGCTTGAGCGGCAAGAAGCTCAACGCCGGTCGTTTCGAGTTCGAGGACGTGAGCGCGACCGCACGCGGCCCGCTGCGCAATTCGGTCGTCACGACGACGCTCAAGGCGTCCAACGGTCCAAGCTTCGACGCCCGCGCCATCGTCGCGCTGGGCAAGCCGGTCTCGGTGCGTGAGCTGTCGCTCGGCGTGTCGCGCGATAACGTCGAGATCCGCGGTGAGGTCGCGCAGCTCGATCTGTCCGAGGACCGCGTGCTGGTGCGCGAGCTGCGGCTCCACGGCGCTACCGGCGAGCTCACGGGCAATGCCGAGCTCACCCCGCAGACGCTGAGCGTCACCGCTCAAGGCCAGAACCTCGATTTGTCCGCCTTTTCTCGGGTTTTGGGGCTACCGCGCGGCGTGCTGGAAGGGCGTGCCAGCCTGAGCCTCGACGCGCTCAGCACGGGCAAGACTCAGCGCGGCAGCCTCGAGCTGTCTGCCAGCAAGGCGACCATCAGCGGTGTCAGCGACATCTCGGGACAGCTCAGCGCCAAGCTCGACGGGCGTAAGCTCACCGGCGCCAGCACCGGCCGCATCGAAGCGCTCGGCGGATTCTCGGCCGACTGGGACACCGAGCTGGACGGGCCGCCCACGGAGCGCGCGTCGTTCGAGCGCGCCATCGGAACTGCGACGGTGGCTCTCAACGACGTCACCCTCGACTACTTGGGCCAGCTGCTGCCCGAGTCGGACCTCGACGTGATGGGTGCGGCCTCGGTGTCGCTGCACGTCAGCCGTAGCGATCCTGGCGCGGTCCCCGACCTGGAGCTGTCGGGTGCGACCAAGGGTTTGATCGTCAAGGTAGCCCGAGCCCAGAAGGCGCCTTTCGTGCTCTCCGGCATCGAGCTGATGGCTTCGGCGAACCACGACGGCACCAGCGGCAATACCACCCTGGCGCTGGGCGCCACCCAGGGCTCCGAGCGATTGATCAGCACCAGCGGCGACATCACGCTCGACCTCAAAGCCGCGCTCACCGAGCAGGAGCCGTTGCTCCACCAGCTACAGAATCGCGCGCTTTCAGGCAAAGTCGTGGTGAGCCGGCTCGATCTGGACAGCCTGCCGGAGCCCGTGCGCATCCCCGGGGTGCGCGGCAACGTGCGCGTAGAAGGCACCGTCCGTGGTTCGTTCAGCCAGCCCATCGCCTCGCTAGGAGTGCGCGCCGCCGACCTGCGCTTTGCCGTCGGAGACCGCGGCGAGGCGCTGGACGTGTGCGGCACCGCCGAGTACGCGCGAGAAGACGGCGCCTTCAACGTCGGCGCCGAGATCTTCTTGCCGGGTGGTCTACCGCCATCGCGCACGCCCTGCGCAGGGCGGCGCATCGCCAACGTACGGCTGACTGGGCGCGCGCCCTTCGATAGCAAAGGTGGCATCCCGGCCTGGTCCGGTACCGCGCTGGCAACGCTCGAGGCACTGCCGCTGGCAGCTATCCCACAACTCGCAGAAGCCCGCGTCGCCGGCACTGCCACGGGCACGCTCTTGCTCGACCGCAGCGGCAAGGAGCCGAACGCCTCGGCCCAGCTGCAGCTGTCCGACGTACGCATGGACCGCCTGACGGTCGGCGACGGCAGCATCAAGCTGCGCAGCGACGCCGACCGCGCCCACGTCGACTTCAAGGTGCAGCACGGCCCGGCGTCGGTGAACGGAGCTTTGGACGCGGGCGTTACCTGGGCGTCGGAGCTGCCGGCGGTGGACGACGCCCAACCCATCGACATCTCGCTCTCGGCCGCCCAGCTCGAGGCGTCCGTCCTGGAGCCATTTTTGTCCGAGTTCGTGAACGAGCTGCGCGGCACCTTGAACGGCAAGGTGAACGCGCGCCTGGAGGCTTTGGCCAAGGGCGAAGACACGCGGCGCGTCGAGCAAATCGGCGGAAACGTCACCATGAGCGGAGGGGCCTTCGTGATCACCGGGCTCGGTTTCCGCCTGCGCGATGTCGACTTTTCGGCCAACGCCAGGCGAGACGGCAAGACGACGCTGGTCGACGTGCCCGACTTTCGGGCTACGGCGGGCACCAAAGTGCAAAACTTGCAGTCGCACCTGGCCTTCCGCCTGTCCGGCTTCGACATCATTTCCGGCTCGGTCTCACTCAACGTCAACAGCCTGCCGCTGGTGGTCGACGGCATCACGCGCGCCAACGCGGACGTCGACATCAGCCGCCTGACCATCACCCGCACGGCCAGTCACATCCTCGTCGACGTGCCATTCGACCAGCTGGTGGCGCGCCTGCCCGGCGAGTCGTCTCGCACGTTGACCGAGTTCGACGAGAACGAAAACATCAAGGTTTTGCAGCCGGTCACCGAGCCCAAGGCGTCGCGCGACGAGAACGCCCTACCGTGGCTGTTCGCCATCCACCTGGGCAACAAGGCCAAGCTAGAGCGCGGAGAGCAGCTGGACCTGCCCATCTCGGGTGATCCGACCATGACGCTGGCAGCAGGTTTGGGCGTCACCGGGTCTATCAGCCTGCAGCGCCACGGCACCGTGCAATTGCTCGGGAAAACCTTCATCATCGAGGGTGGCGCGGTGGTGTTCGACACGCCCGACGCGGCCGACCCACGGCTGGACGTCCGCGCCAGTTGGCGCTCCACCACCGGCGACACGCTGTTCATGTACGTGTCCGGCACCATCTCGCATCCCAAGGTGCAATTCGATCGCGCCCCCGATCAGGCGCTCGCGCTCTTGCGCGGCGGTACCGAAACCGGCACGACCGACATTGGCTTTGGTGTGCTCGACACGCTGCTGGCCGACACGCCGCTAGCTCGCGTGCAGCTGCGCGGGCAGGACAGCCAAGATAGCTCGCACGGCGCCACCTACACCGCTGCCTACCGCTTGGACGATCGCATCGTGGTCGAAGGCAACTACCAGGCGGCCGGTACTACCGGCAACGGTGACCAAACCGCCACCGTCGGCGCCGCCGTCGACTGGCGTCTGACCAAGACCATCTCTCTGCGCGGCCAGCTGGGGACGATTGGTACCGGTGTTGATTTGGTTTATCAGTATCGGTATTGAGCGCTTGGGGGTGAGGAGTGAGGGGTTAGGGTTTAGGCGGCGGAGGGGCTAGGGCGAGAGAGGGCGGATTAAGCGCAGCAGATAAAGTCGCGTTGTTCGGTGAAGTGCATTTGAGCTAGGGCGGCGCGGATTTCAGTCCTTGGGGTGATGCCGGCGACGGAGACGAGCAGGGGCTGGCGCGGCAGGGCGGGCAGGTTTTCAGGCGGAATGACGCGCACGCCGCGGATGAGCTGGCCTAGCCGGCCCGGATGCAGCTCGATGATGGCAGACGGGTGTTTGCCGCGTTGGGCGAGCGCTTCGGCCAGCGCCTTACCGGTGTCGCCGAAGCCCCACAGCACGTAGCGGTCGGTATCGCGCAGGAAGCCGCGCGCGAGGTACTCGGCCTTGCAGGCGACGAACGCTGGGATCGCGTAGCGCTCGGAGGTGCGCGAAAGCCGTCCCGCGCCATCGCGCCAATGCAGCAAGCGCTCCGGCACCATGCCGAGCTCCCGCCCCGACTCCAGCAGCCGCAGCACCAGGTCGTAGTCTTCGGGCCACGCGACATCTCGGTAGCCGTCCGCCAGCGCGTCGCGCCGCAGCATCAGCGTCGGGTGCGCGATCGGGCATTCGACGAACGCTTCGCGCCGCACGTCGCCAGCCGTGCGGATCGAGGCCAGCCAGCGCTCGTAGCTCTTCAGCCCATCGGTCATGGCTCGGCGCGGAAACAGCCGCACGTGGCAGCCCACGGCCGCCCACTGCGGCTGCTCGACCAGCGCCGCGCGTTGCTTTTCTAGTCGTCGCCCCTGCATCAGGTCATCGGCATCCAAGCGCGCAACGAACTCGCCCCGACACTGGGCAAGCCCTGCGTTCAGCGCCGCCACAATGCCGCCGTGCGGCACACCGACGACCCGAAACCGGGCGTCGCGCTCCGCGAATCGCCCGGCAATGTCCGCAGTTGCGTCAGTCGAGCCGTCGTCGACGACCAGGCACTCCCAGTCGCGCTCGCTCTGCCGCTCCACACTACGCAGAGCCGCCGCAATCGTCGCAGCGGCGTTGAACGCCGGCATCAGAACCGTCACGGCCACCATCCGCCTCGGCCTTAGCACGAGCGGGCAGGAAGGCGGGAAGGCGGGAAGGCCAGACAAGAAGAAGAGAAGTCTTGTTTGGGCTGCCCAAACAAAACTTGCCCTTCCCTCTGTTCTTCCCGCCTTCCCGCCTTCCCGCCTAGGGAGCGCGCTCGGCGAAGCTCGGTGCGGCGGCCAACTCGGCGAAGTAGTCCAAGACGCCCAGCTCGCCGCGCGCAAAGGCGGAGCGCGCTTCTTCCGCGAGGCAGGTACGACCGCCTCCGCCGGCAAAGGCGTAGGCGGCGGCCAAGCCGCTCACGCAATCGGCTACTTCCGCGCGGTCCGCCAGCTTGCCGGCGAGGTCCTCGAGCCCGCTGAGCTCGAACGCGGTGGTGCCGTCCGGGTACGACAGCACCTGGCCGGAAGTGTCGAGGGGAGAGCCATTTTCATCGGCTCGGTAGCGGCCCGCTTCGTCGAAGTGCTCGAAGCCGAAGCCAATCGGATCGAAGAACTGGTGGCACGCCTTGCAGCTCGGGTTGACGCCGTGTGACGACTCGTAGCGTTGTCGCGTGGTCTTGCCGCCGGGCATCGGCGCTTCGATCGCCGGGATGTTGGGCGGGGGCTTCGGCTTCTGATGGCACAACAGCTTTTCGTAAACGACCAAGCCACGCAGCGTGGGTGAGCTGGCGTCGGAGTGAGCGCTGCCGGCCAGGATGGAGCCCTGAGCCAAGAGCCCTAGCCCCTGCCCTGCCGGACGCTGCGCGAGCGCAAAACCGGTGCCCGAAGCCGTACCAAAGCCGTACAGCGCCGCGAGCGAGCTGTCGACGAAGGTGTAGCTCGCCGTCAGCAGCTCCTTTACACCACCCTGACGGGTGACGACGGCTTCGTTCAAAAACAGCTTCGTTTCTTGCAGCATCGAGTCGCGCAAGACATCGAAATTGGCGACGGTTGTCTTGGTCTTGGAGGCAACGCGGCCGTAACCGGACCACTCCGCCAAGAACTGATGCAGCTGCTCGCGCCCATACGCGGTCGCGAGCAGCTCTTTGGCCTTGGCGACGCGCGCGGCGGGCGTCGCAAAATCACCGCGCCTTGCGGCGGCCAGCAGCTCTGCAGAAGGCGCCGTCCCGCCGTAAGTGTACGAAAGCTCACTCGCCAGCTCCTCCGGCGTCAGTTGACGACCCGCGCCACCCGCAACGCCCAGCTCCGAACGGTACACGGTGCTGGGCGACTGAATCATCGCGACCAGCAGCCAACGCGCACCGGTCGCAAAATCGCTCTTGGCGGCCACGCCGTCGTACAGCGCGCCGTAGTCGGCCGCTTCTTCTGCCGAAACGGCGCGGCGAAACAGCCGCGCGCCCACGCTTTGCACCAGTTGGTCGGCGCAGGCGCGCCCCGGCGCTGCCTCGGCCGCGCACGGCTGCAGCTCCGCCAGCGCGCTGCCAGTCGTCAGCGCCGTCGCGACGTCTTCGGCACTGCGGAGCAGCTCTTGCGCGGTTTGGCTCGCGACCACCAGCGTGTGCGCGTCGTTCGAAAAACCCAGCGACGAAACCGGATCGGCCCCCAGCCGGACGCCGGCCCAGCCAACTCCCAGGCTCGGGAAAACATCGCGCAGCGTCCGTTCCAGCTCGCGCGCCGTGAGCCGGCGCAGTTGCGGCGCCGCCAGCTGCGACGTTTCGCAGCGCTGGGCCACGGCGTCGCGCCCGAGCGTGCTGGTGTTGGGGCCACCCGCGACGCCGCTGCTGCCACCCGACGGATTGCCGGTGCTGCCGGCTTTGCTGTGGGAACCAGCGTCGCCGTCGATGCTGGCGCTGCAGCCCAAGGCCATCAGCAAGCTTGCGGAGAGCGCCGTCCAGGCGCGCACGCCGCTCACGCCTTCAGCTCCGTGATGGGCTTCATCGGCACGCCGCCCATGCTTGCCTGCGGCGCGCCCATGGCTTCGGCCAAGGTGGCCAAGAGATCCGTGTGCAGCGCCGACACCTTGGCGATGCCGCCGGCGGGCCTCAAGTAGCCGCCGCCGCCACCAATCAAGACGAGCGGCAAGCTGGTCGGTGTCTCCTTGCCGTCGAGCCACACCGGCGACGCGTCCGAGTTGTGATTCGCGCCGTCCGACACCTCGCTCATGATCGCGACAATCGAGTTGTCGAGCACCGTGTGCTCCGGATCTTGCGGATCGGTCTGGTTCAGCGTCACCAGCAGCTTTTCGGCCAGGCGCGCGTAAAACCAGCGCTGAACCATGGCAAATTCCGCGCGCCCCGCCGCGTCCCACGAGTGCGAAATGGGCTCGTGATGCCCCTTGGGCACGCCAGGGCCGCCCGCGAAGCCCATGTTCAGATCCGCGTTCACGTACATGTTCTGCAGCGTAACGACGCTGGCGGTGCCGCACACCAGCGCGTGCGCCGCCACCTCGAGGTGGGCGTCCAGCACCTTGCCCAGCTGCGACGGATCGAGCACATCCGCGCCGGCCAGCGCCGACACAGCGGGCAAGTCCGGGCGCTTGTCACAGCTGACGACCATCGAGCCGCCACCGCCGGCTTTGAGGCGACGCACGGCGTCCAGGTGAATTTGTAGCTTGCTCTGCTCGTCGGTCAGCTCCTTCGTGACCGCCTGCAAGCGCGTCAGCTCTTTCTCGGTCAGCCCGAGCGCGGCCGAGCGAAACTCGTTGGCGTCGTTCGGGACGCCGGCGCCTGTGCCCAGCGACTGAAACAGCGTATCGGCAGCGCGGGCTGGATCCTCTTCCGGCCGCACCCACGAGCCGTGCTTCACCAGGAACGAGTCCGAAGTAAAGCCGGAGCCCTTCGCGTACGGCACCGTTCCGAGCACGTGCGGCGTGACACCGAGCTGGCTGGCCACGAGACCGTCGATCGAATCGGAGCCGCTGCCGTCGGGATTGCCGGTCAGCATCGTGCGGATGGCGGCGTGATTGGATGCGCCGTTCATGCCCACACCGCGCAAAGCCGAGACCTGCGCCATGTACGGGGCGAGCGGACCGAGCACGCCCTCGGCGTTGGCCGGGTCGCAGTGCTCGATGGGGGCGCCATGCGGTAGGTAGTAGATGAACAGGCGTCGCGGCCGCGCAGCGGTTTGCGCGAGCGCCAGCCGCGCGCTGGTCGAAGCCAGCGGCACAGACAAGCCGAGCCCGAGCGCGCTCAAGAACACGCGGCGCGCCAGGCGGCGGCGGTCTCGTTGGTCCTTGGCTGCCAGCAGACCTCCGCCGGATACACGCACGCTGTGGGGTCCAACCTTTGGATCATTCATCCTACATCCACCTTCATGCAGGGCAGCGCTCGGGACGCTTCGTTCGACCGAAGCGCTGAGCGCGAAGTCCCGAGGTAGAGCAACGATCTTGACTATGACGTCCTGCCCCGTTGCCGCGTGGGCGGTTCGAAAAAATGCGCTGTGCGTTTCGACTCGTCACGGGGCCCGCGGACGACCGTAGCGAAAAATACTTTCGACGCTGTTCGCCCTTCGGCACCCGCGCATCGCGCACCCAGATGCGAGTAACAATGGGAGCCATGCCAGCGGAGCTTCGATTCGGGGTGCTGGGCGCGGGACAAATCAGCCGCAGCGCCTGTGAGGAGATCAATCGTCACGCGAACGCCCGCGTCGTCGCCGCGAGCGACCCCAGTGCGCAGCGACTCGCGGAGCTCGCAATGGCGCTAGGCGGAGACGTGCGCACCTTCTCCGACAATCAGGCCTTGCTCGAAGCTCCGGAGGTGGATGCGGTGTTCATCGCCACACCCAACGCGTTCCATGCCCCCTTGGCGCTGAGCGCGCTTCGAGCCGGCAAGCACGTGATGGTCGAAAAGCCATTCGCGACGAACGCCACGGAAGCGCGAGCCGTGGTGGAGCAAGCGACCGAGAGCGGCAAGCTGCTGAGCGTCGGTATGAACCAACGCTTCCGTGAAGACTCGCAGCGAGTGCAAGCGCTGGTGCAGGCCGGCAAGCTGGGTCACGTCTACCACGCGAAGGCATTTTGGTTTCGCCGCGCCGGCATTCCCAAGCTCGGCACTTGGTTTTGCAACAAGGCGCTCGCCGGTGGCGGCGCGCTCTACGACATCGGCGTGCACTTGCTCGACCTCGCGCTGTTCGCGATGGGCCGCTTCAATCCGATCAGCGTGAGCGGGCAGACGTACAGTAACTTTGGCGCGCGCGGCATCGGTGAAGGCAACTGGGGCATGTCGGAGCGGGCGCACCCGGAGTTCGACGTCGACGACGGCGCAACGGCGCTGCTCCGCTTCGCCGACGGCGCCACGCTCTCGCTCGACGTCAGCTGGGCCATTCATCAAAAAGAGCACGATCGCATGAACGTCGTGCTCCACGGCACCGAAGCCGGCGCCGGCTGCTACCCCGGGGAGTTGTATCGTTTTGGCAGAGAAGCAGCCGTCTACGAGGCCTCCCCGCTGGAAGCCTCGCCGCTCCGCTACCCGCACGCGAACCGCTTTCACAACTTCATCGGCGCCGTGCAAGGGACAGAAGATTTGTGCGTGAGCCCCGAACAGGCACTGGCCGTGCAGCGGATTCTGGACGCCATCTACGAAAGCTCGCGCCTCGGCCGCGAGGTAATGCTAAGCCAGCTGTGATTTCTGGATGCGCTCGCAGACCAAGCTCGCCGCCCTGCTCTGCCCGCTCTTTGCGAGCCTCGCGCTGCTCTTGCCGGCCGTACGGAGCGCCGAGGCCGAGTACCGCGGCTGCCGCTACCAAAAGCCGCAAGCCTTCTTGATCCGCAAGAACTTCATGATCGGCAAGCAGCTGGACGGCAAGAAGGCCAACCAGGCCATTCGCTACCGCGTCCAACGGTACGGCAAAATCGAAGGCGCGCCCTACGAGCAGCTCAACGAAAAGACCGCGTACTCGCACGCCAAGTCGATTCACTTCATGGGCCTGCCGCTCCTGGTGCACGAAAAGATCGCGCCCGCCATGGCCTGCGTCGAGCGGCGGCTGAAGAAGGACTGCACCAAGACGGACGAGCGTTACAAGGCCCGCGCCATCGGCGGCTTTCGCACCGAGAACAGCTACCGCGGCGCCGAGGTCTCGAACCACCTGTTCGGCATCGCCATCGACATCGATCCCGACCGCAACCCCTGCTGCGGCTGCGTCGCGCCCTGGCCCGAGCACAAGGCCTGCCAGGGCACCGCGGCGTCGGTGTTCGAACGCACCGAGCTACCGCGTTGCTGGATCGACACCTTCGAGCGCTACGGCTTCTACTGGCTCGGTCGCGACCCGCAGCTGCGCGACACCATGCACTTCGAGTTTTTGGGTGATCCGGACCGCATCGTGCCCGACTGACTTCACGGCGTCACCAAACCTGGGCTATGAGCGGCCCATGTCTTCTTCCATCATTCCGGCCCCCGACGCGCTCACTCGCCTCCGCGAGGGCAACGCTCGTTTCGTGGCCAACGTCCGCAGCATCGACGCTCTGGCGAGCCTGGGTAAGCGCATCGATCCCAACGAGCGCCAGCGCCCGGTCGCGATCATCCTGGGTTGCGCCGATTCCCGCGCGCCTGCCGAAGCCATCTTCGACCAAGGCCTGGGCGAGCTCTTCGTCATCCGAGTGGCCGGCAACATCGTCGCCCCCTCGCAGATCGGCAGCGTCGAGTTCGCCGCCGAGCGCTTCGGCACCCAGCTCGTGGTGGTGATGGGCCACTCGCACTGTGGCGCAATCGCCGCCACCGTCGAGCAAATCGAAGCCACCGCGCACGAGGGGCCCCCCGCGTCGCGGAACCTGCTCTCCATCACCGACCGCATCGCCCCCGCGGTCAGCCCGCTGATGCACACCGAGCTCACCAAAGACCGCGCAGCGCTCCTCCGCGCCGCCACCCGCGCCAACGTCTCGGCATCGGCCAGTCAGCTGCGCCACGGCTCGCGCCTGCTCGAAGACCTCATGCTCAAGCGCGGCCTCGTCGTCGTCGGCTGCGAGTACGACCTCGCCACCGGCGTGGTCGACTTCTTCGACGGCGCCGACTGACTCGAGCGGGCGGGAAGGCGGGAAGTACGAGAGGAAGGGATCTGGATTTGGGGCTGCCCCAAACCAGCACCGTCCTTTGCTCGTTCTGCCCTTCCCGCCTCCCCGCCTTCCTGCTCCCATCGCGCCAGATCGGCCGGGGGGTCCGACAGGCCGTCCGAAATTATCGAAAAACGTTCCCCGTGCTTGACAGACCCCTCCCAGACTCGTAGAAAGCCGGCCTTCCGCGGGAGTAACTCAGCGGTAGAGTGCCACCTTGCCAAGGTGGACGTCGAGAGTTCGAATCTCTTCTCCCGCTCCGAAAGGACACGAAAAGGCCGACGCAAGTCGGCTTCTTCGTTTTGTACCGCAAGATTCTGGAGGCGCCGATCGGCCTTCCGTGGCTAGCGACGGCCGACCTTGACGCTGTTGATCCTTGGCGGCCGTCGGGGCCGATCGCCGTCCACTTCCACGGCCGCGAGCGCGTGCACCACCTCTACGGGGCCGCATTGGCCGAAGATGGCGCCGTAGGGGCCGTGGTCGAGGTGCGGGGCGGGGCCGTCGGTGATGTAGAGCTGCATGCCGCCTGAGTTGGGCTGTCCGCGGTTGGCAAGGCAAAGCAGGCCAGCTCGATCGTAGCGCGCGTTTTCCCAGTACTCGTCCTGCACGGGGTAGCCCGGCTCGCCGGTCCCGGTGCCGCTGGGATCGCCGCCTTGGATCATGAAGCCCTTGTAGATGCGATGGAAGGTGGTGCCGTCGTAAGCCGGCTTCTGCACCCAATTTCCGAACTGATCCTTCCAGGGGCGGTTGCCACGCGCGAGGCCGATGAAATTGGCGACGGTGAGCGGCGCCTTGTCGTCGAAGAGCTCGCACTCGAGCTTGCCCAGCTCTGTGTCGATGGTCGCCACGAGCGCACCTCGGCCGCGGACGCCAGCTGTCGCGTCGGCCAAGCTGAAGCTCCCGTGCAGGGGATCGTCGGGCGCCGGCGTGACGGCCTCGCCCGCGTGTGCGGGAGGGACTGGCTCGGGTTCCTGGGGCGGCGTTGCTTCACCGACCACCGGAGCGGTTTCGGCCGGAGCGGTTTCGGTTGGAGCCCGAGCGGCTTCGATTGCGGCAGGTGCGCTCGCCGCGCTGGCAACAGGAGCGCTGCTGGGCGTATGGAGAACCACAGGCTTGCAGGCGACCAAGAGCCCGAGGCCGCTCACGCTGCCGCCCAGCAAGCACGCCAAGACCCTACCCGCTAGCCGCATGCTCCAATCAGAGCACAACGGCGGAGGCCTCAGGGCCGAAACTCATCCATCGCCGGCAGGGCGACCGAGTCGAAGTCGAAGAGCGCTTGGTTCTCCCAACTGTTGCCGCTCGTTGGATCTTCCGGGTCCCAGCCGTTGCCAGCCACGGCCGTCCAGGTGGCGTCCCAGTAGAAGGCTCCGAGGCCGCGGCCATTTGGCACGGCGCGTACGATGGAGAGCACGTCGCGGAAGTTGCGCGCCTGGCCTTCGGGAGTTGCTGGGTAGCCTGAGACCAGCTGGCTTTCGAGCCCAATGACGTTCGATTGGTCGTCGTTGTAGCCGAGCGTGAACGGGTAGGCGGTCTCGAGCACGGCCACGTCTTTGCTGTAGCGCGCCGAGACATCGTTCAGGTTGTACTGCAGGTCGGCGAGTGAGCCGTGCCAGTAGTTGTAGAACGACGCCCCAATGACGTCGAAGGGCACGCCGCGCGACGTGATGTTGTCGAACCACCAGCGATAGAGGCCGTTGTCGCCCCCGTTGGCGAGGTGCAGCACGACCTTGGTGCGCGGTGAGCAAGCTTTGACGGCGTCGTGGCCAGCCGTCAGAAACGCGGCCAGGTTGTCCCAGTTCGGCGGGTCCCAGGTGTGTCCGTCGGGCCAGAGCATGCCCGCGTTCAGCTCGTTACCAATCTGCATCATGTCGGGCCCCTTCCCCATGACGCTCATGGCCCGGCACACCTCGTAGGTGTGATCGAACACCGCCTGCCGCAGCTGGTCAAAGCTGTAGCCGGCCCAAGCAGCGGGCTTGCCTTGATGCCCCGGGTCCGCCCACCTGTCCGAGTAGTGCAGATCGCCGAGCACCTTCAAACCGGCAAAACGCGCGCGCCAAGCCACCTCGCGCGCCTCGGCGAGATCGTGGTAGCCGTCTGCCGGATCGACCCAGACGCGCACCCGCACGTGAGATGCGCCGTGCCCTTGCAGGATTTCGAGCGCCGACTCGTCGCCCGAGCAATGGTTCGGACGACTCATGTCGTCGAAGTAGACACCGCCCAAATCCTCCGACTTGGCGAGGCTCGATACGTCGGCGCCCAGCACCGAAAGCTCGGCTTTGCCGGGCACCAGCTCGACGTCGTCGAAGTTCGACCATTCGCCGCCGGGCCCGTCGGTGTGCAGCGTGATGGTGCATGAGCGGCGGTCGGAGTAGCTCGACACCACGACCTGCAGCCACTGATCAGGCCACGCCACGGGCAGGTGCACGCGCTCACTGCGACGCCCGCAACGCAGCTCGACGTAGCTGTTGTTCTCGCCCGAGCTGCGCTTCACCCAAGCGCGCGCGGTGTACCAGCCGTTGCGCAGGCCCGCAATCGTCTGCTGAGTATCGACCGAGTAAGCGCTGCCGCTGTAGTGCGAAAGCCTGTAATTGCCGCCGTAGCCGCCCCACTCGGTGTAATCGGCGTCCGTGGAGCCGCTGCTGGTCCAACCCTGAGGAGTTGCGACGCCCGTGCCGTCGCCTTCGAACGAGGGATTCGGCAAAACCGGAGTGGCGGTAACGGATTGTGCCTGTGCTGCCCCTTGCGCGAACAAGACGCTGAACGCGACCATCGACCCCAATAGCTTTCCCTTCGACATGCAACGCTCCTTCTCTGCAGGAGCATCCTCAATACAAGCATTTCGGTTAGTAAAGTCGCGCTCCCAATTGCCATTTGTCGCCCTGCGACCGACTTCTCGCATCTGTCACCTGGCACCGCGTTTCTGTCTGACGGAAGCGATGCCGCGCTGTAGCAACTCGAACAGCCAAGCGAGCCCCACGTCCTCGAGCCCGGCTCGGGTCGCGATCAGGCTCAGTTTGTCGCTCCTCAGAGGTAACGGCGGTTCGACGCTGGCGACGCCGAAGCGCGCTTGGTGCTGCTTGACCAAGCTAGCCGGAATGGCGGCGACGAGCTCGGAGTGCTCCAGCGCCGCCAGCGCGAGCAAGAAGCTCGGCACGACCAACGCGACGCGCCGAGTCAGGCCCCGCTTCTGCAACAATTGATCGACGAAGCCGTGCGGGTCGCCGTCGAGCGAAGTGAGCACGTGCTGCGCGGCAGCATAACGTTCCAGCGTTGGGCGCTTCAGCAGCGGATGGCCACGACGCGCGGCGATCACGAAGCGCTCTGCCAGCAAGGGCCGTGCGACGAAGCGCGCCGGCGGTGCTTCGAACGGCGCCAACGCCAGGTCGATGGCGCGACTTTCGAGCGCACCCAGCGCATCTTGCGGGAACACTTGACGCAGCGTGAGGTCGACGTGAGGCGCGTGCTCACGCAGCTGCGAGAGCAGCGCCGGCAGCAGCGCGGCAGCCGCCGAGTCGGGCATCCCCAACGTGAAGCGGCGCGTAGACGTCGCGGCATCGAAAGCCGCGCCGGTCGACATCACGCTCTTGATGCGCGCCAAGATGTCGCTGATCGGCGTTGCCAGTTGTTCCGCGCGATCGCTCGGCACTACGCCCTTCGGCGTTCGTAGGAACAGCGGGTCGGAGAACAAGCTGCGCAGTCGCCGCAGGCCGTGACTCACCGCCGAAGGCGACAGCCCGAGCTCGGCCGCCGCATTGCCCACGTGGCCGTGTTGCCGAACCGCGTCGAAGAGCACCAGCAAATTCAGGTCAACGCTGGATAACTGAATTTCGTTCAGCATGTTGCTGTAATCGTATCACTGGCTTCAGCACGAAGCCGAGCCAACAATCGCTGCATGGACATCTTTCAATCTCTGTTCATGCTCGAAGCTCTGTCGGTCGCCGCCTCCGAGACCGCGCCATCGTTCGTCGTCGTCTCGTGGTGGCGCGACGCCGGCCCCCAGCGTTGGTTCGCCAAAGATCCGGCCTTCGATCGGCAATTCCGCGACGCTTTTCTGCACCAGCACGAAGCCGCTGCCGCGGGGGAGCTGGACCACTGGCGCCGCTCGCCCGAGGGGGCCCTGGGGCTATTGCTCCTGCTGGACCAATTTCCCCGCAACGCCTTCCGCAACACCGCGCGCATGTACGCAACGGACGCGCGCGCTCGTCAGATCGCCAACGCGGCCATCCTGGCGGGGCACGACCAGGCCATCGACCCCGAGCTGCGGCTGTTCTTCTACTTGCCCTTCGGTCACTCGGAGGCACTCGCCGACCAAGAGCGCTCGGTGGAGCTGTGCCGCGGGCTGAGCGGACGGAGCGCGGAGCGCGCGGAACACCACCGCGACATCGTGCGAAGGTTCGGGCGCTTTCCGCACCGCAACGCCATCCTCGGCCGAGCATCGCGCCCCGAAGAGCTGCGCTATTTGGCGGAGGGGGGCTTCGCGGGGTGAAAGCGCTACTTGGCCCGCGAGCGACCGCGCGGCTGGGCGAACTCGGGAATGGCGAAGCGCTTGCGGTAGGCGCCGGGAGCGAGGCCGGTGGTGCGACGGAAGAGGCGACGGAAGAAGGCTGCGTCTTCGTAGCCGACGCGCCAGCTGACTTCCTCCACCGAGTCTTCGGTGCGCTCCAGGCGGCGCTTTGCGTCTTCGATGCGCAAGCGCTGCACGTAGGCGATGGGCGTCAGGCCCGTTGCGGCGACGAAGCGCCGCTTGAAGGTCCGCTCTGCCAGCTTGGAGCGCTTGATCACTTCCTCGATGGGGCTGGCGATGGCGAAGCTCTTCTGCAGCCATTGCTGTGCGCTGAGGACTTCTCCGTCGCCATGGTCCTGCTTGCCCTGGAACACGATATACGGCGTCAGGCCTTCTTGGTGCCACTGCAGCGCGAAGCTGCGCGCGACTTGCTGCGCTGTCGTGGCGCCGGCGTAGCGGGCAATCAGGTAGAGCACGAGGTCGTGCCAGGTCGTGGACGCGCCCGAGCTGATCAGGCAGTCACGGTTTCCGGAGATCACGAGCACGCGCTCCGGATGCACTTTCACCAAAGGATATGCCTCGACGAACGGTTTGACGTAGCCGAAGTGCACGGCCGCGTCTTTGCCGTCCCACACGCCAGTCTCGCCGAGCAAAAAGATACCGGAGCAGGCCGAGCACAGCACGGCTCCCTGGTCGTGCATCTTGCGGAGCCACGCCACCAGCCGCGGGTAGCGCTCCTTCTTCCAACCGCCCAAGAGGACGATCGACGGAACGATCACGATATCGGTCGAGACTACGGAGTCGATCGAACGCTGCACCTCGACCGTAACGCGGCTCGCAAGCGTGAGCGGCCCCGCCTCCTCGCCGACGATGTCGACGTGGAATGGCCCCGCGATGGTGGTGTTCTGGATGACGCTCGTAATCTCGAAGGCGTTCATCACGTCGTAGATGCCGTAGAGCGTGGACGCGATCGCGTCGGGAATACCCACCAGGCTGACGTGACGCACCCCCTTGCGGGACGGCGGGGCTTCAGCACTTACCAAGCGAAACCTCGCCCGATGGCACGAACGGACCGATTTCGGGCCAGGTCGCCTCTGACCAAAAAACGGCGCCGTCTCGATACTGATTGAACCCAATGCGGCTCGTTCGGGCCGCCAGAAAGGCAGCAGTAATCATGGACGGCTCTGGAATCGATACATCCACCCTGAACGCTCTCGTCGCGCGCGCCGTAGGCGACATTTCCGCAGCTTATGGCGGCGTGCTGATCAGCATCGGCGACAAGCTGGGCCTGTACAAGGCCATGGCTGGCGCGGGGCCGCTCAGCTCCGGAGAGCTGAGCCGGCGCACCCGTTGCGCCGAGCGCTACCTGCGCGAATGGCTCAATGCCCAGGCGGCTGGCGGCTACGTGCTCTACCACGCAGTCAGCGACACCTACGAGCTGACGCGCGAGCAAGCCATGCTGCTCGCCGACGAGGATAGCCCGGTCTTCATGCCGCATGCCTGGAACGTGCCAGCGTCGATGTGGCTCGACGAGCCCAAGACTCTCGAAGCATTCCGGACGGGCAAGGGCGTGGCGTGGGGTGAGCACGACGGACGACTGCATTGTGGCGTGGCGGCATTCTACCGCAACGGCTACCGCGCCAGCCTAGTGCAGGAATGGCTGCCGGCGCTCGACGGCGTGGTCGAGAAGCTCCACGCCGGTCTCCGAGTCGCCGACGTCGGCTGCGGTCACGGACACTCGACGATCTTGATGGCCAAGGCATTTCCGAACTCGCAGTTTTTCGGCTACGACGCGCACGCCGAGTCCATCGCAGAAGCTCGCGAGCTGGCCGCCAAGCAGGGTGTATCGGATCGCGTCACCTTCGAGGTCGCCAGGGCCACTACGTACCCGCAATTGGGCTACGGGCTGGTCACCTTCTTCGACTGCCTGCACGACCTAGGCGATCCGGTTTCGGCGGCCCACTACGCACACCATGCCTTAGCGGACGACGGCACCGTCATGCTGGTGGAGCCATTCGCGCAAGACCGCGTCGAAGACAACCTGACGGCGGTGTCGCGCATGTACTACGCGGCGTCGACGACGATCTGCTGCGCCCACGCCATCTCCGAAGGAGGTGAGCTGGTGCTCGGTGCTCAAGCGGGCGAGGCGCGCCTGGCCGCGGTCTGCCACAAGGCGGGTTTCAGCCGGTTTCGCGGAGTCGTCCAAACCCCCTTCAACCTGATCTGTGAGCTTCGAAAATGACCTGCTTCTAACCCACCGACGCCAGCAGCATCTCCAGGCCAGTCATGGTGTGGGGCTTGTCCAAGAAACCGACGACGTTGGGCCGCTGCAGGAGCGACGAGGCGCCCTCCGCGTGAAAGCCGCTGGTGATCACGACCGGCATGGTGCTGCGAACGCCGTGCAGCTGCTCCAACGTCTGCTCGCCGGATTGCTCGGGCATCGTCAGGTCGAGCACGACGAGGTCGATGGTCTCCGGCTGCTGTCGCAGCAGCTCGAGCCCACGTCGGCCGCTTTCGGCGGTCAAGACCTGATGCCCCAGCTCGCTCAACATCCGCCCTGTCACGAGCCGCACCGCTGGCTCGTCGTCAATCAGCAAGATGTTGCGGGTGGGCAGCGCAGCCCTGGGTGCTGAAGCGGTCTTGGCGCGGCGTTGCAGCGATTCTTGGGCGACAGGCAGCAAGACGCCGAAGCTGGTGCCCCGTGTGGAGGTCTCATCGACGCCGAGCCAACCCCGGTGCGCTCGCACGATGCCGGCGGCTGCGGCCAAGCCCATGCCTCGCCCAGGCCCTTTGGTGGAGAAGAACGGCTCGAAGAGGCGTTCGCGCGCTTCGGGCTGAATACCGACTCCCGTGTCGCTGATCGTGAGCTTGACGTAGTTGCCCGGAATGACGCCGTAGCGCTCACCGTCCCCGGCATCGAGCGCTCGGGCCTCGGTGCGCAGCGTCAAGGTGCCACGCTTGCCTTCCATGGCGTCGAGCGCATTGAGGATCAGATTCGTCACCACTTGGCGCAGCTGAAAGCGATCCGTCCCCACGAGCGGTAGGCCCTCGCCGAGTTCGAGAACGAGCCGAGCCCTGGACTCCACGGTGGCGTGAAGCAGCCGCAGCGCCGCCGAAAGCTCGGGGTTGAGCTCCAGCGCTTGAATCGCGAGGCTTCGGCGGCCGGCGTAGGCCAGCATCTGCTTGCTCAGTTGGGCCGCCTCTCCGGCGAACGTGCTGATCTCGGTCAGGCAGCGCAGCACCGCGGGCGGCGCGTCGTTCGGGACGTTGCGCCGGGCGATCTCGGCGTTTCCCACCACACCACACAGCAGATTGTTGAAGTCGTGAGCGACTCCACCGGCCATGACGGCCAGGCTCTGCAACGCTTGGGTGCGCTGCAGCTCGCGCTCGAGCCCGCGCTGACGCCGCTCCGTCGCCACGCGATCGCTGAGGTCACGAACTGCGCGCAGCGTGAGCTCCGCCTGCGCCTCGCTCGGCGCGAAGCGCGTCTCGGTCACGAGCAGGAGCGAGTTTTTGTCGTGCTCGAGGACCACCTCATAGGCGCGCCGGTCTCCGGCGTGGGGCGTGGCTTCGTTCAGCCGGCGCCGGCTGTCTTCGGTCAGCAGCTCCGAAAAAGTGGCGGTCGACAGCGTGTCGCGCGCGAGCCCGAGGGTGTCCGCGAGCATCTGGTTCGCGAACACCACGCGCCCCTCGGCGTCGAACAGCCCGACACCTTCGCCCAAGCTTTCGACGAGCGAGCGCTGCAAGGCTTCGCTGCGGCGCAGAGACGCTTCGCTGCGCTCTCGCGCTTCGACCTCACGACGCAGCTCGGCGTTCAGCGCCAGGGCGCGGCGACGCGAGTCGACGACCAAACCCAAGCCGCCGGCGAGTACGAGCTTCACGAGCAGCGCGATCAAGCCCGCGGTCGGCCCGGTCTCGCCGCTGGCAGGTAGCTGGAGCGCGTGGCTGCGATCGATGAGGGCGACGCCAACGATGACGATCAGGGCGCCGCGCACCCCAAGCCACCCCGCTGCCACCAGGCAAGCGCCCAGCCCGAGCAAGAAGGCTGGGCTACCAATGCGCGCGTACAACGCGCTGAAAGACACCCAGTAGACCAGGACCAGCAGCGCCAGAACCCCGCAGCGCGCGAGAACCCCACCGCGCCCGCGCTCCGGCGCGATCTTGCCCGGTCGTGACGAGGCGTTTTCTCGTGTGGAACCGAGCATCAGGTGCGGTCATAAGTCGACCCGGGCGTCCGGGCAAGGCAAGCCATCGACGTTCGGCTTTGTCGGCACTACAAGGGGGCCCCCCATGGCTCGTTCGACCAAGCATGCGTTCGCGTTCGTTTGGGTCACGGTGCTGCTGGACATGGTCGGGTTGGGGCTGATCATGCCGATTTTGCCGGCGCTGCTGCGAGAGCTGACGGGCAGCGACGTAGCGCATGCGTCGATCTACGGCGGGTGGCTGTTCTTCGCTTACGCGCTGATGCAGTTCTTCTGCGCGCCGGTCATTGGCGCGCTGTCGGACGCCTTCGGACGCCGCCCCGTGCTGCTGCTGGCGGTGCTGGGCTTGGGTGTCGACTACGCGCTCACGGCGCTGTCGCCCTCCATAGTGTGGTTGTTCGCTGGCCGCATCATCGCGGGCATCTTTGGCGCCTCCTACACGACCGCGAACGCTTACATCGCCGATGTCACGCCGCCCGAAGAGCGAGGCAAGGCCTTCGGCATGCTGGGCGCCGCCTTTGGCGTGGGCTTCGTGGTGGGGCCGGCGATCGGTGGGCTGCTCGGTGATCTGGGGCCGCGCGTGCCGTTCTTCGTCGCCGCTGGTCTGTCGCTCGCCAACTTCCTCTACGGCTTGTTTCTCCTGCCGGAGACGCTCGAAAAAGAGAAGCGGCGCCCCGTCCAGCTCAGCCAGATCCACCCGTTCGGGGCCATCGTCGGCATTCCGGGCGGCAGAGCGGTGCGCACGCTGGTACTGTCGCTGTTCGCGCTGTTCCTGGGCTCGGCCGTGTATCCAGCCGTGTGGTCGTTTTGGTCCAGCGCGCGCTTCGATTGGAGCCCGCGCACCATCGGCATCTCGCTAGCCGTCTACGGCGTCACCAACATCGTTACGCAAGCCGTGTTGGTCGGGTCCTTCACGACGCGCTGGGGCGAACAGACGACGGCCTTTGCCGGGCTCGTCATCACCATCGTGTCGTTCGTTCTCACCGGGCTGGCGACCCAGACCTGGATGGTGTTCGCGATCATCATCGTCACGGCGCCAGCGGCCGTCGCCATGCCCGCCATGCAAGCGTGGATGTCCAAGCTCGCCCCCGACGACGCGCAAGGCCGCCTGCAGGGCGCCATCGGCGCGGCCGAGAGCCTTTCCTCCATTTTTGGCCCGATCCTGATGACGCAGGTGTTCGGCGCGTTCGAGCATCGGCTGCCGGGCGCGCCGTTCTTCGTCGCCGCGGTCTTGTCGGTCGCGGCACTGGCGATCGCGCTGCGCACGCCTAGAGGGTAGCCCCCCTCAAGGCGCGTAGTCTTCGGCAAACAGGTCGGCGACGGACGCGAAGTACGGATCGTTGGTCATGCGGGTCATGGCCTGCAGCTGGCCGATGTGAATGGCGTGGTAGCCGTTGCTGTTCCGGCGATGCGCGAGGCAATAGACCGAGATCGCTCCTGGGTTGCGGAAGCTCTCCACGTTGAGGCGCAGCGTGTGCAAGCTCTGGAGGAAGACCTTCTTCGCGAAGGCATCGCCCTGCCAAGCGTAGTAGTCGTAGAGCCCGAACATCGCGAACATGAAGCCGTTCAAGACGTGCTTCTCCCGCTCGATCGGATACTCCTCGATCCAAACGGAGTTGTTCTCGTCGATGTCGATGATCCACGGCTCGGTCTTGCCGTTCACGTAGTTGAAGCTCAGCAGCGTTGCGGCGGCGGCTTCCTGCCACTCCACGTCGGACGTCAGCTCACCCAGCCGGCTGAAGAGCGAAAGCACCTGCCCTTGCGCCATGCCCGAGTACCAGGGCGCAACCATCGCGTTCGCCTTGTTTCCATGGACCAAATAGTCGAAGTGATACGGAAAGAACATCGCACCATCGATGTCATGCGACATGGCGACCAGGTGGTGGCCCGCCGCAATGGCATGTTCGAGGTACCAGGTGTCATTGCCCTCTCGATAGCAGGCGAGCCACTCGAGCCCTGCCTGCGCCAGCAGCACGGGATGCTCGTAGTAGTTGCCCTTGTAGAGCTTGAGCGGCATCCCATCTTCGTCCTGGTCGTATGCGGCGCCCTTCTTGAACGCCTCACACTCCGTGTAGGGGCGCTGGTCGATGGGGAGGACGACGACGTCCGCGGAATCAATCGGTGAGTCGGGGCTCCCAGCTTCTCCGCCTACTCCGCCTACTCCGCCCGCTCCGCCCGCTCCGCCTTCTCCGCCAATGCCCGCACCGGCCGTGGTACCGGCAGCGCCTGCAGTACCGCCTTTGGCTCCGCTGCCGCCTGCGCCTGCGCCTGCGCCTGCGCTGCCAGCTACGGCTGCACTGCCACCCTCTTCGGGCACCCCCCCCTCTCCCGCGCCTCCTAGTCCCGTCGCCGTAGCGCAGCCACCACCCTCACCGGACGCGACCACACCCTTGAAGCAAGCGAGGCTGGCCGGCTCACCGCCGGCAGCTTCCGTGGAGCCTGGATTGGCGTTGTCGCCGCAAGCCGCGAACCCGGTAAGACCGAGTACCGAAGCCACCGTCCACCCAAGTCGCGTTCGTTTCACCCAACCAAAGCGCAAGCCCACGACCGAACACATGCCACTTCGTGACACGCAGCCCTCGGCTAGTGCAAGCGCATTCACCCCACGACTGGCAGCGCCGCCTCTGCCTCCAGAGCCTTGGCGTTTGGGGGGGTGTACGGCGCGCAACGGGGGGCCGCGCCAGCGCGGAACGCGCTCGACAAGTCGAACCAGAATCAACCGGTTGACCGCACGTACGCCTGCTGGCGGGTCGACGCGACCTTGCGACTCAGCGCCGCGCGTTCGGCCACGAGTCCCGGCATGTGCCAGCCGCCGACGTGCGCCAAATGGCGAGCGAGCAGCACGCACACCCACATCCGAAACGGTCGCCATCCTTCGGCAAGCTCTTGCAGCTTCTCGACCGAAGGCGCGGCTAGGCCGTAGGCGGTTGCAAGGCCGTGAAGCAGCCGCGGCTCGACGGTGGGTACTGCGTCGCGCAAGGCGGCGCCGCGAAACAGGATGTGGCTGGCAGTCCATGGGCCAACGCCGGGCAGCTGCTGCAGCTCGGCCAAGGCAAGCTCAATAGGCATGGCGCGAAGGCGTTCGGCGTCGAGCTTGCCGGCGAGGGCCGCCCGCGCGATGCCGTGCAAGCGCTCGAGCTTCACCGCCGGTAGGCCCGGAAAGCTGCGCAGAGCCAGCAACGCCGTCGGCGACGGAAAGACCGAGTGGGCCCGCCCGAGCAACTCCACCCTCTCGCCTGCTCGTTCGCACATCTCGAGCTTGAGCTTGGCGGCCGCACGCTGGTTCAGGCGCGGCGAGATCACACCCCAAGCTGCGGCGTCGTAGGGCGAAGCCTTGGCCGCCGTGAAGAAGCCAGGAAATTCTCGCTGCAGTCTGCCGACGACTGGATCGCGTCGTCCCACCTCGAGCCACGCTTCGCCATCGGCTTCGAGTCCCAGCATGCGCGCCACCTGTTTGGCAACGCGCTCGGCGTCGTGCGTCCCTGCCACGTGGGCGAAGATGCCGTCTCTGGTTTCACGCAGCTGTACCGCCACGGCTTCGAACGACTGCTCGAGACGAAAAGCCAAGGTCAAGCAATCCGTCGCCGCGATCGCCATGCCGCTACCGGGCACGAAGCCCGCGTAGAAGTCGGCCGCGGCTTGCAGGGAGAAGCCGCGCGGCTTGTCGAGATCGAGAGTGAGTGGACGCGAGACGTCGGCTATCGAACGCATCGGCAAAGTGTGGGCTCGCTTCGCGACAGCGTTATGTCAGCGATCCCTCGCGCAACACAATCGGGTTGGTTTCGTCGCGCGGCACGGGGTTAGGATCCCTCACAAACCGGCCAAAAATAAGCCATTTTGTCTCTTCACTCCGTCCAACGAGCGCCGTTCTGCGAGGTGCTCATCGCCGCGCTCGCGCAGGTGATGACGGGGCGACACTCCAAGTCCGTGGGTGGCGCCCTCTTCTAGTTAGTCGCGGAGAGCCTCCGCAGAAAGCAGTGACCATGATCCTCGATGGGACCATCGTGAGCCGTCGCGCGCACAGCGCATTGTTCTTGCTCCTCACCTTCGGCTGTTCCGCGGCCGACACCGACGAAGCCGTCGGGTCTCGGAGCGCCGCCGTCAAGACTCTGACCATCGACGTGCGTCGCTCGCTGGTCGTCACCGAGCAAACCATCCTTTCGCGCTTCTCGTTTCAACGCGTGATGACGCAGCTGGTGAGCCAGAGCGGCGTGAGCGGGCTGACTGCGACGCAGCTCTTTCAGCAGTGGTGGGACACGCAGAACCCGGGTCCGGGTGTGTACGCTGGCCCTCACTGCAACGACAACGTCACGGCCGGCGTTTCGACCCTGAACGGTTATCCGTATTTGTGCCGCGCCGAGGCCGAAGGCACGCAAGTCTCCTGCGATCCTTTCGCGGTGGGCAGCAGCTGCGCCTACATCCCGATCGGGCTCTTCAACCGCTTCGATCTAGCGCCGGAGAACGGGGCGCACTGCGGTGAGTACCGGATCGTCTACGCAAAGCAGTCGGGCATAGCTTCGACCAACGACCGAAACCTGCTGATCTTCGAGGCGGCTCTGCCCAACCCGCATCCTCAGCAAGGCCTCAAGGGTTGCCAGCAGATCGTCGACACTTGGGCGGATTTGACCAACACGAGCTCGCTCAGCGCACGCGCCGACGCGCTCGAAGACTTCTACTTCGATGGTCAGGGCTCGGTCGGCCCCGTCATCCACGTCGACAACTTCGGCAACAACGCGCTCGGCGCCGGGCAGATTCGCACCAACCAATTCGTGACCACCACCACCGGCTGGTCACTGCGCGAGTTCAAGCTCGCCCGCACCTGCACGGGTCAAACCTGCAGCTTGCTCAAAGTCGTGCCCGTAACCAACAAGAACAACGCCTTCGGCGGCTTGTTCGACCCGGCATCGACGCTAGCAGCCGCCGGCTCGTTCCAGACCTTCTTCCCGAGTCAGGTGTCGAAGCTGGTCGGCGCGAGCGTCACGTCCTTCGACATCGACACACCCGACCTTTACAACACGGGCCAAAGCCAAGCCTCCGGCGCCACCGCCGCGGAAATGCGCTACGCGGTACAGCTCGGCACGAGCCCGGGCACGCTATACAACGGCATCCAATCGCAATTGACGACGCTCGGCAGCGCGCTCACCCCGGGTGAAGTGGCGCTGCGAGCGCAAGCGTTGAGCTGCGCGGGTTGCCACCGCTTGAACAACAACGTGGCGGTCGGCGGGGGCCTCACCTGGCCGGCGTCGCTCGGCTTCACGCACGTGACCGAGCGCGAAACCGAGGTCATCGGCGGTGAGACGCGCTTCCGCATCTCGGACGCTCTCGTCAACGCGCTCTTGCCAGCGCGCAAAGAGATCTTCGAAGACTTCCTCAACAACCGGCCGCGCCCGTCGAAGGGTCCGACGCACCCACTCAACAACTGGCGTTCTCACGGCTAGCCCTAGGCCTCGATCGAGTGCGGCGCTGCGGTCCCACACAGCTCCAGCATCTACGCCCCACCGACGACGAGCGCGACAAACTGCCACTCGCAATTAGCCACAGCCGTCTAGAAACGAAACTGTGCATAGTGGCGCGGTTCGTCATCAACGGAGGCACGCGATGTCCATCCAGCGGATTGCTCGACGGCTACTGGGGCTCGTTCTCGTCACGACCATGTTTGCGCTCGCGTGCGCGAGCACCGACCGCGGCGGGGAAGAAGTTGGCGAGCAGGAGCAAGCCGCGACGGTGCCGAGCGGCTTCACCGACGAAGCGTTCGTCAGCGGCTTGACGAACCCGACCGCGATGGCCTTCGCGCCGGACGGTCGCCTGTTCGTATCGCAGCAGGGTGGGCAACTGCGCGTGATCAAAAATGGCGCCTTGCTCGCCAGCTCGTTCTTGACCGTTACCGTCAACTCGAGCGGCGAGCGAGGCCTGCTCGGTATTGCGTTCGACCCCGGCTTCGCGACGAACCGCTTCGTTTACGTGTACTACACGGCGACGACCCCGGCCGTGCACAACCGCATCAGCCGCTTTACCGCCAATGGTGACGTCGCCGTTGCGGGCAGCGAGGTCGTGCTGATGGACCTCGACGACCTGAGCGCCGCCACCAATCACAACGGCGGCGCGATGCACTTTGGCCCCGATGGCAAGCTGTACGTCGCGGTCGGAGAGAACGCCAACCGCAACAACGCCCAGACGCTCACCAACCGCTTGGGCAAGATGCTCCGGCTCAACGCGGACGGCAGCATCCCTACCGACAATCCATTCTTCGCCAGCGCCACTGGTGCCAACCGCGCCATTTGGGGCTTGGGGCTCCGCAACCCGTTCACGTTCAGCTTTCAGCCTGGCAGCGGGCGAATGTTCATCAACGACGTGGGCGAAGGCACCTGGGAAGAGATCAACGACGGCCTCGCCGGCTCGAACTACGGCTGGCCGATCACCGAGGGCACTACCACCGACCCGCGCTTCCGCTCCCCGCTCTTCGTTTACCAGCATGGTAGCGGCGGCAACAACGGTTGCGCCATCACGGGCGGCACCTTCTACAACCCAACCACCGTTCAGTTTCCGGCCAGCTATGTCGGCAAGTACTTCTTCGCCGACTACTGCAACAACTGGATCCGCGTGCTCGATCCGGCAGCCGGCACCGCGCAGAGCTTTGCCAGCGCGGTGTCCGGTCCAGTCGATCTGCAGGTTGGCCCGGACGGGCTCCTCTACTACTTGGCGCGCGGTGCCGGCACCGTCGGTCGGGTGCGAGCCGTCAGCAGCCAACCCCCGGCCATCACCGCCTCCCCCGCGAACCGCACGGTCGCGGTCGGCCAGACGGCGACGTTCAGCGTCTCGGCTACGGGCTCGCAGCCGCTTTCGTACCAATGGCAGCGTGGCACCACCAACATCAGCGGCGCTACCAGCTCGAGCTACTCGCTGGCAGCAGCTGCTGGCGACAACGGGGCGACCTTCCGCGTACTCGTGACCAACGCCTTCGGTACCGCGACCAGTAGCAGCGCGACGCTGACCGTCTCCAGCAATGCCGCGCCCGTCGCGAGCATCACCTCACCCGCGAACGGCACGTCGTACGCCGGGGGCGACACCATCAGCTACTCCGGTACTGGCAGCGACGCGGAAGACGGCGCCTTGCCGGCCAGCGCGTTCACGTGGGAGGTGCTGTTCCATCACGGCACCCACACGCACCCCTTCGTGGCGCCCACCAGCGGCGCAAAGTCCGGATCGTTCTCGATCCCGCGACTGGGAGAGGTCGCGACCGACGTCTTTTATCGCATTCACCTGACCGTCGTGGACTCGGCGGGCTTGTCGCACACCACGACTCGCGACATCACGCCGCGAGTCTCCACCATTTCGTTGCGCTCGACCCCGCCAGGCCTTCAGGTCTCGCTCGACGGCACGCCGCTCACGACTCCCGCAGACGTGTCCAGCGTCGTCGGCATGACACGCCAGCTCGGCGTCGTGTCTCCGCAGACTTCGGGCGGTACTAGCTACGCCTTCAGCTCCTGGTCCGACGGCGGCGCAGCCACGCACACCATCGACACTCCCAGCGTCAGCACCACCTACACCGCCAGCTACGCGGCTTCGACGAGCGGCGGCCTCACGGCTCAGTATTTCGACAACATCGATTTCACGAACCTCAAGGTGACACGCACCGATCCGACCGTGAACTTCGATTTCGGCACGGGCAGCCCTGATCCGTCGATTGCAGCGGACAGCTTTTCGGTGCGCTGGACCGGTACCATCACGCCTGCCTTCAGCCAGGCGTACACCGTCTACACCACCTCCGACGACGGCATCCGCGTCACCCTCGGAGGCGCAGTCGTCATCGACAACTTCACCGATCACGCGCCGATCGAAAACAGCGGCACGACGACTGTTCTGACCGCCGGTCAGGCCTACCCGATCCAAATCGACTTCTACGAAAACCGCGGAGGAGCACTGGCAACCCTGTCCTGGTCGAGCGCCAGCCAGCCGAAGCAAATCGTGCCACAGTCGCGCTTGGCACCAGGCGGCGGTGCTGGGCCCACCTTTCCGATACGTATCAACTTTCAGCTCGCTGGCGCTCCAACCCCAGCCGGCTACATCGCCGACACGGGACTGACCTTCGGCGCCCGCAATGGCCTCAGCTTCGGCTGGAACGTCGCTCACACCGACGTGACCCGCGACCGCAACGTCAACGCGAGTCAGCTCCTCGACACGCTCTGCCACTTCCACGCGGGCGGCCTTTGGGAGCTCGCGTTGCCCAACGGAAGCTACAACGTGCTGGCCAGCATCGGAGACGCTGCCAATCCCTCGACCCACACGCTCGTCGTCGAGGGCGTCACGTACTGGAGCGCGCGAGCGCTGAACGGCAATCAGTTTCTCTCGGCTACGAACGCCGTCACGGTTGCCGACGGCCGGCTCACTCTCAGCCAGGCCTCGGCCATCGAGAAGGCAACCCGCATCAACTACTTAGAGATCAGCCAGTAACGAGCGCGGACGCGACGGCGCAGTGACGCGCTCTCCCGGCGACGCTCCGGGGGTTAGTCGGCTCTGCGCCGCGAAGTGGCATTTCGGAGCCCACCATCGAGTCTGGGACGGTTCCAGGCATGAAAGCCCGGCTGGGACGGGCACAACCACCACCGCGCACCTGGAACCACCCGGTCCGGCGCGTTGCGGCGGTGGAGGAACTTTGAACATCGCCTGGGGACCAATTGGAAAATGCGCGCGCCCTCGGTATTTCAGCCATTTCGAGAGCTACATTGGAGTCTCCACCCTGGATCGATGGTGAAATCCTGCTGCCGCGGGGACCACTCGTCGATTTCGTGACAACTCCTTACTCCCACGCGCATTGCTCAATGGAGATGACAATCTTTCCCCGGGCGTCCCAACCGTTCTCGGCAATTGCCGTCTTGGGCTTGGTCGGTCTGTGCGCGCTCGGCTGCGCCGGCACCGAGACGAATCCTGGGGGCGCTAGCGGCGGCCCCGGCGGCCTGGGGCAGGCCGGCAGCAGCGCCACTGGCGGCGCCGGCACGGGTGTCGGTGGCGGCAACGGCATGCCAGTCGACCTGAGCAAGGGAGGCCCCAAGCTCAGAGTGCTGACCCGCACCGAGTACACGAACGCCATTACGGACCTGTTCGGGACCATCACCACGAAGTTGAGCCTGCCTGAGGACACGCACAAGGCCGGTTTCGTGTCCGTGGGTGGCGCCGAGGTCGCCATCAACTCGTCCTCGGTCGAGCTGTACGAAACCGCCGCTCGGGCGGTCGCGGCCGAGGTCTTCGGCGACGCGGCGCGCTGGCAGAAGCTGGTCGGTTGCCAGCCAAAAAACGACTTGAGCGACGAGTGCGTCCTGACCTTCATCAAGACCGTCGGCAAGCGTGCCTTCCGGCGCGACTTGGCTGACGCTGAGGTTCAACAGTGGTTGAAGGTCGGCAAAGACACTTCGACTCTATCGACGGCGGCGCAAGGCCTCGCGGGCATCGTCTCGGGGTTCCTTCAGTCGCCGAATTTCCTGTACCGGGTGGAGACCAACAAGCTGGACGCCAGCAACGGTCGCCTCAAGTACGACGGCGCGTCCATGGCGACGCGCTTGGCGTTCCTGCTGACTGGCTACCCACCAAGCGAGACCTTGTTGGCGCAGGCCGCAGCGGGTCAACTCGACACGGCCGACGGCGTCAAGACCGCCGCTGCTCCCCTGCTGAACGACCCGAAGGCCCTCGAGCGCATGGCCGAGTTCTTCGACGAATACTCCCAGGCTGACTTCATCATGGCGGTTCAAAAGAGCGCCGTGATGTATCCCGATTTCAGCGATACGCTGCGCGGCTCGATGCTCCAGGCCACGAAGCTCTTCATCAGGAACATCGTGCTGGCGCCTGGCGCTGACGTCCGAGGCTTCTTCGACAGCGATCAAACCTTCGTGGACGCCATCCTGGCCCCCACCTACGGTGTGACGCCTCCCGCCTCAGGCTTCGCGCAGGTCAAGCTGGCACCCGAGTCGGGCCGCGCGGGCATCTTGGGTCAGGCTGCAGTGGTGGCCGGGCACGCCCAGCCGGATCATACGTCTCCCACGCGCCGCGGCGTGTTCATCACTGGCACGTTCCTGTGCCAGGAGGCTCCACCACCGCCGCCCGGCGTCCTCACGGAACTGCCGAATGACCCCACGCTGACATGGCGCCAGAAGTTGGAGCTGCACCGCACGCTCCCTGCCTGCGCTGCCTGCCATGCGCTGTTCGATCCGCCCGGCATGGCCATGGAGCACCTGGATTCGGTGGGCAAGTATCGCACCATGGAGAATGGGCAACCAATCGACGCCACGGGAACGCTCGATGGCGTGGCCTTCAATGGCGTGCCGCAGCTCGGAGCGGCCATGCGCGGCAACGCCAACGCCCTCAGCTGCATGGTAAGCAACTTCTACCGCAACGCGAACGGCGTGGTCACCGCCACGGCCGACACCGCCCAGCTCACTGCCCTGTCCCAGGCCCTGTCCGCAAAGAACTTCGTCTGGCGTGATTTCGTCAGTGAGTTCGTGGCAAGCGACGCTTTCCGATCCGCGCCCGCGGCGGCTATCACAGCGGGGAATCAGTAATCATGGTTGAGCTGCTCAATAAGCTGAAGGTTTCTCGGCGTTTTGCGCTGCGCGGCGCGCTCGGCGGCATTGGCGTGGCCATGTGGCTGCCCGTGCTCGACGCCATGTGTAACAACAACGGCACCGCCTTCGCCGCAGGCGACGCACTGCCCACGTCGTTCGGAGTCTGGTTTTGGGGCAACGGCGTCCACGCCGACCTCTGGACGCCCAAGGCGACCGGCAACGGGGACGCCTGGCAGCTCCCGACCAATCTCCAAGACTTCGCCGAGGTCAAGGACGCCATGACGCTGGTGACCGGGACGCAAATGCTCGACGGCGTGTTCAAGGGCCACGGCTGGGGCGTCGCCTACGTGCTGGCCGGCGGCGACGGCAAGGTCATCAGTTCGATCGGGGAAATCACGTTGCAAGCTGAGACCTCGGCGTCGACGCAGGAGCAGCCAACGATCGATCAGGTCGTCGCCGACGCGCTCGAGAAGCAAGCGATGGACGCTGGGATCAAGCCGCCCCCGTTCAAGTCTTTCGAGACGGGCATGATCCCGTTCAGCGGCGACGTGGCGATGGGCACCGTGGGTAGCAACCTGGCGCACCGCGGCAAGAACAACTACTTGCCGCCCAAGCGCGACCCGAAGCTGATCTTCGACGCGCTATTCTCCGGTGACATTCCGACCAATCCTGGTGGTGGCGGAGGCACGGGTGGGAGCGCGCCCGGTGTCCCGTCGGACATTTCGCTCCTGACGCGCCACAGCGTGCTCGACGCGGTGCTGGAAGACGCGAATCGCCTGAAGGGCACCCTCGGCGCTGCCGACTTTGCTCGTGTCGAGTCGCACATGGAGGGCATCCGCTCCCTGGAGATGCGAATCCCGGAGTTCAACGACGGCACCGGAGGCACCGGTAACGGCACGGGCGGCACGGGCTCCACCATGGCAGCGTGCACGAAGCCCACCGCGCCCGGCACCATCGAGGAGATGACGGCGAAGAGCCAGGCCATCAACCGCCTGATCGTTGCCGCGCTTTCCTGCAACCTGACGCGCGTGTACTCGCACCTCTGGTCGGGACCTCGCAGCGACAGCTCGTACCCCGCCATCAATATCAATGGCGCTCATCACGCTTACACGCACGGCACCGACGGGACGGAGCCGCGCACGATCGAGAAGTACATCATGAGCCAGTATGCAGATCTGGCGAAGGTGATGAAGGCCACGCCCATGGGCGCCGGGACCGTGCTGGACAACACGATCATCTACGGCATCAGCGAGCAGGGTACCGATCCCAAGGCCCACAACATGCGGGACTACCACGTCGTGCTGATGGGCCACGGAGGCGGCAAGGTGCCGGGCAATCGCCACGTGCGGTTGACCGGGCGCAAGCTCACCGAGCTCTGCCTGACTCTGCAGCAGGTGGTTGGCACAGGCGCGACATCGTGGG
>DATAKF010000252.1:0-9377 GCA_036261775.1 Polyangiaceae bacterium | reverse complement strand
GCGGCGGCTGGTCCACGAGGGGCGGCGCGACGGGCGAGCTTGCGATGATTTTCGCGCGCCGGTGCGGCTGGCGGCCCTGGGCACTCTGCGCGTCGCGCGCGCGTGGCACTTAGCGACTGGTCTGGGGCCGGGTTGGGAGCCCCCGCACGCTTTGCGGAACCCGCACCTTCGTCGTCGCCTCCCGCGCATGAGCTCCGAAGATCCTCCCTCGGTCGACGCATCTCCAGAGACCAATTCAGCAATTTAAGCGGCTCTCCTGGGAGAGCCAGGGAGAAGTGTCATGTCCGAGGAACATGCTGGCGACGCGATCGCGCGCCAATCTGACAGTGCTGGCGCTGGCGAGAAGCCAATCGAGTACCACAAGGCCCCGTCGATGTTGTGGATCCTGGTGCCGCTGCTGGCCATGATGGCCTACGGCTACTTCAGTCGATAGGCGCGCGTGACGAAGGGCTCCGTCGGTCAAGCTGGCGGAGCCCTCGTGTTCGACAGGAGAACGGAATGACCCATACGTCACCACTGGCCTTCGTGCGCGGCATCGAGGCTTGCCGATGAGACACGAACGCGGCTGCGGGGTCCCGTCCAAACAAGGGCTCCTGCTATTCTTGGTGCTGACCTGCGCGACGACGTGGCTGCCCGCCTGGCTGCTTCAGGATCTCTGGCGTCCACGCTCTCCGATGCTCGCCAGCGGCATCTTGCAATGCTCCGCGCTTTACCTTGGGCTCATCGGCTGGCAACCGCTGCTCGCGGTGCTGCTCGTGCGCCGCTTCTACGAGCCGCCGGTTGGACTCAACGCCGGACTACGTGGGGCGAGCCGGCGCTACGCAGTCTTGGCGTTGCTCTGGCCCTGCGCCGCGATGCTGCTCTCTTCGCTGTTCTTCGTGCTGCTCGAATCCCAGCCACCAGCCGCCGCGTTGACCACTGTTCCTCAGCTCGCGCCCCGACAGGCGGTGCTCGAGGTGGCGGCCGTGTCAGTGGCTTGCCTGATGATCTACTTTCAGTGTTGGCTGGAAGAGATCGCCTGGCGCGGCTACTTTCTCGTGCGCGCCATGGAGTGCGCAGGTCCTTGGCGCGGCCTGGTGTTGCACGGCTGTATTTGGGGCGCGTGGTACGGAATAGTGCTGCTACTCACGAGTGGCGGCCCGGGGTCCCTTGCCAAGGCCGGAGCCTTCGTCACCACGTGTACGCTGCTCGGGGTTCTGCTCGGCTGGTTGCGGCTCGCTTCGCGCAGCGTCGTCCCCGCCGTGATCGCCAATGCCGTCCTGACGCTCGGCGCCGGTCTGCCCATAACGCTCGTCGGTGGCGACGTCGGCGCTCGTGGCGCCGTGTACGAGCCCATCGGCTGGGTTCCCCTTTCACTCCTTGTTGCTTGGCTGGCCTTCACGTCTCACCGCCACGCCGTCACAACGCCACGCGCACCGCGCCCGGCCGCGCCCTTTTCACCGGCTTTGCACTGATACGCAGAAAGAGTTCGTCATTGACGTTCACGAACGCTCGACCAGCTCATGCGCTACCGTCCCCAAAGGCGCTTCAGATCGAGCTCGACCGCTTCGAACGGCTCGGCGCGCACGACGTCGTCGCCGCCGTGAGTTGCCAGGAGCACCCAGTAGTCGCCGTCGAGTCGGTAGGTTTCGAGGGTCTCGCTGAGGGGGTCGAGCAGCCAGAGGTGCGGGATGCGGGTGCGGGCGTAGAGCGGAAGCTTTTTGGTGCGGTCGAAGCGGCTTGTGGATGGGGAGAGGACTTCGCACACCCAGTCGGGGGCGAGGGTCAGGAAGCTCTCGCGCGGGAGCGCCGGCAAGCGCTCTCGTCGCCAACTCGCGAGGTCGAGTACGACCACGTCCTCGGCGAGGTGAAGCTCGGGCTCTTGGAGGATCCACCAGCCGCCAGGGCCGCCGTCACCGAACTGCATGCGCGTAAGCAGCGTGGCGCCGAGCGCGGACGCGCCCGCAGCGTGAGGAATGGCGGGTCGTGGGCTGACGTGCAGCTCGCCCGCCACCAGCTCTCCCACCAAATGCTCGGGCAGCGCGACGAGATCGTCGTAGGTCGCGGGTCGCCGAGCGGGCAACGTCATAGCTCGAAGGTAGCACGCCGTGAGGGTACTTCGAGCCCACTTCGCGCCAGCGGTTATTGCTCCGCGACACGGGGGAATTTCAGGGCACGGAGCCCGACGCCGGACCCGTGCCGGCGCCGATGATCTCCATCAACGCCCTAGCTCCCCTCCGTACGCCTATCCGAGTGAATCTTTCCGTCGATGAGCTCGATGACGCGGTCACATTGGCGTGAGATTCGCGGGTCGTGAGTGACGATCAAGAAGGTTGTATGAGCCTGGACGTTGAAGCGACGCAGCAGGCTGAAGACCTCGTTCGACGACTCGGTGTCGAGGTTTCCGGTTGGTTCGTCCGCCAGCACGAGGGCCGGACTTCGAACCAGCGCGCGCGCGATCGCGACCCGCTGCTGCTGCCCGCCGGAAAGATCGGTAACGCGGTAGCTCACGCGATCGGCGAGGCCAACGTCGCAGAGCAGGCGCTCGGAGCGCGAGCGGAGCTCCTTGGAGGCAAAGCCCGACTCTCCCCACTCGGGCAGCATGACGTTCTCGAGCGCGGTAAACGAGGGAAGCAAGTGATGAAACTGGAATACGAAACCCAACATCCGCCCGCGCAATGCGGTGAGAGCAGCGTCGTCCAAACCGGTAGTATCCTTGCCTGCCAACAAAATGCTTCCCGCGGTCGGTCGATCGAGCAGGCCGATCAGGTTGAGCAGCGTGCTTTTGCCCGAGCCCGACGGCCCCACCAGGGCCACGAATTCGCCGCGCCTGATGGACAAGTCCGCCCCGGCGAGCGCCACCGTCTTGACCCGCGCCCCAAATTCCTTGGTGGCGCCCTTCACGCTGAGCAAGACTTGCTCCTCCACCTAAATGCTCCGAATCGCTACGGCTGGGTCCAACCGAGCTGCTCGGCGCGCGGGAATGACGGCCGCCAGAACTCCTATGCCTGTCGCCAGCAGCGTCGCTCCCGCGAACAACGCGGGCGTCAGTTGCACGGGAAAGCGCGGACTGCCGTCTGCCTCGCGGGCAAGGTTCTCGAACAGCTTGGCCAGGAGCGCGCCCAGGGCCGAACCGATGAACGAGCCCACGAGACCGAGAACGCCGCCTTGAATGAGGAAGACTCCGAGGACGCGACGACTGGAGGTACCGACGGCCCGCAGAATGCCAATCTGGCGAGACTTCTGCACCACCGATACGATGAGCACGCTCGCGATGCCGAGCGCGACAGCGAGCACGACGAAGAATTCGATCAGCCATTTGGAGCTGTTTTGCGCCGAAAGACCAGACAACAGCTCGGCGTTTCGTCGCATCCAGCTCTCTGCCTCTAGCCCCGTGCGATCTTGCGCTTCGCTCGCGATGCGCTCGGCGTCGAAGACGTCCGCGACCTTCAGCTCGATGGTCGTCGCTCCTCCGGGCAGCGCGTACAGGGACTGAGCATGACGCAGCGACGCAAAGAGCCACGCCTCGTCGATCGCCTTGTTTCCTAGGCTGAAGATGCCGGCCACGACTACCGTGTCCTCGACTCCTTCGGTGGTCGTGATGCGAAACTTGTCGCCTATGGTGACCCCCAGATACGCCGCGAGCGCCGAGCCGATCGTGACGTTGCTACCGTCGACGTCAAAGTGCCCGGCGGTGATGCGCCGACGTAGGTCGATGATACGCAGAAACCGTTCGGGCTCGACTCCGCTCACGACGATGGGTGTCTTGGCGCTCCCTCGGATGCCGAAGGCGGCTCCACGCACCATGGCGGAGACGGCAGTCACGCCTGGAGCGCGCTCGATTCGAGCAACGACGGTGGGCCACTGGTCGATCGAACGCAGCCGCTGAGCTGCTACCTGCACGTTCCGCGCGATGGCCAGCTGGCGCGTGGGCTGGGCAAGCGCGCGTGGCGCTTCGCGGGGCAAGCGCAGCGTGACGTGCGGCTGAGAGCCCAGTGTCTTGCCGATCAGCGAGACTTGAAGCCCGCCGATGAGGGCCGAGAGAAACACGACCACGGCGATGCCGACGGAGATGGCAGCGAGAATCAAAGCCGTCTGCCCTTTGCCGTCGCGGAGGTAACGGAGCGCCACGAACCATTCGAAGGGCATTAGGGCGCCTCGAGTCGAGGTCGGACGCGCGAGCCGGGCTCGAGGGGCTGCCCGTCGCTCAACACGACTTGGGCCGTCTCGGACAGCCCCGACGTCACCTCGGTCGAACCGTCGCCGCGAATGCCCAAGCGGACTGGTTTGCGCGCGGTACGCCCCCCTTCGACCACGAACACCCACGGTTTGTCGGACGTAGCGCCCCGCACGGCTTCTGTCGGCAGGGTGAGCGCGCGCTTCTTCGAAGCCACCGTGAGATCGACCGAGATGGTCATGTCGGGCTTCAGGGTTTTTGGCGCGTTCGGAACGCGCAGGCGTACTTCGACGCTGCCGCGCTGAGGATCGACCGATGGCGCGATGTAGCTGACCTCTGCCTCGAAGCTCTGCTCCGGAAAGGCATCCGCCGAGGCGCGCGCCTTCTGCCCCAACGCGAGCGTAGCCAGGTTGCGCTCGTCGGGCTGAATGACGATTTGGATCTCTCCGTCCAGAGCCATCGTAAGCAGCGTGCGCCCTGGTTGCACTACGTCGCCGGGCTCGACCAGCCGAGAAAGCACCACCGCGTCGCGCGAAGCCGTTAGCCTGGTTTGGCCGAGCCGCAGCGTCGCGCTCGTGAGCTGCGCCTGAGCCTGCAGTAGTGAGGTGAGCGCAAGCCGCGAATCAGCGCCCATCGGCCCCGACGCGAGCTGCTGCGCCTCGGCCGCGTTTTTCTTGGCTCGCGCGAGGTCGAAGGCGTGGCGAGCGTTCTCCAACTCGACCTTCGCGAGCGCGCCGCTGGCCACGAGCGTTTCGATGCGCTCCTGGTCGAGCCTCGCGTGTTCGACGTTTGCTTGGGCCTCTTTGAGCGCCTCGGTGGTGACAATGGCCCCGACACGCCGCAGCTGCTCGACCCGTGCGAGCGCTTGATCGACCACGGCCTTGGCCTGCGCCGTCAGCGCTCGGGCCTCGGCGTCGTCGATTTGAACCAAGAGGTCACCCGCCTGCACGTGTTGGCCCTCGACCGCCCCCACGGCCAGCACCAGGCCAGAAAGCTGGGCCGACACTTGCACGCGCGCCTCGACCCACACGCGACCGCTGGCCACCACGTGCTCCTCGATGTCGCGCCGAACCGGCGTCACGACACGCACCGCCTCGCCTCTCGTCGAGACCAGGCCCCCAATGCCGCCGAGCCCGACTAGCGCTGCGACCAGCCAAAGCTCTGGTCGCCGCAAGAGATTCGCCATTCCTTCGGCGGAGACTGCAGGGAGCATGCCACGAAGACCTTGCGAAACGCTGCCGCCGATGGCTGCAAGGTATGCGCGCCGAGGTTGCGCCCGCGAACGGATTGCGCGACTGCCCCAATCCGGCAACCGCCAGGTTGCACATTGGCGACGCTTCGATTATACGCAACCCAAAGGTTGCGTATAATGACGGACAAGATCGAAAAAACCACGATATTGAAGGCTCCGCTCGCCAAGGTGTGGAACGCGATCAGCGACTCGGCGGCGTTTGGGACCTGGTTTGGGATGACCCTCGAAGGGCCGTTCGTCGAGGGGCAGACGGTTTCTGGGGCGATTGCGAAGACGCAGGTCGACGACGAGATTGCGAAGCATCAAGAGCCCTACGTGGGCATGCGTTGTGATCTGAAGATCGAGCGCATCGTGCCACTCAGCCTGCTCGCCTTTCGCTGGCACCCGGGGGCAGAGCCCGACATGGGGCCAAACGCACCGACCACACTCGTGACCTTCGAGCTCGAAGAGGTCGCGGGAGGGACGCGCTTGACCATCACCGAGTCCGGCTTCGACGCGCTGCCGCTCGAACGCCGTGCCAAGGCGTTTGCCGACAATGAAGGCGGCTGGGAAGCCCAGCTCGGCCTCGTGGCGAAGTACCTGGCGCGTCAGGTCTGACGACATGCCGCCGCGTTCGACCGCTGCATCGGCTCCGGTATTCGCCGCGCTCGGTGATCCGCAGCGTATGGTCCTCGTCTCACGCCTCAGCCAAAAGGGGCCCCTCTCACTCACGGACCTGACGGACGGGAGCTCCATCACACGCCAAGCGGTCACCAAGCACCTGCGCGTCCTCGAGGCCGCCGGGCTGGCGCGCTGCGAGCGCTCGGGTCGCGAGACCAGGTGGCAACTCGATCGGCGACCGCTGGCCCTAGCGCGCGACCACCTCGACCTCATCTCGCGCCAGTGGGACGACGCGATCGAGCGCCTCAAGCGC
This sequence comes from Polyangiaceae bacterium, assembly GCA_036261775.1. GTDB lineage: Bacteria > Myxococcota_A > Polyangia > Polyangiales > Polyangiaceae > PMG-095. The sequence continues at coordinate 3,056 of DATAKF010000252.1, read as the reverse complement.
TTCGTCGAAGACGACGGCTGAGGATGGCAGCTCTCATCCTCAGGGCGCAGTAGCAGCTCTGATCTCGTGCCAAACGGCCGGGTGGATCGCGGGACAGCTCGCGGGGGTGGCGCTGACTGCGCTCTTCAGGTCTTGTGCCAGTTGGGCAAGCGCCTTCTCCGCGAGTTGGGGCGAAGCGACCTGCGCGACCTTGGCAGCTTGGTAGTGGGCCTCGATAGCACCACACGGTGGCCTTCGTTGGCGCGCCGAAAGCGTTCGAAGCTCTGCGCCGAGGTCGTTTTGAATGAGCGCCCACTGTAGCGGATTGCCTTCGCGAGTCACTACCTGCAGCGCTTCCTGATACAGGCCCACTGCCTGCTCGAGCTTGGCGGTGCCAGCCTCTCGCGTTCCGAGCAACCCCAGCGCAACGCCCCGCTTGCTCTGGAGTAGCGCCCACAGTAGCGCGTCAGTTGCTCGCGGAACCACTTGGAGAATGGCCTCGTAGCGCTCGAGCGCCTGTTCGAGGCGCGCGGTCTCGCCGCCCACCTCTCCCTCCGCACGCAACGTATCCGCGTGGCCCATCGCAACCGTGACCCAGCGCATCGGCGCACGCTCGGGGGTAAATTCGGTCAAAGCGGCACCATAGTGCTCGCGGGCCTGAACAAAGCGCGCGGTACCCGTTTCGCGCTCTCCCAGGGCGTAGAGCGCCATCGCGAGGTTGTGCTGCAGGATGGCCCAGCGCTCAGGAGCTGCATCACGGGTTATCACCACGAGCGCCGAGCCGTACGTGCTGACCGCTCGCTCGAGGTTGGCGGTTCCGACTTCCGCTCGACCGACGGCGGCCTGAACCGTGCCGAGATTGACCATCGCCATCGCCCAATTCGCAGGCGACCGAGTTGGGGTGAACTCCTTGAGTGCTTCTTGCAGCGCGACGGCGGCCTCATTGAAGCGGGACACCTCACCTTCACGGGCGCCGAGCAGCTGCAGCGCAGTGCCCAGGTTGTTTTGAGTCATTGCCCAATCCAAGGGCGCCCGCACGCGGGTACGCTCCTCGAGGGCCTGACGAAACGCCAATACCGCTTCCTCCAACCGGCCGGTGCCCGCCTCACGCTGCCCAAGAGCGCCCAGAGCAGTACCAAGGTTGTCCTGAAGCAAGCCCCACACTTCAGGCTGTTCTGCACGCGAAACCTCGGCCAACGCAGCGCGATACACCGACACGGCTCGCTCGAGGCTGTCGCTACCCGTTTCGCGCTCACCACGTAGCCGCAAGACGTTGCCCAGCTCTGTCTCTGCCGCTAGCCACTCCTTTGGTGACTTCTCACGCGTAAGCTCCTGAAGGGCAAGCTCCAGCGCGTCGGTCGCGTGCTCGAAGTGGGTGGTGTCTACTTGAGTTTGTCCCAGCTCGATTAGGGCGTGAGCGCGCAGCGTTTGATGATGGGCCCAGAGCAGCGGATTCCGCGCACGCGACACCCCCTCTAGGATCCGTTCGTGGGAATCGACACGAGCGGCTGCACTTTGGCTCTCGTCCACGACCGGTTCGAGGCCGCCGCAGGAACACCGCGCCGTCACGCCATTACCGCACGCCACGAGGAGCCACCACCACACGACGTGCCGCCACCGGGTAGACATTGCAGCATCATGCTAGCCCCATTTGGGGATCGCAGACGACTGAGAAACTTCTGCTAATAGTTCAGGGCATCCGATGAGCGCTTACCGCATCGCCCTGGTGTCCGACATTCACGGCAATGAGCTGGCACTCAGTCGCGTTCTTCAAGACATTCGGCAGCGCGGCGTCGACCAGATCGCCTGCCTCGGGGACGTTGCGACGCTCGGGCCGCGGCCGCACGAGGTGCTCGAGCTGGTGAAGGAGGCGTGTGATTTCCGGATCCTAGGAAATCACGACGAGTACATGTACGACTCCGCATCCATTCGCGAGCATTCGACGTCGCCGCTGATTGTGAGCACGGTCGAGCAATGCCGGAGCGAGCTCTCTTCGACGGAGATCGACTTCGTCCAGGGCTTCGACGCGCGGGTCAGCGTGCCCCTCGCGGGCTCCAGCAGCTTGCTGCTCTTTCACGGCTCGCCCTCCTCGAACAACTGCGACCTCGTGTCCGAGACGTCGGACCAGGACCTTGCCCAGCATCTTGGCGATCAGCTAGCGACCGTGATGGTCGGTGGTCACACCCACATCCAGATGCTGCGACAACACCGCGGCAGGTTGCTCGTCAATCCTGGCAGCGTCGGCATGCCCTTCGAGCGGTTCGTCTCAGGGGGCCCCCCAACCGTGCTCGCCCACGCCGAGTACGCCATCGTCGAGTTTCGCGGCAGCGACGTCTCCGTGGATCTCCGGCGCGTCGAGCTCGATCGCGCCCAGCTCGCGGACGCTGCCAGACACTGGAAAAGCCCGCTGGCTCCCTACCTGGTGCAGCAGTACGCTATTTAAAGCTACGTGGGGGTCAGAGCCGCTGACAGTGCCGCTCAGAATTGCTTCACGAAGTTCCACACTTCTTGCGGCACCCACGACTTGCTCTGGCCTGAATCCGTTGGCGAGGGGGTGTGACCGGCGTCGTAGTCGCACCAACGCGTGGGGTGATTGGCGGTGCAGCCCTTGTAGTCGGTGCAGGCGTGGCCGCCTTTGGGCGCCAGGGGCAGCGCCTCTACGGTGCAGCCGTTGGTCATCGCGAAAAAGTCGCTGCTCATGTCCTGCCCGCTGCCGTCGGTCCCGAGCATGGAAATGAAGGGGATGGGCTGGCAGGTTTTGGGGATGGGTAGGCCGCCGCCCGAGTGCACAATGGCGAGCCGAAACTTGCCGGGTAGCGCGCACGCCAAGGTCCAGGTCATGGCCCCGCCCTGGCTGAAGCCTTCGAGCTCGATGCGCGACGTGTCGATGCAGAGGTCGCCTTCGAGCTGCTTGAGCAGGTCTGTGACCATCGTGGTATCGGCGTCGGCTTTCCAGATGCCGCCCACCGCGTCAGGTGCGGCAAAAATGGTGCTGCCCTGCGAGAGCTCCCACAGTCCAAAGAAGGAAGGCGCGACATCGGTGCCCTTGCCGCCAGCGCCGTGGAAACCGAGCATGA
>DATAKF010000244.1:0-7907 GCA_036261775.1 Polyangiaceae bacterium | reverse complement strand
GCCACGCTGAAGGAAGCGGGCGTGACGCCGCTGGCCATTTCGACCTCGCAAGGTTGGATCATCGACAAGGTGTTCATCTCACTTGCGCTCGGCACGATGGGTCCCGACGAGTTCGTCAAGTACATCGTCGACAAGGAGCCGGTCACCGAAGCCGCGCTCATGCCCGCAATCGACGTCCTCGACCAGGTGCTGACCGACTACATCGACGTGGAAGGCGCCGCGGTCGACGGCTTCGGCTGGACTCAGGCCGCCGACACGTTGAAGGACGGCAGCGCCGCCATGTTCATCCACGGCGACTGGGCCAAGGGCTACCTGATGCAGATCGGTGCGACGCCCGACGTCGACTTCGGCGTGGTGAGCAGCCCCGACGCCGCTGGCGTCTTCGTCTACGGCATGGACGTGTTCGCCATCCCGGTCGGCGCCAAGAACGAGACGGGCGCTCTCGATTGGGTCAAGACCATCGCTTCACCCGCAGGCCAGGTGGCCTTCAACGAATACAAAGGCTCCAGCCCGGTTCGCCTCAACGTGCCCACCAAGGGGCTCGACGCCATGGCGCGTGGCATCTACTCGGAGTTCAAGGATGCCAAGCAGCGCATCCGCGCCGTCGGTCTGCCGCCCAGCTGGGACGACGCGTTCGTGCAACTCGCCAAAGATCACGACAAGCAGGCATTGCTGCAGGTCATGATCGACAACCCGATCGGCGAATGAGCTAGGGGCTGCCGGCGCCAATGTCGAGGGTGATCGCGTCAGCGACGAGATCGACCTTGATGTTGCCTCCGCTGGCGAGCTTGGCAGACAACAGCGCGTGGGCCAGCGGGTCCTGCAGCTCCTTGAGCAGGGTTCGCTTCAGCGGCCGAGCCCCTAGTGCGGGCTGGTAGCCGAGGTCGACCAAGCGCGACTTCGCCGCGTCCGAAACCTCGAGCGTGAGCTTGCGGGGCGCCAACAGCCGCGCCAGCTCCTTGAGGCGAATGTCGATGATGCGTCGCAAATCCTGCTTGCTCAGCGGCCGGAAGACGATCACGTCGTCCAGGCGGTTCAAGAACTCTGGCCTGAAGAACTCGCCCAGGCGCTCGAGCAGCAGATCCTTCATGGCCTCGCGGCCGTCGCTCGACTCGAACAGCTTGGCGTCGGCCTCCAAGATGCGCTCGGAACCGATGTTGCTCGTCATGACCACGACCGTGTTCGAAAAATCTGCCAGGCGGCCGCGACCGTCGGTCAGTCGCCCGTCGTCGAGCACCTGCAAGAGCAGGTTGAACACGTCTTGGTGCGCTTTCTCGACCTCGTCGAACAGCAGCACCGAATAAGGACGGCGCCGCACGGCCTCCGTCAAGAAGCCGCCCTGATCGCTGTCAGCGTAGCCGGGCGGCGCGCCGATAAGCCGCTGGGCCATGTGGCGCTCCATGAACTCGCTCATGTCGAGCCGGGTCAGCGCGGCTTCGTCGTCGAACAGGAACTCGGCCAACGCCTTGGCCAGCTCGGTCTTGCCGACGCCGCTCGGCCCGAGCAGCAAGAACGAGCCGATCGGCCGCTTCGGATCGCGCAGCCCCACCCGCCCCCGACGCACCGCGCGCGCCACAGACGCCAAGGCGTGGTCTTGCCCGACGATGCGCTCACCGAGCCGCACCTCCATTTTCAGCAGCTTTTCGGCCTCGGCCTCGAGCATCTTGTCGACCGGAATGCCGGTCCAGGCGGCCAGCGTGGCTGCCACGTCTTGCTCCTGGAGCTTCGGGTTCTCGGTGCTGCCGCCGTGGCTGCGCGCGGCTTCTTCGGCCGCGGCCAAGCGTGTCTGCAGATCGGGCAAGGTCGAGTGCTCGAGCTCACCCAAGCGCGCAAAGTTCTTTTCGTCGCGCGCGCGCTGACGCTCGGCCTCGGCGCTCGCCAGCTCGCGGCGCAACGTCTTGACCGCCGCGGTCACGCCGCGCCGGCCTTCGATGGTGGCGCGCAGGGCCTGGGCGCGCGGCGACAGCTGGGCTTGCTCGGTTTCGAGCTTGGCGCGCAGCTCTTGCGCGGAGGCTTCCTCTTCGTCGGCCAACGACGCAAGTTGCGCCTTGAGTGAACCAAGCCGGTGCACCAGCTGGTCGAGCTCTAGCGGCATGCCGTCGGTTTCGACCCGTTTGCTCGCGGCGGCCTCGTCGAGCAAGTCGATGGCGGCGTCGGGCAAGCGTCGCTCCTGAACGTAGCGCTTGGCCAGCTCCACGGCCGCCACGATGGCGCGATCTTCGATCGGCACGCCGTGGTGTTGCTCGACGCTCTGCGCCACGCCGCGAACGATCTCGATCGCCTCGGCGACGCTCGGCTCCGCCACCGCAATTTCGCTGAACGCGCGCGCCAAGATCGGCTCTTTTTCGGTCAATTTGCGCAGGCCATCGGGCGTGGTGGTCGCCAAGACGCGCAAATCTCCGCGCGCCAACGCCGGCCGCAGCACGTCCGCCAGACTGGAGCCGGTCGGACCTTGGCCCAGCAGCTGCTCGAGGCCTGGAATGAACAAGATGTGCTCGGAGCCGCCGCGGCCGCTCAGTGAGGCGATCAGCTTACGCAGCCGCTCTTCGATTTCGCCGCGCAGCCGCGTGCCCGCCACGACCGCGCCCAGGTCTAGCTCGACCAGCCGAGCGCCGAGCAGGCGTGTCGGCACGTCGCCGCTGGCGATGCGCCGAGCCAGCGCGCGCACGATGGCGCGCTTGCCCACGCCCACGTCGCCTACCAGCAGCGGATGGCTCTTTTGCCGGCGCTCCAGGATCGTCACCAGCCGCCGCACCTCGGCGCCGCGCGCGATCACCGGATCGGCGGCTTGCGGACCGTCGAGCAGGTTGCGCGTAAGCTCGGGCGGAGCCGCGCCAGGCTCGGCTGCCGCCGCCACCGTGTCCGTCGCTTCGTCGAGCGCGGCTACGTGGCGCCGCAGCGCCCCCGGAACCACGCCGAACGCCGACAGCAGCTCACCCGCTGCGCCGCGGATCTCTTGCGAGAGCGCGTTCAGCAGGTGCGCGGACGTCACGCGCGGCGCGCGCTCGAGGCTGGCGTCGCGCTCGGCCCGGCCGAGCAGGTCAATCATGGCGTCGGACAAGTACGAGCGCTCTTTGGACTGCGGCAACGCCGACAGCGCGCGCTCCACCGCTGCCTCGAAGTCGAGCACGCTCGAGGTCGCGCGCTCGAAGACGACGCGGGTGCTGCGGCCGCGCTCCAGGGCCCGAGCCAGCAAGTGCAGCGGCTGGACCTCGTGGTGGCGCCGTTCGTCGGCCAGCGCCTGGGCTCGCGCCACCAGTGATTTGGCTGGTGGCACGTAGCGGTCGAGAGACAACGTGGTGAGCGGGGGCTCGGCCGGCATGTTGCGGCCGGAGCATAGCAGGGCTGGCGCTGGCCCCTGGTCCGTCTTACACTCTAGACACCGCGTCTAATGGCAAGAATCGTCGTCTACCGAACCCGGCACTGCGGGTACTGCGTGCGCGTCCACGCCCTGCTCCAAGCCAGGGGTCTGTCTTTTCAAGAGATCGACGTGACCGACGACCCGGCCAAGCGCAGCTGGCTCATCGACGTGACCAAACGGCGCACCGTGCCGCAGGTGTTCATCGACGGAGCGCCGGTAGGCGGCTTTGACGAATTAGCACGGCTCAATCGCACGGGTGAGCTGGACCGTCTCGTGGGCGACGCGGATCGACGGCAGGCCGACTCGGTGTAGGCTGGGGCGGCGTGACCGTCTTCGAGCTGCCGGCCTGGTTTTGGATGGGGGTTGGCGTCTCACTCGGGCTGGTCTTCGGCAGCTTCTTGAACGTGGTGATCTATCGCTTGCCGCGCGGCGAGAGCATCGCGTTCCCGGCTTCGCACTGCACCAGCTGCGGCACGCCCATCCGCGCCTTCGACAACCTGCCGGTGCTGGGCTGGCTCTTGCTGCGCGGCCGCGCCCGCTGCTGTAAAGCGCCGATCTCACCCCGTTACCCCCTGGTCGAGCTGCTGGGCGGCTTGCTCGGCGCCGCGCTCGTTCAAGCAACGATCCTGACCTTGCCCCTCGAAACACCGCTTTGGCAGGGCGGGCTCTTGTTCGCGGCAGAGCTGGCGCTCGGGCTCGGCTTGATCGCCGCGGCGTTCATAGACCTGTCGCACATGTATTTGCCCGACCAGCTCACGCTGGGCGGCGCCGCGCTCGGCCTCGTGAGCGTACCCCTGCGGCTTGGCGCGACTTGGCAAGACAGCTTGCTGGGCGCGGCCGTCGGGTTTGCGATCATTTGGCTGCCGTTCGACTGGCTGCATCGGCTGCTGCGCGGCACGCCCGGCATGGGGCTGGGTGACGCCAAGCTGGTCATGCTGGCCGGCGCCTGGTTTGGCTGGCAGGGCGCCGTCTTCACGCTGCTCGCGGGCGCGGTGCAGGCGACGTTGGCGGTCGTTGCGGTGTATTTGGTGCGCGGGCGGCTCGACGAGCCCGACGCCGTCAAGCTGGAGCGCGCGGAGATTGAAGCCGAGCTGGCCCGCGCGACGCCCGAAGAGCGCGCCGAGCTCGAAGCCGAGCTCGCGCAGGATCCGCTGGCGGGCGAGCCGGAGGCCGGCTTTGGCAAAGCGCGCATCGCCTTTGGACCGTTCTTGGTGCTGGCGACGCTCGAGCTCTTGGTGTTCGGTGAGCTGATCCGTGAGGAACTGACCGGGATGTTGCTCGGCTCATGAAGCAGCTCGCGCTGGTTGGCGTCGTGTGGATGGCCCTAGGCTGCGGTTCACGACACGCAGAAGCGCCGCGCGGCGCTCATCCGCCGAACGACGCCGTGGTGGTGCCCTTCCCTCCCCCGCCTGCCAAGGTGGAGGAAATACCGCCACAGCCGAACGCGAGCTGCGTCTGGACCGACGGCTATTGGGACTTCACCGATCGCTGGGAGTGGCAGGCCGGCGAGTGGGTCATGCCGCAAGCACACTGCCGGCTCGCCCCGGTCGAGCTGCGGCGTCAGCAGGGCCAGCTGTGGCACGCGCGCCCGCGCTGGTACCCGGACAACGTCAGCCTGCTGGGGCCGCAGTCGGCGTGTCCAAGACCGCCAGCTTGCTCGAGTTTTTCAGGCCCCGTCTCCACCGGCGGGGGCGGGGGGCAGTGAGCGGCCAACATGTTATGGTTCGCCCCCATAAGGAATGACGAAGCACATCTTTCGAGAATACGACATCCGAGGCGTCGCCGAACGAGACCTGACGTCGGACGTCGTCGAGCGCATTGGCCGCGGCATCGCGGAGCTCTTGGGCCGAAACGTCGGCCGCGCCCCGCGCCTTGCAGTGGGCCGTGACTGTCGCCTATCGGGCCCGCGCATCCACGCCGCGCTGACCCGTGGCCTACAGGCCGGCGGCGCGCAGCTGCTGGACGTCGGCGTCGGCCCGACGCCCGCGCTCTACTTCGGCGTGCATCACTTGGAGACCGATGGCGGCGTCATGATCACCGGCAGCCACAACGCTGCGCCGGATAACGGCTTCAAGATCATGATCGGCCATGGCTCGTTCTTCGGTGGCGCCATCCAAGAGCTGCGCAGCCTCGTGGAAGGCCCGGCGCTGCCGAACAAGCCCGGCGGCTCCATCACGGCTGCGCCGATTGACGACGCCTACGTCGCTACGCTCACGCGGGGCATCAAGCTGGGGCGCAAGCCCAAGGTCGTGCTCGACGCCGGTAATGGCGGCGGCGGCCCGCTCGGCCTGAAAGTGCTGGCAGCCATGGGCATCACGCCGACCGCCCTCTACTGCGACATGGACGGCAACTTTCCGAACCACCACCCGGACCCCACGGTGCCCGAGAACCTGACCGCGCTGGTGGAGCGCGTCCGCGCCGAAAAAGCCGACATCGGCTTGGCCTTCGACGGCGACGCCGACCGGCTGGGCGTGGTCGACGAAAACGGCGACATCATTTGGGGCGATCGCCTGCTGGCGCTGTTCGCCGGCCCCATCATCGCGGCCAAGCCGGGCGCGACCATCATTGGCGACGTGAAGTGCTCGCAGACGCTGTTCGACCACGTCTCGAAGCTCGGCGGCCGTCCGATCATGTGGAAGACCGGCCACTCGCTGATCAAGACGAAGATGAAGGAAGAAAAGGCGGCCGTCGCTGGCGAAATGAGCGGCCATTTCTTCTTTGCCGACCGCTACTTTGGCTACGACGACGCCCTGTACGCCGCGCTGCGTATGCTGGAGCTGCTGACGGCGCAGGACAAGCCGCTGAGCCAGATGCTGACCGGCCTGCCCAAGATGCACTTCACGCCCGAGCTGCGCAAAGACTGTCCGGACGACAAGAAGTTTCCGGTCATCGAGGGCTTGCGCAAAGCCTTGGCCGGCACCGGCAACGTCAACGAGCTGGACGGCGTGCGCGTGACGTATCCGGACGGCGCCTGGGCGCTGGTGCGGGCTTCGAACACCGGCCCCATCCTGGTGCTGCGCTTCGAGGCGCCGAGCGCCGAGCGCTTGGCGGAGATCCGCGGCAACGTGGAAAAAGTCGTCGACGACGTGAAGCGGGCCGTCGGCGCTGCGTGAACCCAGTGCCCAACGAAGACGCGGCAGACGCCGGTGCGGCGGCGGCAAAGAGTGACGTTTGGTCGGTCCGGCGCGTGCTGGTTTGGGCCGCCGACGACCTCAAACGCCGCGGCAACGACACCGCGCGGCTCGACGTCGAGCTGCTCCTCGGACGCGTGCTCGAGCTCGATCGCATCGGCTTGATCATGCAGTCCGAGCGCCCGCTCGCACCAGCGGAGCTGACGGCTTTTCGCGAGCTGTTCAAGCGGCGTCGTGCGGGCGAGCCGGTCGCGTATTTGCTGGGCGAGCGCGAGTTCTACGGCCTCTCGCTGAAGGTCGACTCACGCGTGCTCATTCCACGGCCCGATAGCGAGCGGTTGGTGGAGGTCGCGCTCGAGCGCACCCGCGCGCGCAGCATGCTCGGTGCGGCGCTCGATTTGTGCACGGGCTCCGGCTGCGTCGCGATCGCGTTCGCACGTAGCCGGCCAACTTGGACCGTCACTGGCTCGGATATTTCCGAGGACGCGCTGGCTGTGGCGCAACAGAACGCGCACCGCACCGGTGCGGTGCGAAACCTGCGCTTGGTGCACGGCTCGCTGTTCGCGGCCGTGAGCGCCCAGCGCTTCGACCTGATCACCGCCAACCCGCCGTACATCGCCAGCGGCGAGCTGGCAGAGTTGCCGGTCGACGTGCGTGACTTCGAGCCCAAGCTGGCGCTCGACGGCGGCCCCGACGGTCTCGATTTGGTGCGGCAGATCGCGGCGCAAGGCGAGCATTACCTCACGCCCGGCGGCCTCTTGGCGCTCGAGATTGGCGCCGATCAAGGCCCAGCCACGGTGCAGATTCTCCAAGCGCACGGCTACCGTGACGTCGAGCTAGCGCGCGATTTGGGCGGGCGCGACCGCGTGGTGAGCGGCTACGCAGCGGCGCCCGCATTGTAAAGCTCGGCAACGAAGCGGCGAGGCGCTACTCGAGGCGCATGCGTCGTCCGCTTCGCGTAGCCCTAGCCCTGTTGCCGCTCGCCATCGCTTGCTCGACCGACGACGCAGGCCCGAACACGAACACCGGCGCGGGCGGCTCGAGCTCCCCCACCGCCGGCACCAGCTCGCAAGCGGGCACGGCCGGCTCCGGCGGCGCTGCCAGCGCCGCTGGCTCGGGCAACGGCGCCGGTACGACCAACGGCGGCTCCGCGACGGCTGGCTCCACCGGCAGCGCCGGTACGGCCGGCGCTGCCAACGTGGCAGGCAGCGCGGGCTCGGGCGGCACCGGCGGTGGTGGTAGCGGACTCGGCACGACCAACCTGTTCACGTCGCTGTCCGGAAAGACGCAGCAAGAGGTCGACACCAAGGTCACCACGGCGGTCAACCGCTTCTTCGGCATCGGCACCAACGAAGCCACCACTCCGACCGTCGACACCGGCTACCGCTGCTACTACGAGCTGCCAAACGATCCTT
>DATAKF010000241.1:0-2096 GCA_036261775.1 Polyangiaceae bacterium | reverse complement strand
GGCTAACCTCCGAACTTAATTGGGGGATCGTCTAACGGCAGGACGCAAGATTCTGGCTCTTGCTATCTAGGTTCGAATCCTAGTCCCCCAGCAACTCTTTGACAGCGCGAGCCACCAGGGCTCGCAACGGCTCCATCGTCTAGCGGTTAGGACACTGGCCTCTCACGCCGGTAACGCGAGTTCGATTCTCGCTGGAGTCACCCTGAAAACCTAGGGCTTCGTGATTGGAAGCCCCCACCGAGTCGGCCAGTTTTGGCCACAAGGTGGGCAAAACCCCCAAAGCCGGCAGCGCGCCCGCCGGCATCTCGAGCGGGTCGCCCTGCAGCAGGTTCACGTAGCGCATGTGGGTCTGCGCGCTCTTGTGCCCGGCCAAGGCCATGGCCTGCTGCACGTTCAGGCCCATGGCAGCTAGCGCCGTGTTGAAGGCCCGCCGGAAGCTGTGGAAGTCGGCGCAGAGGGTCTCCTCGCAGTCGGCCTGGATGGCGTCGAAGCCCTGCACGGCTTCGAGTGCCGCGCGCCGCGCGCGCTGGGCGTCGCGAACGTCCCCCCGAGCCTTGCTCTCCCGTAGGCCGGCCAGACGCTCGTCAGCCACCAGGAGCGCCGCCAGCGCCTCCTCGAAGCCGGGCAGCGGACGGTGCACGCCAGCGCGCCAGAGGGCTGCCCTGAGCTCCCGCGCGTGGCTCCGCTTGCCTTGCTTCTCCCCCGCCCGCTCGCCCTTCTGCACCGGGAACACCGGCCCGGTCTTGGGCTTGCCCTCCCTCGTCCAGTAAGCGTGTAGCTGGGTTCGGAGCGGCTCCGGGATGACGAGCTCGACGAGCTCGGTGATGTTGATCTCTTCGCCGTCGGTCTTCGGTCGATAGACCTTGGCCGTGATCCACGTCTCGAGGTCGAAGTGCGACCAGTCCCAGGCGTGTAGGTCGCTGGTGCGCTGCCCGCCGAACGACCGGGACGACAGCGCCTTCAGCTGCAACAGCTCGGGCACGTCCGGGCACGCCATGAAGCGGGCGAACTCCGGATCCGTGAGCTGCACGCGTCGGCGGAGTTCGATGCGGAGCTTCTTCGGGAGCTTCACCCGCTGCACCGGGTTCTCTTTGATCAGCTCGTCGCGCCACAAGTCGCCGAAGACGGTCGACAAGTCGTTCCGTAAGTGAATCACGCTCTGTTTGCTCAGCGTCTCCGCCGCCAGCTCGAGCACAGACCGGATGTGCTTCCCGCTCACGGCGCCGGGCGCGAGGTGCTGCAGCTCCGGCAGCACGTAGCGCTGTAGCCGCGACTGGCGGTCTTTCCAGCTCTTCAAGCCGTCGGCCGCCTGCGCCTTCACGACGCGCTCGAAGGCCTCGGTGAGCGTCTCGGCGCGGGCGACGCTCGCCGCCACGTCGGCAACGCTCGCAGCCCCCTCGTCGGCTAGGCGCTTCTGCTCGTCGTCGACGCGCCGGCGAGCCACGCCCTTGTGGTCGGTGCCGGTGTCGAACCAGCGCCGGATCGAAACGCCTTGGATCGTGACCGTTAGCCGCGCGCGCCAGGTACCGCCACGAAACTCGAGCGAGCCTTTGCGGGGGCGACCACTACGTTTTTGCTCCGGGGACATTGCTACTTCCGGCGCTTTCGATTGGCCTTGGAGCCTCCGCGTGGACGCAACGGCGGACGCGGTGGCTTGCGCTCGCTGCGGTCCGCCAAGTAGCGACACACGAGCGAGAACAGGGCGTTGTTGACCGCAAAAAGCAGGGTCTGAAACTCCGACTTGTAGCTCGCCACGCCCGCCCCGGCCGCCTGCTTCTGGAGCAGGACCTCTGCAGCGGCGTCGGCGTAATGAAAGCGGGTGCCTTCGAGGTTCACGCCAAAGGATGCATACGCCTTGTCGGTGCGCGCGCCAGCGGACCGTTCATAAAAGGCGCCGCGGAAGGCATCAGCAAGCGACTTGGGTTGATAGTAGTGGAAGGCACCACTGTTGCGGATGCGGCAAAGGGCCTCCGCCATCGGATCTCGGTCCTTGATGTGACCGGTAGAGAGGCCTTCTAGCAAGCGCCAGCAGTCTCGAGACTCCTTCGGCATCGACGCTAGAAGTCCCTGAAATCGAGAGCTCGCGACGACGTGGT
>DATAKF010000348.1:0-12979 GCA_036261775.1 Polyangiaceae bacterium | reverse complement strand
AAGGCAAACTGAGCGAGCCGGTCGACGCTTTCGCACATCCGTTCTGGGACCGCGTTCGCGCGCACGTCTCGGACAAGGCCATCGACATGCGTCGACAAGGCTTCGTCGGTGCTGCCATGCTGCCCATGGCCGAGCTCGAATACACAGGCATCATTCAAACCTTGGAGGCGCTCGACCCTCGCTTCCACGTTCGCAGCACCCCCGCGGCAGCCGAATAGGTCCAGCGGCTTGCGCCGTAGCAGGTCGCCCACTGCGCGACCTGCTACGGCTTTCGTAGGCACCGCACTGAACGCACGGAGCTACCCTGCGCGCGGCCGTGGCTCGCCCCGACGCTCGGCGCGCGCGCGCTCCAACGAGGCGACGACTTCTTCGTCCGGCACTTGAGTGAAGTCGTCGTACCAAAGCCCAATCGCGTAGAGGGCGCGTGGCGTGCGCAGGGACACCAGGCGATCGACCGCCGAGGCCAGCGTCGTGGCGACAGCTGCAGCAGCAACCGGCACGGCGAGCACGAGCGTCTTTGGCTCTTGCGAACGAATCGAGCGGATTGCAGCCCGAACCGTGCCGCCCGTGGCGATGCCGTCGTCGACCACGATCACCGTACGACCTCGAAGTGCAGCTCGCGGTCGCCCGGCGCGGTATTTGATCACGCGCTCTTCGACTTCGCGGCGCTTCTGAGCGATGGCCTCGTCGAGGACCGGTCCAGAAAGCCCAATATTGTCGAGAATATCCTGGTTGAGATGGACGTAACCGTCTTCGTCGACGGCCCCCACTCCGACCTCCGGGTGCCAAGGCACGCCAATCTTTCGAACGACCCACACGTCCAGCTCAGCGCCGAGCGCACGCGCGACCTCGTACGCGACCGGAACTCCGCCGCGCGGCAGCGCTAGCACAACGGGAGAGTCCGACGCATAGGTGGACAGCTCGGACGCAAGCATGCGCCCCGCCTCGCTTCGATTTGAAAATCTGGCCATCGAGATCGTGACTGCATGGCTCGTGCCACGAAGGGCGCGATGGTCGAGGTCGCGGCGCAGTTCGGCCAACTCTCGCCGTGACGCAGAAAGCTGCTCCCGATGAAGTCGGACAGCGGTTAGCTGACTTTGGCGAACCCGACGACGTAGTTGTGGCCGTACGTCTTCGCGCAGCGGGGACAAGTCGTATAGAAGAAATACAGCTCTCCCGGCCGCTTGCCCTTGGCATGCGCCGAGCTCCGAAGTTGGTCGCACCACGCGCGCGCCTCGGAGAATGGGCCGTCGAAGACTTTAGTGATGAAGTCACCGCTCAAATGCACCATGTCTGCGCCAGGCACGTCGTGACTAACCGCGAAGAGGTGCTCACCGTGCCAGGCCGACGTGTCATGGCTCAAGACGACGAAGCTCGCGCCCTCGGCGTCGGCCTTCTGGATCGCATCAAAGGTCTTCTGGAATACCGAGCCCATATTGAGCGGCACGTGAAGCAGACTGATCGTCGAAGCACGAACAAACGGCTTATTTTCGAAGTGGAGCTGTCGGTCGTCCCAACCCGCAGGCTCGAAGCGAGGACAACAGCCGGTGGGATTATCCGTTCGGTCGTAGGACGGAAGCTGGTTCGTTTCCATGACGCTGGCGCAGCAATTCGTGTGCCCGCAGCGCCGTTGGACGGTGCGCCCCTTCCAAGGTTCGTCGAAACGCCGGCAGCCGACCTCACGAGCTTCCCGCTGCAATTCGCGCGCAGCGAGCGCAACGCTTGCGTGGCGCGGCACAGCCCGCGCTCCGGCACGAACCATGCTTGTCAGGGTTCACATGAACACGACGCGCAAGGCATTGCAGCCCAACCACGTGGGGTCGGCGTTGACACGCGCGGCCGGGTTGGGCGCGCTGCTGTGGGGCGTGGTGTTTGCGGTCGCGTCGGCGCTCTACCCGTGGAGCGTCGTCAATCGTCCCCTGTTCGATTCCTTCAAAGCAGTCGTGCTCGCGAGTACTACGACCTGTGTGGCGATCGCATACCTTCGTGGGCTTCAGGGGCACATCCTGACTCGAGTCATCCTGGCGTCGGCGCTCTGGCCAGTGACCTGCGTGGCGCTAGACTTGGTCGTGTTCATGGCGGCGCCGCCTAGCGTCTCCCTCAGCCAGTACTTCGCCTCGACGAGCCTGAGCTATCTGATGATTCCGCCCATCGTCTTGGGGCTCGCCTATCAGCGCCTACGCTCCGAGGGGCGGAGTCTTCCAGCTTAGAGCAGCGGCGCAACGGGGTTCAGATCGGTACGGCCTCGGGTGGAAGACGAACCCCGCGCTGGCCGCGAAGCGCAGTGCTCGGCTCGCTCATGGGGTACCCGTTCGGGGGTGCAGCGGCGAGGCGTTCGGATCCGCAAACATGCCAAAGTGCGTGCCGATATCGACGCTCTTTGCCAACGCTCTACCCACCGCCTGGAGATCCGAAATTGCCTCGACGGCGTCCAGCTTGTTGACTTTGGCGGCGTCGATCGTCGACTCGAGGCCCAGACGCTTGAGTCCGCTCCACGTCAGCTCTGCATCGTAGCGCGCGTACAGAAAGGCGCGTCCGGTGTCTCTGTCCAGGCTTTCGTTGGAAACCAGCGTACCTACTTCGCGGTCCAACGGTTCGCCATGGGTGCAGCGTCCCACGGTACGACAATTCATGTCTTGGTCCACACGTGCCTGGTTCATCAGCGCCAGCAGGGTATTCACGGCGCCCGAGACGACGTTGCCGTCGGGCGACTCCGCTTCGTTGCCGAAGACAGGGGCGTTGCCGGTGCCAACCGAAACGATCAGCAGGTTCTGTTCCCCGCGAGCCCAACCGAGGCGATACGCAGGCTCGGTGGCCATGCGATACATCAAGAACGCGGGGCAATTGTAGGCACTGGTACCGCCGTCGACGAACACGAAAGACTTGCTGGGATCACCCGTATCCCAGTCGATGACTTCGGGGCTGAAGTAGACCGGGGCCGCCGTACTTGCGCGCACCAGCTTCCAGAGAGGGATCTGCAAATTGCAGTCCTTGCGGCTGTAGCGATTGTACTTGGCCCATGGATTGGAGCTGATCGGCCACGCCGAATCCGTCGTGGCGTTGCGCGTGACGACGAGCAGCAAGCTTTCTAGGTTTCCCGGCTGCAGCGTCGTGTCCTTACCATTCTGGCCGTACACTTCACGCAGCTTCTGCTCGAGAGGTCCGTTCTCATAGAGACTGCGGAGGCGTTCGAGCAACGGGCGTTTGCGGAAAACCTGCCGCCCGAAGTCGGTGTAGAAGGCTTTCACGTCCTTGACCGACATCCCGCGAGCCAAAGCGGTCGCGATGATGGCGCCGGTGCTGGTACCACCGATGTAGTCGAAGAACTGCGAAAGCCGAAAGTCGGAGCTCCCGCCGTAGCGCGCGCGCAAGTCGTTCTCGATCTTCTCGAGCACCTCCAAAGTGAGGATGCCGCGAATACCACCACCGTCGAGCGCCAGCATCCGCCGCGGGCGTGGCGTCTCGTAGCGAGCACGTAGGTTGCCCCACTCCGTCCACTCGAGCGCCGCTTCGGTTGGATTCGTCATCGAGCCAGACTGCCGGCGTGCTCGAGCAGCAGCCATAGGAATTAATTCCGAACGGCGGCCCGTGAAAGCCAGCCCAACAGAGGACTTGGTCACCGCCACCAGCATCAGGCGCCGCCGACGCTTCGCGCGAGCTTGCGCAAGGTCGAACGCGAGCGCGCAGGCGGTAGTTGCTCGTTCGCGGATTGAGCGCGCGGGAGTGCACGACTGGCTGGGCCGCCGTGGGCAAGCCGGCGTGCGCGTGCCAACGCTTCCGAGATGACGACGAGGCGCGCTGGTCGCTCGCAACAGAGCTAGGTCCATTGAGCACCAACGAAGTCAGAAAACTCCCACTAGCAAGTTCTGTGTAGTGTATGTAAAGGTCATTACCAATCGTCCAACGTACGGAAGTGTGGGACGAGGACCAGAATTCGAGCTATGGCTTCCAGCACCACAGGAAAGCCATGAAAGCCATCTCATCTTCGCTCGGGATTCTTCTCGGATTGCTGGGGACCTGTCTGCTCGGCGCAAGCGCCTGCTCGACAACAGACAATGGGACGCCCTCCAATTGTCCGACCGGTCAGCAGAGCTGCAATGGCGTCTGCAGCAGCGCTCCTTGTCCGGGCGGTAACGGTTTTGCCGGATCCGGCGTTGGCGGCGTTGGCACTGGCGGCGTTGGCACCGGCACTGGCGGTGTTGGCACCGGCACCGGCGGTGTTGGCACTGGCGGCGTCGGCACTGGCGGCGTTGGCACCGGCGGCGTCGGCACCGGCGGCGTCGGCAACCCGGGCGGCTCAGCGAGCGGCGGAATGAGCGCCGACGGCCTGTTCGGCGGCTACCACACGAGCGGCGACTGGTCCGGCTTCGCCTTTGCGTTCGCCTCGGGCACGTCCACCGTTGCCCCAAAGAACTTCGAAGACATGGTCGGTGTCGACGGTCCGTTCTGCATCAAGGGCACAACCCCGGGCTCGACGTTGTACTCGAACATCGCGGCGGTCGGCGTGCACGTCAACCAGCTGCAGGCAAAGAACGCCGAGATCAAGACGATCGTGCCGCAAGGCGGCGGGCTCTCCTTGGACGTAACCGTGAAGAGCGGCGAGACAGGCATCCGCGTGCAGCTCGAAGGCCCGAACGGCGCAACGGACGCGACGCAGCGCTGGTGCACCAACCTGACTGCGGCGGGCGGGAGTATCAAGCAAGTGGTTCCCTGGTCGTCGTTCAACACCACCTGCTGGCAGCCGGAGGACGGTAAGCCTTACGCCAACGAGCCGATCGCGCGCGCCATCGCCTACGTGCCCGATCCGGGCGAAGGCTTGTCCGCCGCGTTCGACTTCTGCGTGAACGACATCGGTCCCGACATGGTGAAGAGCCGCGGCACCGGCAGCGTCGTGGCTTCGTGCGGCAACAGCGTCACCTGGAGCACCGGGTCGCTCACCGGCACGCAAGACGCGCAGTCGAGCGGCAACGCCTACCGCGCTCAGGCCAACTTCTGGAACCCCGTGAACGGCAACTTCACGATGTCGCTCCTCCCTGGCGCCGGGTTCAAGCTGGACACGCAGACCTGCAAGACCACCACGGCCTCGCCCTGCTCTTTCCCTTCGATCTACATCGGGGTCGACGGCAGCGGCGATCGAAGCACGGGTAGCCTTCCGAAGGTCGTCAGCAGCCTTACCAGCATCCCGACCTGCATGGGTTGGTCGTCGGGCGGCACGCCGAAGACGGACGAATACAACGTCTCGTTCGACGTGTGGTTCAACAGCAACGCGCAGGCGACCGAGGCCGAAGAGTTCTTGATGATCTGGTACCGCGATCCGCCGAGCTTCCAGCCCGCCGGTATGTTCCCGGTGGCGAACGGCGTCGTCGTCGGTGGTCAGACCTGGACGCTCTGGCACGGCCCGAACCATCAGAACCGGAAGACAACCAGCTTCGTCGCGCCCAACGGCATCGCCGACGGCATGGCCTACCAGTTCGACCTGATGGACTTCATCAACGAGGCCGCCGAGCGCGGCTACATCACCAAGTCGAAGAACCTCATCGCCGTCATGGGCGGTCTCGAGGTCTGGGGTGGTGGCCAAGGAGCCAGCATCACGGGCTTCAAGAGCGAAGTTAAGTAACGCCAGCGCCAACGCGCTCCGCTTTGGGAATGCCAAAGCGGAGCGCGCAGCGGCGCAGCCGGCTCGCGGTGCTTCCGTGGCATGATGCGGCGGTGCGTTGGCTGCTCTTGGGAATGTTCTGGATCGCGGGGTGCGCGGCGCCAAGGGAGCGTCCGTCGCTGCCCGTCTCGCCCGCGATGAAGAAGTCGCCGACGCCAGCGCTGACCTCCGCCAGCGCGCCCGACCCCGCCTTCGTGTTGCCGACTAGCTTCAGTCCGTCCGGCAATTCGGTCGCCTATTGGAAGGAGCAAGCGATCGCGACAGTCGCTTCGCTCCCCGATTGCCACTTGGTAGCCAAGGTGGCCGAGAGTCCTGAACACGTCGCTCGGTCCGACAGCTCGTACTACGGCGTCCCTTCGCTGCCGAACGATGACGAGCTGCTGTTCACGTATCCCAACCCCGATACGGGAGGATTTTTGGGCGAGCGTCGCGCACTCTCGAGTGGAGCCGTACTGGGCAGCGGCCCCGCTTACGAGCGGTTCTCGACCCCGCTCGGAGTCGCCCACTTCGACGTGCGAGGCACGACTGACGCATTATTGCCCGAACACGCCGAGCTCGTGCTCGAAGGGTCGGGAGCGACGCCCCGTCGCATCAAACTGCTGCCCACGTTCGGAGGCATCGAATGGCTACGGCTATCCGTACTCGGTACCGTCGGCAGCACGCTCGTCGTGCACCTCCAGGGCGCGATCGGCGCGCTCAGCGTACAGCGCGTCGGTGCGATCGAGCTAAAATCAGGCACCGTCAAGGTGGCACCCACCCTCGTCGCGACCACGGGGGGCGTGGCATTCGCAGAGAACCGCGTGGCGCTCGTTCAAGAGGACGATAGCCCGGTGTCTTGGCGTTGCGGGCCACGATGGCCTCGGGGCCAATCGAAGCGTTCACCTGCTTTGCGGGCACGACGGTGCAAGAAGCCTTTGCGACCTCGGAGCCCGTGCGCGCGGCGTGCGGCGCGAGCATCATGGGGCACGCTTCGCAGCTCGCAGCAGACTTTCAGGCAGCTATCGAGGCGTACCCGCCGCGGGAGCCGGTGAACGCAGAGAGCCTGGCGCTCTTCACGCAGACCGTACTGCAAGGCGGCTTCGTGCTGGCCAAGGCCAAAGGCGACCGCACTCCCGTCATCGAAGCGATTGCGCACCTGAGCAGCTATTTGCAGCTGACTTTCGGCGCTCACCCGCCTACGCCGGGACAGCGCTCCGGCTCGATAGAACGACGCGCAATTCGTGCAAGGAGAAAGAAATCGTGACCACCGCCAACTCTAGTTTCATTTGGTACGAGCTGATGACCACGAGCGCCGACGCCGCCGCCAAGTTCTATGGTGACGTGCTGGGTTGGAAAATCGCCGGGCAGCCGGCAGAGCTGTCCGGCGGCATGGACTATCGTTCGATCGTGCGCTCGGATGGCGGAATGGCCGGTGGGGTGCTGCAGCTCACGTCGGACATGCTGACCCACGGCGCGCACCCCACCTGGATCGGTTACCTCCACGTGCCAGACGTGGACGAAGCGGCCAAGGCGATCGTGGCCGACGGTGGCCGCGTGTTGATGCCCAAGAAGACGCTGCCGGTGGGCGACATCGTGATGGCGGCCGACCCGATGGGAGCGCCCTTCTACGTGATGCGTCCCATTCCACCGCCTGGTCAACCGGACGCAAAGAGCGACGTGTTCGACGTCAAGAAGTCGCAGCACGTGCGCTGGAACGAGCTACAAACTGCGGACCTTCCTCGCGCGCTGCAGTTTTACGCCAAGCACTTCGGCTTCACGCTGAAGGACACCATGCCGATGGGTGACGCCGGCGACTATCACTTCGTCGATCAGGGCGACGTGCGCCTGGGTGGCATGATGAAGACCCCCGCGCCGCATCTTCGCGGCGGCTGGCAGTTCTACTTTGGAGTGCCGTCCGTGGCCGCCGCCAAGCGCGCCATCGAAGGCGGAGGCGGCAAAATCGCGGTTCAACCGCACCAGGTTCCCGGAGGCGATTGGGTCCTGATCGCGACCGATCCCCAGGGCGCCACGTTCGGCGTCGTCGGACTGATGGGCGACTGAGCGACGAACAAGCCCCAAACGCCCGATACCGCCTGGAATTGCTTCCAAGCCGGTTCGATCGCTAGAGCAGCTCTCCGCGGAGCCAGCGGAGAGCTAGCTCTTCGTCTTTGAAGAGGCGGAAGCCGTGGCCCCCGGCCACATCCGTCAAGATTTCGAACTGGCGCCCGACGCCGAAGTTCAAACCGTTGTCGACCAGGCCGGCGAGACGTTCGATGTGCAGCTTGCCCATGAACTCCTGCACGATGTCGACCGACTCTCGGATGGCGTCCTCGTCGCTACCGCTCATATCGATGCGTCGGTTGTCGAACAGGACTCGCTGCCCCTGCGCGAACGCGGGATTCGCACCGAGCTCTTCGAACATTTGCCGCTGTTGGCGGAGGTGGAACGAGCCCTCCGTAGAGACACGTATCAGTCTTCCATCTGCCTGGGGCTCGATTTTCCACTCCACAACAAGCCTCCTTTGCCAATGCGCTGTCCGGGCTGGACTTGACCCAGCCGTTCATCTGCGAGCGGTGACTGCCCCGGTCATCGGTGCTGTGCGTGTGATTCAACCGCCAGCGTCGCTCCGACCGTACTAGCACGTACGTAAAGCAACTGACGTGCCGTCACGCAATACAGCAGAAACACGAGCGATTCCTCACAGAGCCGCAGAAACTGCGCTTGCGGCGACGCCAGGCGCACGGATTGCGCAAACAATCCTACTATCCCGCGGTTCCACCCGGCACGGCGTCGTCAAGCATTCGCAGCCCGTGCATCGCTCACGGCTAGGCGAGCCAAAGAGCATTCGCGCCAGTGCCTCGGCCATCTGGCTGTGAACCGAGTCTTGGCTCGCGTGGTCATGCCGCAGCGCCGGCAGGCTGCGCTTGCCCCTTCGGGTTCACGAGATCAAGGCGCGGCGTTTCGCCCTGGGCCGACCACGGAACAACTGCGAACCGGGTGGCTAGACGACGAACTTCGTCGAGAAAGCGCGCCTCTGCGGCACGTCGACGAACGAGAACAGGGTCCGTTAGCGCAAGCGGGGTGAGGCTCTGGTTCACCACCCAGCCAAAAGGTCGGATGTCTGCGCGCGCCAGGTCGCGTTCAAGCTGCGCGGCTTCGTGAACGGGTGTGGCTTCAGGGAGCGTCACGAGCAAGATCTTGGTGAACGCGGAGTCACGCAACCTCGGCAGCAACCGACGCACTTCCTCGGGAGCGCTGCCCGCCGTGCGGAGAACCTCCCGATGATACGACTCCGCGGCGTCGAGCAACAGCAGCGTGTGGCCCGTTGGAGCGGTATCGATCACCACGAAACCCTGCTCGCCTTCGTCGACCGCACGAGCAAAGGCGCGGAAGACGGCAATCTCTTCAGTGCAAGGGCTGCGGAGATCTTCCGCTAGCAGCGCGCGGCCCGCTGCGTCGAGGTCCTTGCCCGCCGTGCGCATGACCTCATCGGAGTAGGCGCGGATTTCCGCGGCAGGATCGATGCGGCTGACCCGTAGGCCTTCGACGGCGGCGCCGACTGCGGCCTCGACGTGTGCGGCTGGATCGGTCGTTGTGAGGTGGACGCGATGCCCCCTGCGCACCAACTCGACCGCGATGCTGACGGCGACTGTCGTCTTTCCGACGCCACCCTTACCCATGGTCATGATGACGCCGCGCCCGCCCTGCTCCAGCGCGGGGATGAGCGAGGCAAGCGAGGGTAGCTCGACGGCCGGAGAGGGCGCATCGCTGCGAGGCTCGTTGCCTGCCGGCGCCGTCGAAAACAGGCGCGCGATGGCGGCCAAGCCGACGAGCCCGAAGGGCAAGAGCGGCAGCTCCGTCAGTGGAAGCTCGCGCAAGCCTGCCGGCATCGCTTCTTGGGCGAGTTGGCCGCGTCGTTCCATCGCTACCGCGACGGCGTCACTCGGGTCGTGGGCACGGAAGACGCCGTTCACGACGAGCTCCTGACGATGGACGCCCAGCTCGGCCAGCTCGCGACGCGTGCGCTCCGCCTCCGCGAGGGTTGCCTTCTCGGCGCGGGCCACCAGGACGAGCACCGTGCGTTCGCTATCGACGAGCGCCGTTCGCGACGCCGCGTAGAGTGCTTCTTGTGCCTTCAAGCCGGCAAGCGGCCCGAGACAAGACGTGCCACCGACGTTCGATTCCAAATAGCCCGTCCACGCAGCGGGCAGCTCGAGCAAGCGCAACGTGTGGCCTGTAGGTGCGGTATCGAACACGACGTGGTCAAAGTCGCGCGTCGTTGCCTCGTCACCGAGCAGCTTGGAGAACTCGTCGAATGCGGCAATCTCCACCGTGCAAGCTCCGGAGAGCTGCTCTTCCATGCTGCGAACGGCAGAGTCCGGCAGCACACCTCGATAGGGCCCAACCATGCGTTCGCGATAGTCGTGCGCAGCGGCCTCAGGATCGATGTTCAGCGCGAAAAGCCCTAAAACGCCAGCGATGGGCCGCGGCTGTGACCCCAGGCTCGTCTGCAGCACCTCGTCGAGATTGGATGCCGGATCAGTACTGACGAGCAGCACTCGCCGGCCTCGCTTGGCGAGCGCAACCGCCGTAGCGCAAGCGACGCTCGTTTTACCCACACCGCCCTTGCCCGTGAAGAAAAGGTTTCGTGGGGCGCGCTCGAGAAGCTCCATGGGGCTCAGCTCCTTCAGCAGCAGCCCGACTTCGCCTTCACGTTCGAGCCTGGGCTGCAACAGCCCGCCGACGTCGCCGGTGCCACGTTCAGCTTCTTCACCAGCACTCCAGCGAGCGCCGCGAGTGTCTCGCGCGACGGGTATGCTCCTTCGGCGACGACCCGGTCGTCGACCATGACGAGCGGCAGAACCTCGACTCCGCGCCCGAGCGCTTCCTTCACGGCCGCTGTTTCAGCGAAAGCCGCCGGCTGTTGCGAAAGGTTGAAACGATCGACCTTGATGCCCTGCGTTTGCAGCCAATCTACATCCGCGGCAAAGCGCGCGAGCTCGGGATCGATGCTGGGGCCGCAGACGCCAGTCGAGCAACACATAGCGGGATCGAAAACGCGAATGGTCACGGGCATGGGGAACTTTCCTTTGTCTCTTGTAGATAGGCCATAACCACGACCGCGACCATTGTCCCGTTTGGCGCAAACTTTGCGCGTGTGCTCGCTCAGGCGCAGCGTGGGGGCCCTGCTCCTGGTAGCGAGCCGTCAGCCGGGACGCAGACGGGCAACTCGACGTCGCGCTGCGGCCAAGGGCGAGAGCTTGCCGTGATTTCTGGGTTTCCACGGCGGTGTCACGGTTTCGAGTATAGGGAGCGTGCGGAGCGTGCTGCAACGGGACTCTCTTCGGCGCTGGTCGTGGGTTTGCCTCGGACTCGTGGGCTGGAGCGCGTTCGTCTTGCTGGGGTGCAACGCGACTCGGTTGCACCCGGCTGCTCACGCGCCGAGCGGTGGCAGTGCTCGGCAGGAGCCGCAGGTGGCTCGCGCTGCTCCCGTGCAGCCCGTGCAGGGTGAGGGGGCGCGCCGAAAGACGGAGAAGGGAGCCGTAAGCACGATGGCAAGCTCGGCGGGGGCAGAGATTGCTCCGCCGCTGGCGCTCGAGACGGAGCCGGGGGCGATGCGCTCGGTCGACGACGCGCTCACTCCAGCGCGCACGGAGGCTGACTACGGCTGCCGCCACGCCACCGACGCGCGGCTGAGCCCGCCGCTGCGCCTCCTGCAGGTGAGCCAGCCGGTGCGGCTGTGGGCTTCGACGGGTCCGGAGTTTCCGGCGTCGCTCGTCACGCGTCGTGCGCTGCTGAGCGTGACGACGTCGGGCGACAGTCCGACGCTGCTGGCTTGTGGCGTGCAGGTCGCCGTCGATCTGGCGCCGGGCCGCTACTGGATTCGCGGGCAGATGCGCAGCGCCTTCCAGGTAGGTAGCGGCGAAAACGCCGTGGCCCCCGGCTTCGTTTATCGCCTGGCGCAACCCGGTGACAGCGCGTGTCCGGTCGAGCTGGCGACGCGCGGCATTCACGATTGGGACGGAGAGTTTCCCTACGAGGTGCACGCTGATGGGCGAATCGACGCCGACGCGCAGCCGGACGTTCGGATCGAATACCAAGCGGGCTACACCAGCGCTGGGACGCGGCTGCTGGTGAGTGTGCCGTACCCGGCTTGCTTTCGCGTCGTGGCGGAAGCGCCGGCCTTGGTGAGAGCCTTGCCGAGCCGCAGCGCGGGCTTCCGCGATTACCGTTGGATTTTTAGGCCTCTTCACCCGGTGGAGACGTGGGGCGGGCGAGTGTTCGCCGAGTATGACGCGCGCTATTCGCCCGACAGCGCGATGTACGAGCAAGGCCGCTTCGTGGCATGCCACGAAGCATTGCCGAGTGAATCGGGATGGGCCGATCGGGTGCGAGAGCGCTGGTGCGAGCGCTGGCTTCGCGCTCTTGCTCCGATGAGCGTGCCGAACGCGCTGGTGGCGCGCTGGCTCGACGCCGCACCCAGTGAGCGCGCTCGCGTGCCAAGGTCTGCGTCGGTCACCTCTGCTGCGACCGTCGATCTCTTGCGAGCCCTCGATAGCGAGGGCTTTAGCGCGGAGCTTTTGGGCGGCAGCGCGTGCGCTCCGGCGGGTCGACGCCTGGACTTCGTCTTCCGCGTGAAGCTTCATCCGCCTGCAACTGCGCCGAAGCGCGAAGTCTTCGTGCTGGCGACGCGACAGCCCGGCCGCCACGACGAGATCGCCGGAGTTTTCGCCGAATCGCCGTGCGCCGCGGAGGACGTTCCGGGCGAGCTCGAGGCGTTCCTGGAGGCTTGGCGCGAGCAGCCGTGGAGCGAGGCGCGTCGCTCGAGCAGCGATGCGCCCGGAATCGCGCGAGCGCATGCGACGCTCCAGCGCGCCAGCCGCGCCGAGCGGCTCGACGGCGCCGAGCTTTCGACCTGCGCGACTTCCCCGGAAGCGTCAGCTCCCACGTGGCTGGTCGCGGCGCGGCTCAGGCCCGAGCCCCAACTCGCGGATGTTGGGTCGGTGCTGCCCAGCTACTTCATCGTGGGGCGACGCGGAGCGAGCTTCGTGGTCCTGTCAGCGACCGACGTCAGGCCCGCGCACTGCTAGAACGCCGATCGGGGCGGCCGCGCGCAGCGCTGCGAACGGGGCCCGCGCTGCGCGAGGTCTTTAGTGACGTGCCGCGCGGATTGCTCTACGACAACCTGAAAGCGCCGTTGGCGGCGCTTGCCAACGACTTCGGGCGAAGCCCGCTCACGCCCCCGGGCGAAGCCCGCCCACGGCTACGGCCACGCCCCCGCGCTCGACCGAAGGTCGGCGCGTCCACGTTCACCGTCACATCCACGGCTTCGCTCACAGAAGC
>DATAKF010000237.1:0-5162 GCA_036261775.1 Polyangiaceae bacterium | reverse complement strand
TCGGCTTTGGCACGCGAGAGGTAGCCGGGATGCTGACAGGGAAGAGCCCTGACAGTATCGACCGAGCGACGCTCGAGAAGTTTCGACAACGCGTGAATCGGCTCGCAGTTTCCAAGACTTAGGGCATGCGTACGGTGCGGGGAACCGCATCGTACGCGTTTTGTTCTGGTCATTGTCGCCGCGGGTGAGTACACAATCCTCACCTAGCTATGACTGACGACTTCCTGTGGCTGGACGAAGTTGCTGAGCTGGCGAGGGTGTCCGTCGATACAGTTAGGTTTTGGATTCGAGCCGGTAAGCTCCCGAGCGTGCGACCTGGGAGACGTCGCATGGTCCGCTACACGGTTCTGGAGGCCTTTCTGCAGCGGGATCCACGCCCTCCAGGCGCCGCCGCAGCAGCGAAGTCGGCTCCACGCGATCCGGATCCGCGACAGCGCTCTTTCTGGGACGGCAAGCGATGAAAGGCGCAGCTGCTGAACACGGGCTGAAGCGTGCGGGAGTCACGACCCACACGGGACGGACGGCCGACGACCCTCGTCGCCGTACGCTTCAGCTCGCGTTCAGCTTGCCGAGCTGTAAGCCAGCGGGGGCGGCAGGGCTCCGAGGCTCGTCCGTCCAGGCGCTCAAAGAGCGCCCGTGCCGGGTGCGGGGCAGCGCCCCGCTGGCGCCGCTTGGGGCGCTCTCTTTAGTTCATACCTACGAACTAAGTCGCCCTTCGCGGGAGTCGTGTCTCCGGAGTCCAGCTCGGTGACCTGGCTTCGCGAAGTCGGGGAGCATACCAAGGCGTATCGCCGCGAGCGAGCGCGAAAGCTTGTCGAGAGGCGCGTTGAAGTGGCCACGGCGCTGCGCCGTGCTGGGCGCAGCGAGGTCACGATCCAGGCCAAGGCGAAGTGGTACGACGACCGAGCGCGAGGGCAGCGCGAACGGATTGAGCGCGTCGAGGCCTGCGGCACGGAGCGCGTCATGGTCTCGTGCCAGTCCTGCGGATGCTGCAGTGAGATGTCACCGGGGTGTCGCGCGTGGATGCTATGCCTGCGCTGCCGCGGAGCCACGGCAGCCGAGTTGCGCGCTCGTTTCTTGGCAGCACGTCTCGAAGTTCTCGAGCGCGCAAGAATACGCGGACTTTTTCGGCCGATTCAGCGAGGGGGCGCCTGGGGCGAGCGATTCATCACGCTCACGGTTCCCCACGGAGCGAGTAGCGTTGCTGGCAGGATTTGGCTGGCGTTCGCCGCTTGGGTCGTGTTCCTGAAGTTGCTCAACGAGCACTTTAGGTCAATCGGCGTGAAGTCGGTCGAATGGCTGCGGGTGTTCGAGTGGACGTGTGGGAAGGACGGGATGGGACATCCGCACTTCCACGTGTGGATGTTCTCGCAATACCTTGAACATGCGTTGGTGCAAGACCTGTGGCGTCGCGCGCTGGCTCGCGCCGGTTGCGTCATCGATGAACCAATCGTGCACATAGAGGTTGTCACCGATGGTCAGAGCGCCGCTCGAGAACTGATCAAGTACATGCTCAAGGACATCACCGCCAACGGTGACAAGATTCCGCCCGACGTGTTTGCTCGCGTCTACGAGGCGCTAGCGGAGCGGCGAATGCGCCAAGCCTCGAAGGGGTTCATGGGCTTGGCAAAACGCGCGAAACCTTGCTGCGAGTGCGGCGCGGAGCTGCCTTTTCGGGTTCGAAAGGAGCCAAAGGCGAGCGCTCCGAAAGTTGCGACCAAATGAGCCGCGATCCGTTTCTGTCTGCTCGCGATATCGCTCAAGAACTGGGCGTCTCACGAGCCACCGCGTACCGGCTCATGCACGACATGATTCATTTTCGGCGCGGCAAAGTGCTGCGCGTTTCGCGTGAGTCCTTTCAACGATACATTCGGCGTCTCGAGGTCGATCCATGGCGGCAAGGCTCTACAAGCGTGGCGAGGTCTGGTGGGCATGGTTCTACGAACCGAGCGGGCGGCGCGTCTGCAAGTCAACCAAGTGCACCGACAGGCGGGCGGCCGAGCTTGCGTTGCGTGAGTGGGAACGCGGAGCCGTCGATCCGGCCTACGCAGCCTCGCACCAAGCCACGGTTGCCACCGCACTCGACCGACTGATCCTTGACCGCAAAGGCAAGGGTCGTGCGGAGGGCACGCTCGACATGTATCGGGCGAAGGCGGGGCACGTGGTGCGCGTGTTCGGCGGCGACACCGCGCTGTCGCGGGTCACGGCGCGAGAGATCGATCGCTTCGTGGACGTGCGGCTCGCCGAAGGCGCTGCGCGCAACACGGTCAAGAAGGAGCTGACCACCATCCGCGGCATGCTTAAGGTGGCCAAGCGGCGCGGCGAGTTCCCGAGCGACATCGGCGCCGTGATGCCTGACGGCTTCGAGTCGGGATACCGGCCACGAGAGCGCTTTCTGACCGGACCGGAGGCTCAGCAGCTGCTGGGCGAGCTCACCCCGGACCGGGCGGCCCGCGTCGCGTTCATCCTGGCCACGGGCGCGCGGTGGGGTGAAACCGACCGGGCTCGCCGCCAGGACGTCCAGATCGACGCTGGACGCGTCCTGCTGCGTGGGACCAAGACGAACCTCGCGGCTCGCACCGTGCCCGTCGTAGGCGCCGGTCACGACCTCCTCGAGCACACGCTACGGCACGCTGAGGGCGTGGGCGGGCTTCTGTTCCGACCATGGGGCAACGCACGGCGAGACCTGCAGCAGGCCTGCGAGCGCGCCGGCATCGCTTCGGTGAGCCCCAACGACCTCCGGCGCACCTTCGGCACCTGGCTCCGCCTACACGGCGTGGCGCCGCACTTCATCGGTGTAGCAATGGGCCATGCCGACTCCCGGATGGTCGAGCGGGTGTACGGCCGAATGCCCGAAGAAA
This sequence comes from Polyangiaceae bacterium, assembly GCA_036261775.1. GTDB lineage: Bacteria > Myxococcota_A > Polyangia > Polyangiales > Polyangiaceae > PMG-095. Next base: position 2,301 of record DATAKF010000237.1, on the reverse strand, counting down.
ACCTGCGTGCGGTGCTGGTCGACCACGTCGAGCCGTGTAGCGCATACGTAGCAACCACCGTCGCGAAGGGGCGACGAGAGCGACGTCTGAGAACCTCGAAGTCGCAGGAATCTTCGAGGTTTTTAGTGTCCCGGGACGGAATTGAACCGCCGACACGAGGATTTTCAATCCTTACTCTTGGGGTGCCGGCTACACGACCAAGCGTCGCTTTAGCGGGGATTTCGTTCCACCGTCCTCGCGGGCCGGTGCAGCTAAGTCCTGTGGGGACAGTTTCGGGGACAGTTGCGAGAGTCGTGTCAGGGGATTTGCGGCCTGAAAAGCGGGCCGAGGTAGGATTGTGCGCGTGAGGCGACATCGCATGAAGGCGGACGAGAGGCTGGGGCACCTGCGGCACCTCCTCTACGTCCTACGCGACATCGAGGGTCAGCTGGCGGCGGCAACGGGCCTAGCTCTGCTTGACGGGTTGGATTTGGGAACAGGCGAGGACAGGCAGCTCGCCAAGGCTCTCGACGGGCACCTCGGGGGGCATTTCGCTCGAGCGGAGGTGCTCGCCGTCCTCGACACCTGGGCCACGAAGACCACAGACATGCGCCGCAACCGGAAGCTCGAGAGCTTCGTGCAGCTTTCCTTGGACTTGGTAAACGGTCGAGGTTCGCGCATGGGTCGCGGTTCGATGTCGGTGCAAGAGGCGGTTCAGATCGCGAGAATGTGGGGGAGCGCCGCGCGAGTCGCCACCGTCGAAACTGCCCTAGAACGGAAGAGCAAGAGCGCGCTGGACACCAAGCTCGCCGCCGTTGCCTACGCCCTGGCCGAAGGCTCCCCCGCTGGGCGACGGGAGAAGGCGGGCCAGTCGGAGCGCCAAAAAGCATACGACGGCAGGCCTCGGGGGCCGATGGCCGAGGCGATTGCCGCGGTGCTCGCTGAGAACGGCATCGCCAACCAGCTCACGCCGCCGAAGCAGATCAAGGGGCGCCCTCGTGGGTGGCTCGCGCGAAAGTCTGACATTTCCGACGACGGCAATGTCAGCGCGCGTCGGGCATCGTCGGGATCGGAATGCCCGACACCGGTCAGCCAAGGCGCAAAACGAAGGGCGTCTGCCCCCCGCGTGAGCTCCAAGCGCAAGTAGCCGATCGGCTACAAAATATGGGGGTTCCGGCGGCGGTAGCAGCCTCCGGGCTCCACCGTGAACAGCTGATCTCGGTTGCCGCCGGCGTGCCGGTGCTCGAGGGCACGCTCTTGCGCTGCGAGCGCTGGCTCGCCGGCGGCCGTGCCGGATCTGCACGCCCCGCGCATTCGTCCGGGGGATCGCCGTGAGCTTGGACGAGGCGATCCGCGCTGCGTTGCTGGGCCATGTCCCCGAGCTGGCGGCGCTGCTGCGTGAAGAGCTCGGCAAGCCTCGCATGGTGACGACGAAGAAGGCGCCGGTTTCTCATCGCGCGATCTTGGCGGCCGAGAAGCGCGGCGAGCTCGCTGTGTACCGGCCACCGCACACGAACGGCTCGTTCGTCGACGAGCAGGAACTCTGGGAGTGGATCAAGCGCAGCGGCACGCCGAAGGCGTCGCCCGAACCTGCGCCAGCCGACGACGTCGACGCGCTGATCGTCCACCAGGACAACAGCCGCAAGCGGAGGACCCGCGCGGCCTGAACTTCGAAACGTGCTCGCGGGGCGCCCAAAAAGGAGCGCCCCACCGGGGGCAACCGGCAGGGCGCAGGAACAGTAGCAGTGGGAAAAGTAGCACAGAAAACGCCGTTCGAATCGCAAAAAATCCTCGCCACCATTCCGCGAGGCACCGCCGGCGAGATCCGGATCACGTGGTGCAAGCTGCACACGGGGGCGTCGTACGTTGACATCCGATATTGGAAAGCGAGCTGGCGCGGGCCCGTGCCGCAGAAGCAGGGAATCCCGCTCGACGTCAAAGAGCTGGAGCCGTTGGCGAACGCATTGCTGGCGGTGAAACTTTGAGCTTCCCGCGGTTTGAGTTGCAGTGCGCCGTGCGCGACGCGCGCTGCTACTCGAGGAGCGAGAAGGCGGTGCTGATCGCACTGATCTCCCGCGCTGACCAATCGGGAAGCTGCTGGCCTGCCTACGAAGCGCTGGCGGAGGACACGGGGTACTCACGTGCCGCCGTCGCCGCCGCTGTTGCCAGCTTGCGTGAGCGGACCGATGGTCCCGTGCGCATAGTGGTGAAGCACCATGGGAAACAGGGTGGCTCTGGCGGGCGCGGTTCGAACAAGTATTGTATGGGGTTCAGTCCAACCAATGGACTCAACCAGCCTGAGTCCATTCCCCAGACTCAACC
>DATAKF010000211.1:0-6828 GCA_036261775.1 Polyangiaceae bacterium | reverse complement strand
CCCAAAATTCTCGCCTCGCGGACCTCCCCGCCTCCCCACCTCCCTGTGAAAATGGCGAGCGCAGCGAGCGCGAGTCACGACGAAGTAACAACAAAGAAAACGCAACCCGAAGAATCCGGAAGCCCGAGGGCCCGGGCCAATCTTGGAGGATCAGGATTGAGCCCCTGGTTTGCCAACAACACTGAACCGGTGATGTCTACGAAGCGGTTCGGGTCCTCTGGCTTCCTGATTCTTCGCGTTGAAGCGTGCCGGCCATGTTCCATACAGTTTTGATCGCCAACCGCGGTGAGATTGCTTGCCGCGTGATTCGCACCCTCAAGCGTCTGGGCGTTCGTTCCGTCGCGGTCTACTCCGAGGCGGACAGGCACTCGCGCCACGTGCTCGACGCCGACACGGCGATTTGCATCGGGCCTCCCCCCGCCAAGCAGAGCTACCTGAACGCCGACGCGGTGCTGGCGGCGGCGCGGCAGAGCGGCGCGCAAGCCGTGCACCCCGGCTATGGTTTCTTGAGCGAGAACACGCGCTTTGCCGAAGCCGCCGAGGCCGCCGGTATTGCGTTCGTGGGCCCAACTTCGGCGCAAATTTCGCAGTTTGGCCTGAAGCACACGGCGCGCGCGCTGGCCAAAGCCGCTGGTGTGCCGCTCTTGCCCGGCAGTGAGCTGCTGGCTGATCTGGCCGAGGCCGAGCGCGAGGCCGCGCGTATTGGCTACCCGGTCATGTTGAAGAGCTCGGCGGGCGGCGGCGGCATCGGCATGTCACTGTGCCGCAGCGCCGAAGAGCTGCGCGCCGCGTACGAGACCGTCAAGCGCCTGAGCCAGAATAACTTCGGCGACGCCAGCGTGTACCTCGAGCGCTTCGTCGAGCGCGCCCGGCACATCGAGGTGCAGCTGTTCGGCGACGGACGCGGCGAGGTGATCGCGCTGGGTGAGCGCGACTGCTCGGCGCAACGCCGCAACCAGAAGGTGATAGAAGAGACGCCAGCGCCGAACCTGGAGCCAAGTCTGCGGCGCGCGCTGCACGAAGCCGCCGTCGTGCTGGGCAAGACAGTCGGCTACCGCTCTGCCGGCACCGTGGAGTTCGTGTTCGACGCTGAGCGCCGTGAATTCTACTTCCTGGAGGTGAACACGCGGCTGCAGGTCGAGCACGGCGTGACCGAGCTGGTCATGGGCGTGGACTTGGTCGAGTGGATGCTGCGCACGGCCGCGGGCGAGCCGCCGGACCTGAGCAAATTTGCGGGGATTTCTCCCAAAGGCCACGCGATTCAGGTGCGCGTGTACGCCGAAGATCCGGCACGCGACTTCAAGCCCAGCTCGGGGCTCTTGACCGACGTCGTGCTGCCCGACGTGCGGGTAGATACCTGGATCGAGCGCGGAACCGAGGTCTCGGCCTTTTACGATCCGCTGCTGGCCAAGCTGATGGTGCACGGCGAGAGCCGCGAGCAGGCGCTTTCGAGCTTGCGCGCGGCCATCGCCGAGACGCGCATCAGCGGCATCGAAACGAATCTCGACTATCTGGCGCAGCTGGCGCGCGATCCCGTTTTCGTGGCGGGCGAGACCACGACGGCGCACCTGAAGAGCGTCGCCTTTTCGACTCCGACCATCGAGGTCGTGGCCCCCGGGACCTTCAGCATCGTGGTCGAGCACCCCGGTCGCCTCGGGTACTGGGACGTCGGCATTCCGCCGTCGGGGCCGATGGATCCGTTGGCCTTGCGGCTCGCGAATCGCGTGGTCGGCAACTCCGAGGGCGCGTCGGGTCTCGAGCTCACCATGTCGGGGCCCACGCTGCGCTTTGCGTCCGATGCCGTCGTAGCGCTTGGCGGCGCCGACATGGGCGCGACCTTGGACGGCGTGAAAGTCGCGCGCTTTACGCCAATTGCGGTGAAAGCCGGTCAAACGCTGCAGCTCGGCAAGAGCGTCGACGCGGGGGCGCGCGCGTACCTGGCGCTGCGCGGCGGGCTAGCGGTACCGGCGTACTTGGGTAGCCGGACCACGTTCACGCTCGGCGGCTTCGGTGGCCACGGTGGACGCGTGCTGCGTCGCGGTGACATCTTGCACATCGGCAGCGACGCCGCGAAAGACGACCCGGCTCCGCTCGCCGAGGCGTGCTGGCCACAACTGACCCGCAGCTGGCAGCTGGGAGTGCTGTACGGACCGCATGGCGCGCCCGACTTCTTCACGCCCGCCGACGTGCAGATGCTGTTCTCCAGCGATTGGGAGGTGCACTACAACTCCAATCGCACGGGCGTTCGCCTGGTGGGACCGAAGCCCGAGTGGGCGCGCCCCGACGGCGGCGAAGCGGGCCTGCACCCGTCGAACATTCACGACGTCGCCTACGCCATTGGTTCCATCGACTTCACCGGCGATATGCCAATCTTGCTCGGACCCGACGGCCCGAGCTTGGGCGGCTTCGTGTGCCCCGGCGTCATCGCGACGGCTGAGCTGTGGAAGATGGGGCAGCTCCGGCCAGGCGACAAAGTGCGGCTGGTTCCGCTGTCGGCCGAGCAAGCCACGGCGCTCGAAGTGGCGCAAAATGAGCTGATCGAGCAGCGCGGAGCCGAAGCGCCTGCCTCGGCGTTGAGCGCCGTAGCGCCAACGGGCGCCATCGCGGGCGAGCTGCCCGAGGCGGCCGTGAAGGTCGTGTACCGGCGCGCTGGCGATCGCTACCTGCTCGTCGAGTACGGCCCGCTGGTGCTCGACCTGCGTTTGCGCTTTCGAGTGCACGCGCTGATGACATGGCTCAAGCAGAGCAAGCTGCCCGGCATCGTCGACCTGACGCCAGGCGTTCGCTCGCTGCAGATCCATTTCGATCCGCACGTGCTCTCGAGCAAGCTCTTGCTGTCGGCTCTGGAGGGCGCCGAGCGCGAGCTGGCCAGCATCGACGACATCGAGGTGCCGACCCGCACCGTGCACCTGCCGTTGTCGTGGGACGACCCGCAGACGCAGCTGGCCATCGCCAAGTACACGAGCGGCGTACGCCCCGACGCGCCCTGGTGCCCCAGCAACATCGAGTTCATTCGGCGCATCAACGGCTTGCCCTCGATCGACGACGTTTACAAGACCGTGTTCGGGGCTAGCTATCTGGTGCTCGGCTTGGGCGACGTGTACTTGGGCGCGCCCGTGGCCACGCCGGTGGACCCGCGGCACCGCTTGGTGACGACCAAGTACAACCCCGCGCGCACCTGGACGCCGGAAAATGCCGTCGGCATCGGCGGCGCCTACATGTGCATTTACGGCATGGAAGGGCCGGGCGGCTACCAGTTCGTGGGGCGCACGCTGCAGGTCTACAACCGCTTTCGCGTCACCTCGCGGTTCTTGCAGGGCACGCCGTGGCTCCTGCGCTTCTTCGACCAAATTCGCTTCTACCCGGTATCGGCAGAGGAGCTGCTCGAGCAACGCGAGGCGTTTCCTTACGGCAAGGTCGACATCAAGATCGACGAAGGCACGTTCAAGCTGCGCGACTACGAGCGCTTCTTGAGCGATAACCAGGCCAGCATCAGCGGTTTCAAGGCGCAGCAGCAGGCGGCCTTCGAGGCCGAGCGCCAGCGCTGGATCGAAAACGGGCAGCTCAGCTTCAGCAGCGAGACGCGCGGAGGCGCTGGCGCGCAAGCCGACGCGGCCGCCTTGCCGGCGGGCTCGGAGGCCGTCGAGTCGCACGTGCCGGGCAGCGTGTGGAAGCTCGAGGTCAAGGCGGGTCAAACCGTCAAGCGTGGTCAGACCTTGCTGGTGGTCGAGTCGATGAAGATGGAAATTACGGTCGAGGCGACCAGTGATGGCGTCGTAACCGAGCTGCTGGTGGCCGAAGGGCACTCGGTCGCGCCAGGCCAACGCGTCGCGGTGCTCAAGAGCGAGGTGGCGTCGTGAGCTTGTCGATCATCGAGTTGATGGCTGCGTACCGGGCCGGCACCAAGTCGCCAAAAGACGAGCTTTTGGCCTGTTTGCGCCGGATCGAGGCCGAAGGTGACCAGCCGATTTGGATCTCGCGCTTCAGCGAAGAGCAGGTGCTGGCGCAGCTGGAAGCGGCGGACAGCGCGGGGCCGCTCTACGGCATCCCGTTCGCGGTGAAGGACAACATCGACGTGGCGGGCCTGCCGACGACTGCGGCTTGTCCCGACTACAGCTACCTGCCGGCGCGTCACGCCAGCGTGGTGGAGCGACTGGTGCAATCCGGAGCTATCGTGATTGGGAAGACCAACCTGGACCAGTTTGCCACGGGCCTGGTCGGCACCCGCACCCCTTACGGCATCTGCAGCTCGGTCTTCGATAGCAAGTACGTCTCGGGCGGCTCCAGCTCGGGCTCGGCGGTCGCGGTCGCCAAGGGCCAGGTGGCGTTTTCACTGGGCACCGACACGGCCGGCTCGGGGCGCGTGCCGGCGATGTTCAACGCGCTGGTAGGGGTCAAGCCAACGCGCGGTTTGCTCAGCACGCGCGGCGTGGTGCCGGCGTGCCGCTCGCTCGACTGCGTTTCAATCTTCACGAGCAACCTGGCCGACGCGGAGCTGCTGCTGGAGCTGAGCGCCGGCTTCGACGCCGACGACTCGTACTCTCGCGAGCGCATCGCCGTGAACGCGCTAGGGGACGGCAAGCTGCGAATGGCGGTGCCGCGCGCCCAAGACTTGGAGTTCTTCGGCGACAACGAAAACGCCGACTTGTTCCTGGCAGCGGTGGAGCGCGCCAAGGCGTTGGGCGCCGAGATCACGCGCTTCGACCTGGCGCCGTTTCGCGAGGCCGCGGCGCTCCTGTACGCGGGCCCGTGGGTGGCCGAGCGTTTGACGACCGTCGCGGAGCTGCTGGCGAGAAAGCCCGAGGCCATTCACCCGGTGGTGCGCGGCATTGTCGAAGGCGGCCGCGGCCACGGCGCTGAGGCGACCTTTCGAGCGCTCTATCGCTTGGGAGAGCTGCGGCTCAAGGCGAACCGCGTCCTGGCTGACTGCGACGCACTGCTGCTGCCGACCGCGCCTTCGCACTACACGATCCAAGAAGTGCTCGATAAGCCGGTGGAGCTCAACTCGCGGCTCGGCACGTACACCAACTTCGTCAACTTGCTCGATCTGTCGGCGCTGGCGGTGCCGGCGGGCTTCAAGAAGTCGGGCTTGCCGTTCGGCGTGACCTTCATGGCACCCGCCTTCCACGATCAGCGCTTGCTCGAGCTGGGACGAAGGTTCGTGGGGGAGGAGGCCACCTCGGTTCGGCCAGCTCACGACTGCGTGTGGCTGGCGGTCGCGGGCGCTCACCTGACGGGGCAGCCGCTCAACCACGAGCTCAGCTCGCGTGGCGCACGTCGCATCAAGACCACAAAAACCGCGCCCGAATACCGGCTGTACGCGCTCGACACCGTGCCCCCGAAGCCGGGCCTGGTGCATACACCGGGCGAAGCTGCGCACGCCATCGAGGTCGAAATCTGGGAGCTGACGCGCGAGGCTTTTGGCGCGTTCGTCGCGCAAATTCCCGCACCTATGACTATCGGCATGACCAAGTTGGCCGACGGCTCGTTGGTCAAAGGCTTTGCCTGTGAGCCATACGCGCTCAAAGGCGCCCGCGAGATCAGCCAATTCGGCAGCTGGCGTGCCTTTCGAGCGAGCGCGTAAATTCTCAGCCGCGCCGGCGACGCCAACGGCTTAGCGCTCAACGTGTCCAGTTACGTTTGGGACGCGGAGAACATCAAATTCGGCCACACCGTCTCGCAGATGGTCGGCGGCGCGCCGTTCATCTTGGACAGCAGCCGCAACGGCAACGGCCAAGACGCGAAGCTCGAGTGGTGCAACCCGCCCGGCCGTCACATCGGCAAGCTGCCCACCACCGAGACGGGCGACCCGCTCGTCCAAGCCTACCTCTGGCTCAAGCGCCCCGGCGAGTCCGACGGCGAGTGCAACGGTGGCCCGAAGGCTGGCGCGTTCTGGCTCGAGCAAGCGCTCGAGCTCGCGAAGTAACTAGCAGCGCCGTTTGGGTGCTCGGCGACGCCGGCGACTGATGTAGTCGTCGGCGTCGTGCATTGGGGGACAACGCTTCAGAACTGGTAGGCCGGAGCGAGCACCAGCGCGACCGGCGCGACCGGCGCGACCTTCGCGCTGGCGGAGCGGAGCCGCGGACTCACATCCCCCAACTCTCGTTCCGAGGCATGTTAGCGTCATCCCCATGGAGGCGTTCTCGCGCGCGGCCGGGCGGCTGAAGGGATTCTTCGACGAGCTTTCGGGGGCATTTTTGGAGCGTGAAGACGTGCTGGCCCAGACTGCCCTGGCGCTGCTCAGCCGCGAGCACGTGTTGCTCACTGGGCCGCCCGGCACGGCCAAAAGCCAGCTGGCGCGTGCCGTGCTGGGGCGCATCCTCGACGCGACGACCGGCGAACCGAGCCTATTCGCGCGTCAGTTCACCGAGAACACGGTCTTGACCGACTTGGTGGGCGCCATCGACTTCAAGACGTTGATGGAGACGGGCCGCACCGAGCACTTCACCGACGAAGGCATCATCGGCTCGGTGCATGCGTTCCTGGACGAAGTCTTCGACGGTCGCGACATGCTGCTGCGCTCCACGCTCAACTTGCTCGGCGAGCGTGAGCTGAAGCAAGGCGTGCGCACCACGCGCGGGCGCATCGAGTGCTCGCTGATGACGTCGAACCGCTACTTGACCGAGGTGCTCGACGAATCTCGAGAGACCCTGCTGGCGTTCGTCGATCGAATCGCGTTCGTCGGCTTCGTGCCCAAGGGCTTTTCGAGCCCGGACCCGATGCGGCGAGTGATGCGCCAAAACGTCGGCGCTCGTCCTGCCGCGCTGCGGGCCTACCTGAGCATTCAGGATCTGGACGTGCTGCAAGATGCCGACGAACGCGTTCATT
>DATAKF010000206.1:0-18721 GCA_036261775.1 Polyangiaceae bacterium | reverse complement strand
GCATCTTGGACGGCGTCTCCTTCGACGTGAACCCGGGCGAGGTCTTCTTCGTGATCGGGGCCTCGGGCGTGGGCAAGAGCGTGCTGATCAAGCAGCTGATTGGCCTGCTGCGCCCCGACACCGGCGAGATCTGGCTCGACGGCGAAGAGGTGTCGCGCTTCGACGAACAGCAAATGTATGCCGTACGCAAGAAGTGCGCGATGGTGTTTCAGCACTCCACGCTGTTCGACTCCATGAGCTGCGTCGACAACGTGGCCCTGCCCCTGCGGAAACACCGCGGCTTGTCAGAAGACGCCGCCCGCCGTGAAGACCTCGCGCTGCTCGACCAAACGCAGATGCGCAAGTTCGCCGAGCGCTTCCCGAACGAGCTGGGCGACGGTATGAAAAAGCGCGTCGCCATCGCGCGCGCGCTCGGGTTTCAGCCAAGCTACGTGCTGTTCGACGAGCCGACGACCAGCCTCGACCCGGTCAGCGCTCGCCGCGTCGATCGGCTGATTCGAGACCTCTCCGACCGCCTCAAGGTGACCAGCATCGTGGTGTCCCATGATTTGCCTTCCATCTTCGGCATCGCCGACCGCATCGTGATGCTGTACAAAGGAAAAGTGCGGCTATTGGGCACGCCTTCTGACTTCAAGCGCACCGAAGATCCGGTGATTGTGCAGTTCATCAACGGACGAGCCGAGGGGCCCATCGAGTGAGTCAACGATCCATCGAAGTCAAAGTGGGGGCGCTAATCCTGGTCGCGCTCGGGCTGCTCGGCGCGTTCGTGGTCGTGATGGGCGGGCTCAGCTTCGAGCCGACCTTGACCGTGTACGTCACCTTCCAAAATCCGGGCGGTCTGCAAGCGGGCGCGCCGGTGCGCATCTCCGGCGTGAAGGTCGGCCGGGTCAGTGAGCTCGAGTTTCGCGGCGGCCAGGTCGATCCCAAGACCAAAGAGCCGGAGCCGCCGATCCGCGCCGTTGCGCGCATCGAGCGGCGCTACCAAAGCGCCATCCACGACAACTCGCGTTGGTTCGTCACCAGCCAAGGCGTGCTCGGCGAAATGTTCTTGGCGATCGAGCCGGGCTCCGCCGATCGCCCCACGCTGGCCGACAACTCCACCGTGCAGGGCATCAGCCCGCCGCGCCTCGATCTCCTGTTGAGCGAGAGCTACGAGCTTTTGCACAAGGCGTACATGGGCGTCGCCAACAACGAGCAGAAAATCTCGGAAACCTTCGACGGTTTGCACAGAACCCTGCGCGCCAGCGGCAATTTTTTCGAGCGCAACAGCGACAAGCTCGACCGCATCGTCGACAACGTCGACAAGCTATCGACCGAGGCCAGCGACACCATGAAGGCCGCGCGCGAACGCTACGTCGACGGCCCGCAGGTCACGCGCATCTTCAACGACGTCGAGCGCAGCAGCAAAGTGCTGGCCGACAACCTGCCGCCCATCGTCGAAGATGGGCGCAAAGTGCTGGCCGACACGAAGAAGATCACCGGCAAGATCTCGACCGACGAGCAGCTGGCGCGCATCGACAACATGACGCGCGACTTGGCCGACGCCAGCGGCCGCGCCAAGGGCCTAGCTCAAGACGCCGAGGGCCTGATGAAGCACGTCAAATCGGGCAAAGGCACCGTGGGCGCGCTGATGATGGACGAAGCCGTCTACGACGACCTGCAAGAGCTCATCCGCGACCTGAAGCACAACCCGTGGAAGTTCTTCTGGAAGGAATGAGCGCGCCGGCCAGCGCGCGCTAGTTGGTGCCGCCGGTGCCAGCGGTTTCGGTGCCGCCGGTGCCAGCGGTCTCGGTACCACCCGTGCCGGCGCTAGGGCTGCCGCCCGTGCCGGCGCTCGCGGTGCCACCGGCAGACGTGCCGGCGCTCGCGGTGCCTGCGGCGCCGCCACCAGCTTTGCCAGCCGTGCCGCTGCCGCCAGTCGCGGCGCCACCCGTGTCGGTGCCCGCTGCAGCGCTTCCGCCCGTTGTCGAGCCAGCCGTGGCGGCGCCGGCCGCCGCGGCCGCCCCCGCCGAGCCAGCGCTCGCGCCACCGGTCCCGGTCGGCTCGGGCCCTTCGACCGTCGAGATCAGCGGCGTCGGGTCGTTGCTGCAGACGCGGTGAATGTCGTCGGGCATCGGCGCGACGCAAATCATGCCGGCTTCGCAGTCATCGTCGCGAAAGCAAGTCGCGCCGTCACCACCGAGCTTCTGGGGGCCACCGCACGCGCCCACCGCGAGCAAGGCAATGCTGAGCAGGCGAAGCCGGTTCAAACGCTCTCCAGCGTCAAGAGTAGCTCGCCTTCTTCGACACTGGCACCTTCCGCCACTGCCACGCTCACCACTCGGCCCGCTTCGGGCGACTCGACCGGCATCTCCATCTTCATAGACTCGAGAATGACGAGCGTCTGATCTTGCGCCACGCTGTCACCCGCCTTGACCAAGATCTTCCAAACTGTCCCAGTGATGTGCGCCTGCACCTCGGTCGCCATCAGGTCACTCTAGAACAGCCCTGGCTCGCCTGCGCAGACTCCCGTGATGTCGGCTCCCAACCATGGTGCCGGACTAACTACGTTAACCTACAGTGTAGGATTCCGGTCGACCCAAGGACGCCGAACGGCCTTGGTCCAAAGCTGACAGGACTGGAAAGCTCCGTTACATTCACCCTTCCCGCTCAGTCCAGCCGAAGTCCAGCCGTCCAGCTTGACGAGATCGCTCGTGGGTTGGTATTCGCCTCCACGCGGGACCGCCCTCCCTAGGAAAAACTCAACGAATGGCCGAACAGAAAGAAAGCTCGGTTCTCTTCTCTCTCAAGGAGCTGATGAACCTTGAGGAAGATCGCATCAAGCAAGAGGAGGCCGACAAGGATCGTCGCGCCCGCCAAGAAGCTGATGCGAAGGCAGCCGCCGAGCGCGCGGCTCGCGAAGCCGAAGAACGGCGCATCCGCGAAGAAGAAGAAGTCCGTCGCTTGGAAGAGATGCGCCGCAAGGAAGAGCAGGCGCGGCTCGAAGCCATTCGTCACGGCGAGATTGAAAAGGCCAAGGCCGAGGCCGAGCACAAGTCCCGCATGGAGGCCCTCACGGCCCAGCAGGCGCACGAGCAGCAGCTCGCCGCGCTCAACAGCGATCAGGGCAAGAAGCGCCTGAAGCTGATCGTTGGCGTCGCCGTCGGCGTGCTCTTGGTCGCCGTCGTCGGCGGCGGCATTGCGATGAAGAACGCCTCCGAGAAGGCCGAGAAGGAAAAGGCCGCCGCCGAAGCGCGCATCGCCGCCGCCGAGGCCGAGTCCAAGCGCCTGAAAGACACGTTCGACGCCGCCCAGAAGCGCGAAGAAGAGCTGAAAAGCTCGCTCGCCAGCGCCAAGGACGAAGCAACCCGCGCCAAGCTCGAAGCCGAGCTCAGCAAAGCAACCGAGCAAAAGAAGCAAGCCGGCGCCGCCATTCGTGGTGGCGGTGGCGGAGCCAAGCCGGCCGGCGGCGGTTCCAAGCCGTGCAATTGCCCGCCTGGGGATCCGCTTTGTTCTTGTTTGTGAGGGTGTGGCTGCTCGCGTGACGTGAAAGACCTGTCCCCCCAGGCGGGTCTTTTTCTCCTCCGTGCCTTGAGGGAAGCGTGTGTCGACTCACGCTTTCGGTTGAGAAAGCGGGCGCTCGGCCTCGCCGAGTTTGTCGCGGCCGGTCTCTCATGCGCCGATCGTGATCTGCTCTCGCCAAAGTATGGGTGAGGGCGATCCAGCTCGCGCATTGCGCTCGCGCTCGGCGTTCAGAATCCGGGCGGCTCGAGCTTGAGAGCGGAAGAGCACGACGGCTTTTGTTTTCAGAATCCGCGCGGCTTGAGCGGAGGTTCGAGAGGCGAGAGCTGCAGCAGACGGGCGGCGCGCGAGCTCGCCTTGCGACGGTGCTGGGCGGTTCGAGAGGCGAGAGCTGCAGCAGACGGGCGGACTGCAGCAGACGGACGGGTCCCCGCGGTGAAGAATCACTTCGCATGCGAAGTGATTCTGCGGATGCGCGAGGGGCTCGGTTCGGATCCGAACTGACTTTTGGTTTCGGGGAACCGGTGCGACGGACGCGTCCGCGGTCAGGGATTAGGGACGCACACTCCGCCCCTGCTACCCCTGATCCCTCCGCCGCCTGACCCCTGACCCCTGACCCCTGACCCCTAACCCCTTGGCCCCCAGCGCAACGATGCGCTACGCAGCGCCCATGCGTGAACGGTTAGCGTTTGCTCTCGACTACCCCACCCTGGCTGAGGCCGAAGCGGGCGCCGCTCGGGTTGCCGGGGTGGTCGGTGTGCTGAAGGTCGGGCTGGAGCTGTTCGTCGCTGAGGGGCCCGCGGCGGTGAAGCTCGGGCGCAAGCTGGGCAATCAGGTGTTTTTGGATCTGAAACTGCACGACATTCCGGAAACGGTGGAGCGCGCGGTGGCGACGGCGGGGCAGCTCGGAGCGAGCCTGCTGACGCTGCACGCGGCCGGGGGACCCCGCATGTTGGAGGCGGCGGCCAAGCGCGCGGAACGCGAAGGCGCCGGCTTGAAACTGCTGGCCGTCACGGTGCTCACTTCGCTCGACGCGAGCGACCTGCAAGCTACGGGCGTCTCCGCGACGCCCGCCGACCATGTGCTCAGGCTCGGCAAGTTGGCGCGCGGCGCCGGCATTCACGGCTTGGTTTGCTCCACCGCCGAGGTCGGTGCGCTACGGAGCGCGCTGGGGCCCGAAGCCATCTTGGTCACGCCCGGCATCCGTCCGGCAGGCGCGGCGGTCGGCGATCAGAAGCGGGTCGGCACGCCCGCCTCCGCCCTGCGCGATGGCTCGAGCCTGCTCGTCGTCGGCCGGCCGATCCGCGACGCGGCCGACCCGGTCGCGGCGGCTCGCAGCATCCTCGAGGAAATGAGCGGAGCCCTTGCGACGTCGGCCTGACTTCGGGCGGCGTCCGCCGCGCGAGCGCCCACCACTTCCTGAAGTGCCGGGCCGCTTGGTGGCGGGGCTGCAGCCGGTGCGCGAAGCCATCACCGCGCACGGCCGCGCCATCACGCGCGTGAGCGTCGAGCACGGTGAGAACCCACGGCTCGAGGCGCTGGTTCGCTTCGCCACCGATCACGAGGTCGCGGAGGTCACGCGCGAGCCGCGCGCCTTGCTCGACGCACTTACCGAAGGCACCGTGCACCAAGGGGTCGTCGCCTGGGCGCCCGAGCTCGAGCTGCTCGACTTCGCCGATCTGCTGGCCGACCCGAACCTGCTCGGTATGGTGCTCGACGGCATCTCCGATCCGCAGAACTTCGGGGCGGTGGTGCGCAGCGCGGTCGGCATCGCTAGCGCGTCGGTCATCTGGGGTGAGCACGCCTCGGCGCCGCTCAGCCTCTCCACGTTCCGCGCGTCGGCCGGCGCCGTCGAGCACGCGCGACTCTGTCGCGTGCCGTCGCTCACGGCCGCGCTTACTGAAGCGGTCGCGAGCGGCGTCCAGGTGCTCGGCCTCGACCCGCAGGCGGACCGCGCGCTGCGCGAGTTCGATCTGCAGCAGCCCACCTTGCTGGTACTCGGCTCCGAAGGTGAAGGCATGGGGCGCTCGGTCCGGCGCTCGCTGAGCGCCACCGCACGGCTCGCTCAGTCGGGTCGCATCGGTTCCTTGAATGCCTCGGTGGCCGCTGCCATCGCGCTGTACGAGGCATCGAATCAACGAATTAAACCGAATAGTTAGAGATCACCTCTCGGGTTCTACTTCAACCCAAAGCACTTACTGAACAGGCGCCGGGTATTTAGCAGCCACGTTTTCCATTCAATGGAACGCCGTTTTCGCCAGCGGCGCGGGCGCAATCCTCAACGGTTCAGATCGTTTACGGCTCGTAGCTCGCGCGCCGAGGCAGACAATGGACTTACGGATCATGCACCACGTGAGGGTTTGCATGGGTCGCCCCTAAGTGCGCGAGCTTAGGCGCGAAGCACGCGCTCGAACGCTTGCAGCGCAAGCTCGATGTCTTGGCCGGTCGTGGCGTCGCCCAAGCTGATGCGCAGCGCACCGCGGGCACGCTCCACACCGAGCATGGCGCTGATGATCTTGGATGGCTCGGTCGTTCCCGCGCTGCACGCGCTGCCGCTCGACACCGCGACGCCCAAGAGGTCGAGCGCCGCCACCAGCTCGTCGCCCGCGTGGCCGGGGATCGAGACGTTGCTGACGTGACCGAGCCGGGCGACCTCTCCGCCATTCACGCTCGCGCCCTTGGCCACGAGCCAGCCCTCGAGCTGATCGCGAAGTCGCACCAGCGGCTCTCGCTCGCTCACCGACCCGCGAGCCCACGCCGCCGCGACCCGGAAGCCAGCAGCCGCCACCGGGTCGACCGTCCCCGGCCTGCGCCCGCGCTCTTGGCTGCCGCCAAGCAAGAGCGGCTTGGGTGCGCGCTCCGGCCGATGAACCAAGGCGCCGATTCCCTTTGGCCCGCGCAGCTTGTGAGCGGCCAAGCTCAGCGTGTCGGCGACTCTGAGCGTCTCGCTCGGCAGCTTGCCCGCGACCTGCACCGCGTCGACGTGGAGACGCGCCCCCGCCTGCCCGACCGCCTCGGCGATCGCGGCGAGCGGTTGAATGACTCCGGTCTCGTGATTGGCAGGCGCCACCGCCACGACCGCGCCCGCCGGCAAGCCGACCAGCGCCTCGGCCACCGAAGCGGCGCTCAGGCAAC
This sequence comes from Polyangiaceae bacterium, assembly GCA_036261775.1. Taxonomy (GTDB): domain Bacteria; phylum Myxococcota_A; class Polyangia; order Polyangiales; family Polyangiaceae; genus PMG-095. The sequence continues at coordinate 12,085 of DATAKF010000206.1, read as the reverse complement.
CGCTTGGCGGTACCGGCAGCCACCGCACCAGCCGCCCTTCGGCCTCCAGCGCCTCGGCCATGCGCGTGATGGAAGGGTGCTCTAGCTGGCTGGTCACTAGCGCCGGGGCCCGGTGCAGCGCCAAGTTGTTCGCTTCGGTGCCGCCCGAGGTGAAGATGACGTCGCGCGCGCTCGCTCCGGCCAAGAGCGCAATCTCTTCGCGCGCCGTCTCGACCACGTCGCGCGCTGCCCGGCCATTACCGTGCACGCTGGCCGGGTTGCCCCAGGCGCTGCGGGCGGTCTCGGCCATCACCTCGATCACCGCTTCGAGCGGCGGCGTGGTGGCGTTCCAGTCGAGATAGACGCGGTTCACAGCGGTCGTGACGGCGGCTCGCTGGCGGGGCCGGCGCGCTCCGGGATCACGAAGTAAAAGGCCGCGCCGTTCAAGCGCACGCCCATGATCTCTTCGTTGGCGGGCGACGCCACCCGGACGTCGCCGCCGTGGCCACGGGCGACGCCGCGCACGATGGCCAACCCTACGCCGGTGCCGCCGAACGAGCGCGTGGGCGACCCGTCCACTTGGTAAAACGGCTCGAACAGCTTGCCGACTTTTTCCGGGGGAATGCCAGGGCCCGTATCGGCGACGCACACCTCGAAATGCCCGCTGGGCAAGCGTCGCAGGCGCACCCCCACGGTGCCGCCTTCGGGCGTGAACTTGGTGGCGTTGTCGAACATTTGGTCGAAGGCGCGAGCCAGCCGCTCCACGTCGCCGGTGCCCATCATGGCGCCGCGCTTGGGCAAATCAGCCACCAAATGGATGCGGCCGTCTTCGAAGGCAGGCTGGCGCGACGCCTTTTGCACGAGCTCCGCCAGATCGTACTCGCGCTGGGCGAAGCGCATCTTGCCAGTCTCGAGCGCCGTGACGTCGAGCAGGCTGTCGATCAGCCGGCGCAAGCGGTGCACGCAATCGCTCATGGCGCGCAGGCTCTTCCGCTGCGGCGTCGTGAGGTCGCCTAGCTCGCCGTCGATCAGCAGCTTGAGGTAGCCCACGATCGGCGTCATGGGCGTCGCCAACTCGTGCGAAATGTTGCGGTAAAATTCCTTTTTCGCCTGGTCGACCTCGAGCAGCCGCTGATTCATGCCGCTCAGCTCGGCGACCTTGGCCTCCAAGTGGCTCACGATGCGCTGGCTTTGGAGGCGTAAGCGCTGGCCGGTAGCGTCGGGGTTCGTGGTCTCGCGCCAACCGTCGAGGTAGCCGCGCAGCTTGTCGGCGAACGAGCGCGCGTCGATCGGTTTCTGCAGAAAGCCGTCGCAGCCCACGGCCAGGCTGGTGTCACGGTCGCCCTCGGCGGTGATGGCCACGATGGGCATGCCGCGCAGCTGCGGCTCGGAGCGCAGCCGCAGCGTAACCTCGTAGCCGTCGAGACCCGGGATGGCGATATCGACCAGCACCAGATCGGGCCGCTCTTGCATGGCCTTGCGCACGCCTTCGAGCCCGTCGGCCGCCTCGACCACCTCGAACCCTGCCGATGTCAGCAGCTTCTTGACCAGGAGTCGGTTGGCCGGATCGTCCTCGATGTGGAGGATTTTCGCCATGCAGGCTGTCACTATGGCGCCCGCGCGGTATCACCCGCAAGCTTTGGCTCTCTCCAAGCTTGAAATCAGACCGCTATCGTAATTACGTAGGCGCCCCCCATGCCCCAGCTCTCTCGAACACAGCCTTCGGCCCTGGCCCTGGCTCTCGCCCTCACCCTCGCCGGTTGCGCCGACCTGACGGCCCCTGGCCCCGGTGCACCTCCGGCCGAGCCCGAAGCCAAGCCCGAGGTCAACGTCGAGGTCGTGAACCCTCAGCCGGCGGCTCCCACCCCGCCCCCACCTGCAGCCGAAGAGCAAATCAGCGCCAGCCACGTGCTCATCATGTACAAGGGCTCCATGCGCGCCCCGGCCGAGATCACGCGCACCAAGGAACAAGCCAAGCAGATAGCGGTGGAGACTCTCGTCAGAGTCAAAAGAGGCGGTGACTTCGACGCTATCGCCAAGCAGTACTCGGACGAGCCAGGCGCCAAGGTTCGCGCGGGTAAGCTCGGAAAATTTTCGCGCACCGCGATGGTAAAGCCCTTCTCCGACGCCGCATTTGCCCTCAAGCCTGGGGAAACCAGCGGCATCGTCGAGACCGATTTCGGCTTCCACATCATCAAGCGGACCGAGTAACCATTTGTCTGGAGCCCCCGCTACGCGCCGCCGAATCGTGATCGCTGAAGACGATCCGGCCATCGCGGCCATGCTCGAAAAGGTCCTGCTGCCCGACTACGACGTGTCGGTCGCGCACGACGGACGCAAAGCGCTCGAGCTAGCGGCGCAACAGCCGCGCCCCGCGCTCTTGCTGCTCGACATCATGATGCCGTTGCTCGACGGCCTGGGCGTCGCGGCAGAGGTGAAAAAACACCCCGATTTGAAGGCGGTGCCGATCATCTTTTTGACCGCAAAATCAGGCGCTACCGACGTGATCAAGGGCATTCAAAGCGGCGCCCGGCACTACATCACCAAGCCGTTCAAGATCGAAGAAGTGCTGGCGAAGGTCAAAAAGGCCTTGGGGGGCTAGTCATGTCCGTGAAGGTGCCGCTAAAAGGCAAGCTGGCCTACCCGCTCGCCTTCGTGTCGGGGCTTCTGTACTGGGTGGCGTTTCCGGGCATCGACGTGTGGCCGCTCGCGTTCATCGCGCTGGTGCCGTTGTTCGTGGCGCTCGCCGGGCAGACGCCCAAGCGCGGCTTTTGGATCGGTTGGACTGCCGGCTTCGGCATGACCATCACCGGCTTCTATTGGCTGAGCTACACGCTGCAGGTTTTCAGCGGTTTTCCGCTGCCTTTGTGCTGGTTGTTCCAGGGCATTTTGTGCGCCTACCAGGCGGGCCGCATCGGCTTGTTCGGATGGCTTGCCACGCGCGGTGAGACGCGCGGCTGGGGTCGCGGGCTCACGCTCGCGCTCGGGTTCGCCGCCAGTGAGCTGGTGTTCCCGCTGCTCTTCCCTTGGTTCTACGGCGCCACCGTGCACCAAGTCATTCCGCTCTTGCAGGTGGCCGAACTGGGCGGCCCCATCGCGGTCTCGCTCGTGCTGCTCGCGTTCAACTACGCGCTGACGGAGCTAGTGCTTTCGCGGCTGGAGAAGCGACGCGTCAACAAGCACGTGCTCGGGTTGGCCGGCGTCCCGGTTTTGGCAGCCATTTATGGCTTCATTCGCGTCAGCCAGGTCGACGCGCGCAGCGCCGCGGCCGACAAGGTCGAGGTTGGCCTCGTGCAGGCCAACATGAGCCTGATGGGCAAGCGCCAAAAGAAAGAGGAAGGCCTCAATCGCCACCTGCGCCTGACCAAAGAGCTCAAGAGCCAGGGCCCGCTCGATCTGGTCGTGTGGAGCGAGACGTCGGTGATGTCCGTCGTCCTGGAAGACAACGCCAACCATGAGCTGAAGCGCCAGATCACGCGCTCGCTCGGCGTGCCCGCGCTGTTCGGCAGCGTGCTGGCCCGCCCCGTTCAGGACGCCCGCGAGTACGCGCTCTTCAACTCGGCCATGCTGAGCGACAAGAAGGGCAACATCGTCGGCCGCTTCGATAAGCAGTATCTGCTCGCGTTCGGCGAGTACCTGCCGTTCGGCGAAACCTTCCCCAAGCTCTACGAGTGGTCGCCCCACACCGGCCATTTTCAGGCTGGAACGTCGTTCAAGCCGCTCAGCCTGGGCGACCGACAAATCGCCGTCGTCATCTGCTACGAGGACGTGCTGCCCGGCTTCGTGAACCGCGAAATGCGCGAAGGCGAGCCGGAGCTGATCGCGAACCTGACCAACGACGCCTGGTTCGGCGACAGCACCGAGCCGTGGATCCACCTGGCGCTCGCCAAGCTGCGCGCGGTCGAGCAGCGCAAATTCTTCGTGCGCTCCACCAACAGCGGCGTCAGCGCGTTCATCGATCCCGTCGGTCGCGTCATCTCGCACACCAAGACGTTCCAAGAGGAGTCGCAGCGCGCGACCTTGCGCTGGCTGAAGGGCAAGACGCCGTACACTTACTTGGGTGACATTCCGTGGTGGCTCGCCACGCTAGCGAGCGTCGGCTTCGCGTTCCGGCGCCGGTCAGGCAAGGCACAGCCGCCGAAGCCCGACGCCCCGAAGCCGAGCGACACCCCCGCCCCCGAGCAAGCCGCTCTGACACCTCTCGGAGAGGCGCCGCAAGCTCCCGCAACCGAGCCTCCCCCGACGCAGGCCGCTGAGCCGCTGGTACCGCCCCCAACGGAACCCGCAGCGAGCGCCCCCGCACCGAGCAGCCCGCCAGCGCCGGCCAAGGAGCCGAACGCGCTCCCCGGCTTCCCCAAAGCAGGCATTCCCAAAGCCTGACGCCCGGCCGGGGAAGCCGCGGCGGCGGACCAGCGAATAACGTGCAACGCTTCCCGTCGATCCGGGTAACCTTTCTTTTTCGAGCCAGGCGGGTGGTGCGACACTCGCGTCGCATAGGTGGCCTGGCACCTCTACTTTTCGGAGAGCTCTGATGCAGATGAAGTCTTCTTACCGCGTGCTGAAGTGGGTGTTCTTGGTCGGCGCGATGGCAACGCTGGGCAGCGCCTGCGTGGTGACGTCCGGCGACGGCGACGACGACGGTGAAGGCGGCGAGGGCGGCAGCGACACCCCCACCGCTGGCAAGAACAGCGCCGGCACGGGCGGCAGCTCGTCTGCAGGCACCAGCAGCGGCGGCAAGGGCGGCACGGCTTCGGCTGGCTCCGACGCTGGCGGCAGCGACGCCGGCGGCGAAGGCGGCGCGCCGGTCACGTACGTCCCGGGTGTGTGCGAATCCGACCTCGCCACTCCGAGCATGCTCCGCGACACGACGCTCAACGACGACGACGAAAAGCCCGAGTTTGCCTGCCGCAAATGCCTCAAGTCCCAGTGCGGCGAGGACTGGTCCACCTGCTACGGCGAGGCTCCTACGTCTGCCTGCGGCTACGGGTCGACGGAAGACGCGCCGGGTCAATTCGAGTGCATCCGCCAATGCTACCTCGACGACATGAGCGGCGATGACGCGGAAACCGTGTTGGGCGCCTGCGAAGGCATGTGCCTCGACCAGTGCGAAGAGAAGGACGGTGGCTTCTCCACCGGCCCCACCACTGGCTTGCTCGGCTGCGGCCAAGACAACTGCCTCGTCGAGTGCTTTACCCCCTGATTTGACGGCCCTCGTCCGGCCAAGTGAAACGTCGCGCTAGGCGTGACAGCGCGCCCGAGGGCTGGTCTCTCGGGCGCGTCCCGTTTTGTGACTTATCAAACTGCGATGCGCACGACAGTCAGCGCAGCGGCGCGAGCCCGGTTTCCGTAGCTTTTCGAGGCAGGCCTCCGCGCTTTGCCCTGAAAAATCCGCGCCGCGGGGCGGGCGCCTCTAGCTCCCGTGTGTTAGCGTCTGCGCCAATCATGATGGTCGTTGGCTGCGCTGGTTTTGCTGTTCCAGCCACGCGCTATTTCAAAGAATATCTTTTCGTCGAGGTTCAAGAGACGCACATGGCCGTCCCGGGACCCGGCACCGTACGCCGCTGGCGCCGAGAAGCGCCCCCCGGCTTCGAGTTCGCCCTGCTCGGCCCCCGCCAGATCGCGCAAGAAGGCTTCCGCGAAGGCAAGGTGGTCGAGACCGCGCTCAAGACCCTGGGCGAGGTCGCCAAGGAGCTCGAGTCCAAGTGCGCGGTGTTCGTGGCCCCGCCCGACTTCACCAGCAGCCGCGCCAACCGCACGGCCCTGCGCGACTTCCTCAAGAGCGTCCGCAAACAGTTCGACACCGTCGTCTTCGAGCCCGGCCCCGCCTGGAAGCCCGACGACGCCGACGACTTGGCCGAGGAGACCAACACCCTCGCCGCCCGCGACCCGCTCCACCAGGGTCTCTCCAAGCGCAACGTCGCCTACTACCGCCTGCCCGGCCCAGCCGGTCACAAGTCCCGCTACGAAGACCCCGCCATCGAAAAGCTCGCCGACATCGCCGGCGGCGGCAAGACGCAAGACGCAACGTACGTGTTCACGAACGTGGACATGTTCGCCGACGCCAAGCGGTTCAAGAAGAGCATGGGGTTGTGAGGCTGTGCGCCGGGTAATCTCGACGCGACTGCAGTGACCTGAGCCTCAACGGGCGCTCGGCCTCGCCGAGTTTGTCTCCGGCCTCCTCTCGATCGCGGATCGTGATCTTGCCTCGCAAGGTCGGTTGAAGTGGTCCTGGCTCGCGTTTTGCGCGAGCTCGCTCTGTAGCAGGGCGCTCCGCTTTCCCGGCTCGACCGACGGAGGCGAGAGCGTGACGGATCTGTTAGACTAGACATATATGTCTTGTCCTCGGCGTTGCGCGAGGAACCCTCGGACAGGCGCTCTCCTCGCTACTGCGGCACGATCCGGCTGCCCAGCGGACACGGGCGCAGCGAGAAAGTCAGTCCGGATCCGAACTGGAGCTTCTGCGCGTCGCAAAATCACTTCGCATGCGAAGTCATTCCGGAGTTTGAAAAGGGCTCCGTTCGGCTCCCAACTCACCCTCGCCTCTGCGAGCCGCCTCGGTTCGGATCCGAACTCACCCTTGCCTCTGCGCCGCCTCGGTTCGGCTCCGAACTCACCCTTGCCTCTGCGAGCCGCCTCGGTTCGGCTCCGAACTCACTCTTGCGGCTGCGACACGGCTCGGTTCGGCTCCGAACTCACTCCTACGGTTCCGCGAGTCGCTCGCCGACCGGCTGCAACACCACCGCCCTCCGCCGACCCAACCTCTCCCCCTACCCCCTCCGCCGCCTAACCCCTAACCCCTGACCCCTAACCCCCAAGCCGCTCAGCGCCTCTACCCCTCCGCCGGCTCCGGCAGGCCCAGGACGGCGCGCCCCAAGGCCTTGCCGAGGCTGCGGGCGGCGTCGCGCAAGGCGCGGCTGCGCGAGGCGGCGTCGGCGGAGGGCGTGGTGCCGGCGGCGAACTCGGCGGCACGGCTGAGGTCGCCGGTGTCGCGGCTCGGGGCGGCGTCGGGGCGTTCGAGGACGTGAGCGCGACCGACGACGACGACCTCGCTGCCGCGCGCGAGGGGCAAGGCGTTGCCGGCGCTGCGCACACCGATGCTGCGCTCGTCGATGCGCACGATCTCGACGACCACGCGCGGATAGCCGCTGCCGAGCGCTCCGCCGGGCCCTAGCTCGCTGCGCACGCCCGCCATGGCCGCCTGCACCACCTCGAAGCTCGAGGTCGCCACGCGACCCGCAACGACCTCGTAGCGAGGCCCCTGCGAGGACCCGTACACGGCCTGGTAGCCGCAGCCCGAAAGGCACCAGGCAGCGAGCCCGGCCAGCGTTCCGGCAAGGAGCCGCTTCCGACCGGCGAGCCGTGGAGTTTCCCCCAGGGCTGGGGTCACAGATTCTTGATTCACATCCTGCACTTCGGGGCCAAGTTTCACGGGAAACAACAGCCTATCCACATCCGACCAGCCGTTCAGTGGGGCAGGTCTTCCCATCTCTAACCCACGATGAAATTAACAATCTTTCCGGGGACGTAGATGAACTTCTTCACAGCCTTGTCGGCGATGAAGCGAGCCACATTTTCGTCCTTCAGCGACTCGGATTTGGCCTCGGCCTCGGTCGCGTCCTTGGCCAGTTTGACCCGTCCGCGCGCCTTGCCGTTCACCTGCACGCCGATTTCGACGAAGTCGTCGACGCACAGCGCTTCGTCGAAGCTGGGCCAAGCCGTCGCGCTGATCAGCTCCGTGTGGCCGAGCTCGGACCACAGCTCTTCGGCCAAGTGCGGCGCGAACGGCGCGAGCACCAGCAGCAGCTTCTCGAGCGCGCCGCGCGGCGTGCTGTCGAGCGACGCCAGGCGATTCACCAAGATCATCATCGTGCTGACCGCGGTGTTGAAGCGCATCGACTCGATGTCTTCGGCCACCTTCTTGACGGTGCGGTGCAGCAGCTTGCGCGTCTCTTCGTCGCCTTCCCCGTCGGAGAGCGGCTTGTGCGCGACCGCGTCGACGCGATCGAGGAAGCGCCGGCAGCCTTGGATACCGGCCGTTTGCCACGGCTTGGTCTCCTTCAGCGGCCCCATGAACATCTCGTAAACACGCAGGCTGTCGGCGCCGAACTCCTCCACCACGTGGTCCGGATTCACCACATTTCCGCGCGATTTAGCCATCTTTTCGAGCGCGGTGTGCAGCTTCACCCCGTGCTCGGGGTGGTGCGGCACGACGCTCGGCTGCTGGCCTTTGAAGACCACGTCGGCGGGCGTGACGTAGCGCGCTTCGACCTTTTCGCCCGCGGGGGTGTGGCGGTTGCCCTCGTCGTCTTCGGTCACGCTGGCGTCGTCGCCGTCGAGGGCGCGCAGCAGCTTGCCGTCGGCGTCGACGACCGCGTACCAGCGGTACGAATGCCCCAAGATCATGCCTTGGTGCACGAGCTTTTGGAACGGCTCCGGGTGCTTCACGACGCCGACGTCGAACAGCACCTTGTGCCAGAAGCGCGCGTACAAGAGGTGCAAGACCGCGTGCTCGTTGCCGCCCACGTACAGGTCGACCGGCATCCAGTCGTCGTACGCCTGCTGCGAGAACGGCGCCTCGGCGTTGGTCGGATCCAGGTAGCGCAGGTAGTACCAACACGACCCCGCCCACTGCGGCATGGTGTTGGTCTCGCGCGCGTACCACTGGCCGTTTTGCTGAAAAAAGCGCCAATCTAGGGCCTTCATCAGCGGACCTGCGGGGTCGCCGGGCGCGTAGTCCTCGAGCACGGGTAGCCGCAGCGGCAGCTCGCTGTCCGGCACCGCGATGGGCTTCGAATAGTCGATGGTGTGCGGGTCGCCCTTTCGCGGATCGCCCGCGCAGGTGACCGGAAAGAACACCGGAATCGGCTCGCCCCAGTAGCGCTGGCGCGAGAACACCCAGTCACGCAGCCGGTAGTTCACTTTGCGCTCGCCGAGCTTTTGCTGCTCGATGTGGCGCAAGATGCTCTGCTTCATCTCGGGCGTGCGCTGACCGTCGAACGCGCCCGAGCGCACCGCGATGCCGTCGTCGGTGAACGGCTTCTCCAGCGCTTCGTGCAGCTGACCGTCGGGGCTCACGACCTCGATGATCGGCAGATCGTATTGCTTGGCGAACTCGAAGTCGCGCTCGTCGTGGGCGGGTACGGCCATGATGGCGCCGGTGCCGTAGGCGCCCAGTACGTAGTCGGCCGTGTAGATCGGAATCTGCGTTTGGGTCAGCGGGTTAATGGCGTAAGAGCCCGTAAAGACACCCGTTTTCTGCTTATTCAGCCCGGTGCGCTCCAGGTCGCTCTTGCGTGCGGCAGCGGCGATGTATTCGGCAATGCGCGCGCGCTCGGTATCGCCCGCTAGAGAAAGCGTGAGCGGGTGATCGGGCGCGATCACCATGTACGTCGCGCCGAACAGCGTGTCGGGGCGCGTCGTGAACACGCGGATCTTTTCAGTGCGACCCGCGACCGGAAAGTCGACTTCGGCGCCTTCGCTCTTGCCGACCCAGTCGCGCTGCTTCTGCTTGGTCTCCGGCCAATCCAGCGGCTCCAGGTCTTCGGCCAGGCGATCGGCGTACTGGGTGATGCGCAGCTGCCACTGGCGCAGCGGCTGGCGAATGACCGGGAAGTTGCCGCGCTCGCTACGGCCGTCAATCACCTCTTCGTTGGCCAACACGGTGCCCAGCTCGGGGCACCAATTGACCGGGATTTCCCCCTGAAAAGCCAGGCCGCGCTCGAACAGCTTGAGGAAGATCCACTGCGTCCAGCGCACGTAGTTCGGGTCGGTCGTATCGACCTCACGCGACCAGTCGTACGAGAAGCCCAGCGCCTTGAGCTGGCGCCGGAAGGTCTTGATGTTGTCGGCCGTGTTCTTGGACGGGTGCTGGCCCGTCTTGATGGCGTGCTGCTCTGCCGGTAGCCCGAACGCATCCCAGCCCATCGGGTGCAAGACGTCGAAGCCCAGCGCCCGCTTGTAGCGCGCCAAGATGTCGGTCGCGGTGTAGCCCTCAGGGTGGCCCACGTGCAGGCCCGAGCCGGACGGGTACGGGAACATGTCGAGCACGTAGAACTTGGGCTTGCCGGGACGGCGCACCGACTTGAAGGACTGCCGCTCCTCCCACACGCCCTGCCACTTCGGTTCTATCGCTCGGTGATCGTAAGCCATTCGCTCGCGCCGATATACCACCGGAAAGGACCGAGCAAACAGGGCGCGAATCAGCAGGAAGGCGGGAAGGCGGGAAGATTTCGAGAAAGGGATCTTGGGGTGGGTTCACTGACAGCCCCGATCCAACCGGCGAAGCACGAGCTCTCTGCAAGCCTGGCCCCACGGGCAATCGATTTTTCGTTCGGTCCCCCGAACGAAAGATGCGCTTTCTTGCTCGCCCTTCCCGCCTTCCCGCCTTCCTGCCAATTCCCGGTTCGGCGGGCGACGTCAGTCGTCGTTCGAGCGTTTGCGCTCGAGGCGCTGACGCCGCTTTTGCGCGGCAGATTCGGCTTCGCCGGTGCCAAGCTCCAGGATTTCGAGCGCACGGCCGGGGTCTTTGACGAAGTGCTCGTACAGCTTGGCCAGCTCGAGGCGCAGCGCCGGGTCGTCCAGGCTTTCGGCCAGAGACTCGAAGTCTTGCAAGGCGCGGGCGCGATCGCCGCGGGCCTTGTGCACGTCGCCGCGGACTTTGAGCGCGCGGATGGCGCCCAGCTCCAGCGCGCGGTCCGCAGCGCGCTCCGCCACCGACAGCGCGCCAGCGCGCTTCATGGTCTTGGCGAAGCCGACCAGATCTTCGCCGTGCATCAAATCGAAAGGCTCGCCGTACAGGCCGACCAGTGCGGCCATGCTGACGACGTCCCAGGCGTTGTGGTCGACGACTTGGCGTAGCGCCTCTTCGTCGCCGGTGCGCAGGAAGTGCGCGTAGCGAGCCGGTACGTCTCCCCCGTCCACGTCTTCGCCCCGCTCGAAGCCCAAAACCTCGCTCTCGAGCGTCTTGAGCCGGCACGCTCCCAGACGAGCCCGGTGCAGCCGGCGCCCGATGTGGAGCAGGTCCAGGTGCGGCAAATCGCGCGGAATTTCCCGGCGATTCATCACATAGCGGCCCTTCAACAGCGGCCAGTCGAAGGCCTTGCCGTTGTACGAGACGAGCAGCTCCGTGCGCGCCAGGCGCTCGGTCAAAACATCGAGCATGGGGGGCTCGTCGCCGGGGCTGCGCAGCAGCAGCTGCTCGACGTGCAGCCGCTGCTCGTCGTCGAACCAAGCCAAGCCGAGCAAGAACGCGATCGCACCCGCGCCGCCCAGCCCCGTCGTTTCGGTATCCAGGAACAGCGCGCCGCCCAGGTTCACGCCGGACAGCGACGGATCGAGCGCCAAGAGCGCGAGCAGCTCTGGGCGGCTTTGGTACGCCGAATCGACCGGGATGCGCCCGACGTGGTGAGACGGCGGCAAGATGCTGTGACGACGATAAATGGGACCGTTGGGCGTCTCTTCGCGCACGAACGGCAGCGCGGTTTCGCTCGGATCTGCGGGAGGAACGCGCTCTGCCGCAACCAGCGGCCGCTCGAGGATTTCAGCCATTTTCGAGCGCAGCTGGTCGATCACGCTCATGCCCGGCTCGATATCTGCCACGACCTCGGCGCCCGGCGACGGCAGCGCCGCGGACGGCACGTTCACGGGCGGCGTGGACGGCGTCGGCAAGAACCCGAGCTTGCGCTTGAAGTCCATGGCTACGGCGACCCGCCAGGTAGCTCCAACACTTGGACGACACCGGTGGCGCTCGAAACCACGAGCCGACGCCGCGCGGCGTCCCAGATTGGCCGCAGCGGCGGCGCGTCGACCGGAACCTGCGCGGTGTTGCCGTTGGCGTAAAATAGCCGCACGTCCCCACCCGCTTCCGCGACCGCGTAAAAGCCGTCACCGCGGGTCGGCGGAGACAGGCAGTCGCTCTTGGCCTCGAAGGCGCTTTGCCCGCCGAGCAGCGCGCGCGCCATGCCGTCTTCGCAGGCAAAAATGGCTCGATCGGCTTCGAGAGCCAGCTTGGCGCTCGGACCGAAGGGGCCGCTCAAGGCCTGGCGCTCGTAGCCGTAACCCTTGAGGGTTGCGAGCATATCGCCGAGCACGACGGCGGTCTGACCGC
>DATAKF010000201.1:0-24590 GCA_036261775.1 Polyangiaceae bacterium | reverse complement strand
TTCAGCTGGTGACCACGCCCGCTGATCCTGGCTTCTGGCTTCGTTTTCGCTCCGGTCCGGTGCTCACGTACCCACGTACGCTCAAGGAGAGGCGACGGCAGCCGTCGCTTGGTCCTCGCGAAAGCCTCGCCAGAAACCAGGGCGGGCAGCTGTGAAATGAGACCAATGGTCAGGGGGAGGGAGACCGAACGAAAAATCGATTGCCCGGTGGGTGTCGCCACGAGCGGCGACCGCGTTCACTTGAGGCGTCGAGGCCAACCGGCACCCAACCCAAAATCCTCCCCGTCTCCCCGCCTCCCTGTTGATTCGTTCTCGCGGATCTACGCGCGCGCCGCTTCGGCAATGGTAGCCAGCATCGCGTCAGCGCGTGCCGGATCCAGCGAGCCCAGACAGAACACGCGACCTCGCTGCGGCACTACCAGCATGCGGCACTTGCCGCGTACGGTGTCGGCGGCGTTCGAGAAGGTGAAGTCGAGCATCAGCCCGAGCACCATCATCAACACCGCCAGTCCAAACAGCGACGCCGAGCCGCCCGGCACCCGCACCGCGTCGACGAACAAGCCCATGCCCAGGTACGAGCCCAGCACCAGCGCCATCAAGCCCACGTACATGCCGAGGCGAGCGTAGCGGGTCTCGCGCGTGACGCGGACCAAGCTGCCGAGCGGCACCACGATGGAGCGCTCGCGCAGCACCTTGCCCAGGAGCTCCGTGCGCTGCGAAAGCTCGAGCCCGTTCGGGCCGATGCTGATCGACGCCGGGCGCTTGAACGCCAGCACCCACCGCAGCACCACCTTGCCGACCTGCAGCGCGAAGAGCACCAGCGTGACGGTGAGCAGCGCTGTCACGATCGGGCCGAAAGGAGCCGTCGAAAGCTCGCCGTCCAGCCTGTCGGCGTTGGCGGTGACGGCGCCTGCCGCCAGCGCTCGCACGCCGTTGTCGGTGGCTGCCTGGCTCAAGTGAAGGCGCGCGCGGTGCGCGATCTCGCTCTTGCTGCTGGCGATGGCGGCCGCAGCGATCAAACCTTCAGCGCGGCCGAACTCCGCCGCCACTGCTTCGGGATCGCGCGCGACGTGTGCGACCGCCTCCCACATACCCGCGGCGCCTTCTTGCAGCGCAGCATCCAAAAATCCGAGCGCGTCGATCGTGGTGTGCGTCGCCAGCCAAACCAGATCGGCGGCGAGCGTGTCGCGCTCGGCTTCGCCTTCCGGCAGCTCCGGCGCGATGCCCAGAGCGAGCAGGGCGCCGAGCAGCTGGCGCTCGGCGGGGCCTTCGGGGCCGTGCTCGAGCGCGTGGAGCGGGTTGCCGAACGGCGTCTGCGCTTGCTCGGGCGTGAGCCCGGCGGCTTGCAGGGTGGCCAGCGACTCGGCCGCCGGCGCGTGGAACTTGGAGGCCAAATCCGGGCGCCGCAGAGCCGCCGAAGCCAGCGCTACGCGCCGCACCAGCCCCGCAAGTACCGCCGTGTCCGACGCTTCGCGGAGCTTGTCCACGATCTCGGACGCGCTATCAGCCTCCATCTTCTACGGCCGTCTTATCCGAAAACGCCTGAAACTGCCAAAGCGTTCGCGGACTTTGCTACGAGACGATGCGCAGCGAGTTCAGCACCGGACCGGGCAATTCCTCGGAAACGTCGTCAGTTTTGCGGTTCTCGGCGTCCACCCGCACCACCACCGGGCGGTGCTTTTGGGCTTCCTCGCGGGTCATCTCGGCGAACGTGGCCAGGATGACCAGGTCACCGGGCTTGTTCAGGTGGGCGGCGGCGCCGTTCACACAGATGGCGCCCGAGCCGCGGGGGCCGGGCAGGGCGTAGGTCATCAGCCGCGATCCGCGCGTGACGTTCCAGATGTGGACCGCCTCGTAGGGCAGGATTTCGGCGGCGTCGAGCAAATCACTGTCGACGGTGACGCTGCCTTCGTACTCCAAGTCGGCGTGCGTGACGGTGGCACGGTGGATCTTGGATTTGAACACGTTGAGCCGCATGGGAGCTCCTGATGCGTCGCGTCATGCCGGCCCGGAATGGGTCCAGCTGGCGGACTTAGAAATCAGCATAGGCGTTGCCCCGGCCCCGGACAAGTGCGGCCTGGACGGTTTCGGACCGTAACAGTTGTCAGTTGTCGGTTTAGTCGGAAAGGCCCGTCCCGAACTTGGCCCGGTTCGGCACGTTCGAATACCGAAGGAACATGGCCACGCAGAGCAAAACCGAGCTGCTCCAGAACCTCAGGGGCATGGTGCGCGACATGCTGAAACTGCGCAGTGAGGGCGGCGCCTACGCCAAGCTCGCTCGCGCCCACGGCTACGTCGACGGCTACATGCGCGTCCTGCTCGAGACGGGCGCCGCTAGCCACAAAGAGCTGCTGGCTCTCGTGTCCGACGAACGCCGCAAGTTCGAAGGCCCCTCGATCAAAGAGCTCACCGAAGCCGACCTCGCCGAAGCCCCCGAGCACACCAGCTCGCGCATCGTCGCAGCGTAAGCTCGGCGTCCGTCGGGCGCAGGCGCGCTACTCCAAGTCGGACGCCTCACAGGGCCGAGTCTTGGACTCTGGGTAATTCGGCTCGCGGGTGTCCGCTCCGCCGCTCCCGCCATCGCCGCCCGCGCCACCAACCCCGTCGTCGTGACCAGCGAGCAGGCAGTAGCTGCAGTCCTGCGCGGGATCGGTGCCGATGGTGATAGTGCCGAGCGCGAAGTCTTCGTCGAAGCCGCAGGCATCTGGCACAGCGCCGTCGTAGCCTCCGAAGCGGTCGTAGACCGCGTCTCCATTTGCGTCGTAGGTGCGCTCTCCGCCCTGCTCCAGCGCTTCCTGAAAGCTCAGCGTGTGATAGCCCGCCGCGCAGGTGCCTAACAGCACGTAGAAGGGCCACCCAAACTGATTGGGGTGCTGATAGAGGCTCAGATCGTGCTCCAGCGTGGGTCCCCAGCCTAGCGCCCTCGCGCAATCGAGCGGAATAGTCGCATTCGCGACGTCGCTCCCGCAATCGCACGTCAGCGCGCCTCCAGCGCCCCCGCCTCCCTTCCAGTCTGCTCCCGCTGCGCGGCCGCTCGTGCTGCCGCCGCCGCTCGTGCTGCCGCCGCCGCTCGTGCCGCCGCCACCGCTCGTGCTGCCGCCGCCGCTCGTGCCGTCGCCCTCCTTGCCGGGGCTTGCGTCGTCGGCATCGTCGCAGCCACCCAAGGCCGCGATGCTCACCTCCAGGCCCACCAAGATCACCGCAGTCGTCCCGCACTTGCGCTTCCCCAATCGTCGCATGCCGCGAGGATAGCAAGCCACATGCCAGAGGAACGCAAGCCATCAAGCATGCGCAAACCCCGGCAGCAACGAATCGCCCCCAAGGCGAGGCGGACGCCTTGGCACACTGCCCTTGTGCCACCCTGTGCCGCGCATCATGCGCGCCCGCTCAGCGCTTTGTTAGCTACGTGCCCGCCCAGCGCTGCTACCCGTGCGTCAATCCAGCAACCGCAAAGGGGGTCTGCGAAAGGGCACCATTGCCCAGTATTAGTGAATACGCGCTTGCGCTCCGCGCCGACGCCGCAGTCTGGTTCGAAACCCGCACCTATTGCCTAATATTGCCCAATACTCGGGTCTGCGACCCGGTACCCGAGCTGGCCGATTTTCTGGCGGCCGCCGACATCTACGTCAGGCGTCACCGTTCCGCGCTCAGTCGTTTCCTCACGCCGCTCGACTTCTCGCTCCGCCCAGAGGATCAGGGTTGGCGTGAGTCACTCGAGCAGCGCCGCGTTGCAGGGCGCCGTTAGCGATTGCGGATAGTACGGACTTCCCGACGCGCCTCCGCCAGCGCCACCAGCGCCGCCAGCACCGTCATCGACCGGCTCGTCGCTGGCGGTGACCAAGCAGTACGAGCAGTTCTTGGACGGATCCTCGCCGACGGTGGACGAGCCCAAGCTGAGGTGGTCGGTGAAGCCGCACGCTTTGGGCATTTCGGGGCCGCCGTAGCCGCCAAAATAGTCGTAAACCATACGCCCGTCCGCAGCGTACGTGCGCTTCCTGACTTGTTCGGTGGCTTCCTCGTGGCTGAGCGTGCGGTAGCCGTCGTCGCACGTACCGAGCAGCACGTAGTTCGGCTCGGCTAGCAGTTGACCGCGCAGGTACGTCGCCAGGTCCTCTGCGAAAGTCGTGCACAGCCCAGCGGCGCAGGCGCAAGCGAGTGGAATCGTCGCTACGTTGACGTCCGTGCCACAGTCGCAAGTCGCTTCGCCGCCCGCACCAGCGCCACCGTGACTCACGGCCTTGCCTGCCGTCCCGCTGCCGCCTTCGCCGCCCGCACCCGCCCCGCCCGTGCCACCCGACGCGGGAACGGCATCGTCGTCAGCGCAGCCTGCCGCGGTCGCCAGTCCAGCTGCCAAACCAGCCAACACCAAGAGCCCCTGGACACCCCACGTCATGGCCCCACGATTACTCATGCGCCTTCCCAAAGCAAAGCGCAGGCCAACCGGAAACCCGTCAAATCTCGCGGAGCCCCGTGTGCCAGCTGTGCCGCCCCCGGGCTGCCAAGTCGCGGCCCACCCGCCATCAGCGACTCCCTGTTATCTCGTGCTCGAGTCTTAGATCGCGTAATCGTCGACGAACACCTTCGAAGACGTGACGTCCACTGCGACGCGGTCCCCGAGCGAGATTTGGAGCTTGTCGAGCTCGAGCTTGGTGATTTGCACGCTCATGGGCTCGCCGCTGGGCAGCGTGACGGTGAGCTTGACGTTGCCGCCGATGCGCGCGAGGCGGTCGACGGTGCCGAGCTCGAGATCGCTCGAATCCGCTAGTGGTTTCGCGAGGCGCACGTCGTGCGGGCGCACGAAGGTGGAGACGCCACGCCCGTCTTGGGCGCGGCTGTGAGTCACGTTCGCGCCCCCCAAGAAAGAAGCCACGAAGGGGCTGGCGGGGTGATCGTAAAGCTCGTGCGGCGCGCCGGCTTGGGCGACTAGGCCTCCGTTCAAGAGCACCACGTGCTGCGACAGCTCGAGGGCTTCTTCCTGATCGTGGGTGACGAGCAGGGTGGTGACGCGCGTCTTTTCGTGAAACTCGATCAACCACTCGCGCAGCTCGAGCCGCACCTGCGCGTCGAGCGCGCCGAAGGGCTCGTCGAGCAGCAGCACTTTGGGGTCGGTGGCGAGGGCGCGCGCCAGAGCGACGCGTTGGCGTTGGCCGCCCGACAGCTGGCCGGGGAAGCGCTCTTCGTAACCTTCGAGCTGGATCAAGCCGAGCAGCTCGCTGACGCGCGCATCGATCTTGCTCTTGGGCGCCTTGCGGATCTGCATGCCGAAGGCGATGTTGTCGCGCACCGTCATGTGCCGAAACAGCGCGTAACTTTGGAACACGAAGCCGACTTCGCGGCGCTTGACCGGCACCGTGGTGACGTCTTTGTCGGCGATGCTGATCGAGCCGGAGTCCGGCTCTTCGAGGCCGGCGATCAGGCGCAGTAGCGTGGATTTGCCGGAGCCGGAGGGGCCGAGCAAGGAGGTGACTTTGCCCTCGGGCGCCACGAACGAGACGCCGCCCACGGCGGCCACGTCGTTGCCCGACGAGAAGGTTTTGACGAGGTTGCGGGCTTCGACGGTCATGCGCGGCTTTCGTTGGGGCCGGCGTTGAGCGCGGCGGGACGACGGGAAACGGGGACGAGCGACGAGCGGGCGCTGGAGTTCGAGGCGCTCTTGGCCATGCGGCGGGCTTTGAGCTCCGCGCTCAATTCGACGCTCTTCTTCACGAGCAACGTAACGAGAGACAGCGACGCGAGCAGCGCGGCGACGGCAAAGGCGCCGACGAAGTTGTACTCGTTGTACAGGATCTCGACGTGGAGCGGCATGGTGTTGGTCTGGCCACGAATGTGACCGGACACGACCGACACGGCGCCGAACTCGCCCATGGCGCGGGCGTTGCTCAAAATGACGCCGTAAATCAGGCCCCAGCGCACTTTGGGCAGGGTGATGCGCGTCACGATTTGGAAGCCGCTGGCGCCCATGGTGAGCGCGGCTTCTTCTTCGTCACTGCCCTGAGCTTGCATGACCGCCAGCACTTCGCGCGCCACCAGCGGGAAGGTGACGAACGTGGTGGCGATCACGATGCCCGGCACCGCGAAGATGATCTTGATGTCGTGGTCGGAGAGCCAAGGACCCCATAGGCCTTGCGCGCCGAACAGCAGCACGAAGATCAAGCCGGCGATCACCGGCGAGACGCTGAACGGTAGATCGATGAGCGTGATGAGCGCGCTCTTGCCCCAGAAGTCGTAGCGCGACACCAGCCAGGCCGCCGAGATGCCGAATAGGGCGTTGAGCGGCACCGAGATGCCGGCGGTGAGCAGCGTGAGCTGAATGGCCGACCACGTTTCCGGCTCGCTGAGGGCGGCCCAGAACGGGCCAATTCCCTTGGAAAACGCCGAAGCGAACACGACCGACAGCGGCAGCAAGAGCGCGACCCCCAAGAAAGTCGCTGCAACGCCGATGAGCAGCGCGCGGAGCCACGGCCCCTCGACTGCAACTTGGCTGTGCCGCTTGGCCGGAAAGCGCCGGGCGCGTTGGCCCACCACGCCGCTCATGCTTCGGCCCTCCGGGCCCAGCGCTGCAGCAGGTTGATGCCGAACAAGAGCAAGAACGAAGCCATCAGCATCACCGTGGCGATCGCCGTGGCGCCCGCGTAGTCGTACTGCTCCAGCTTGGTCACGATGAGCAGCGGCGCGATCTCGGTCTTCATCGGCATGTTGCCGGAGATGAACACCACCGAGCCGTACTCGCCCAGGGCGCGCGCGAAGGCGAGCGCGAAGCCGGTCAAGATGGCCGGCACGAGGCTCGGCAAGATCACGCGCCAAAACGTCTGCAGGCGCCCGGCGCCGAGCAGCGCGGCCGCCTCTTCGACGTCGGTCTCCAGCTCTTCGAGCACCGGCTGAACGGTGCGCACGACGAACGGAATCCCGATGAAGGTGAGGGCGACGATGATGCCAATCTGCGTGAAGGCGACCTTGACGCCCAGGCTCATCAAATGGCTGCCAACCCAGGCGTTTTCGCTATAAACGGCCGTCAGCGCGATGCCGGCCACAGCCGTGGGCAACGCAAACGGCAGATCGACCAGCGCGTCGAGCAGGCTCTTGCCCGGAAATGAATAGCGAACGAGCACCCACGCCACCACGACACCGAACACCGCGTTGATGGCGGCGCCGGCCAATGCCGTGCGGAAGCTGAGCCAGTACGCCAAGAGCGCTCGGTCGTCGGTCACGGCAGTGACGAACGCCGAGAAGCCTTGCGTGCTGGATTTGAACACCAGCGCGAACAGCGGCAAGAGCACCAGCAAGCCGACGTAGAACAAGGTGTAGCCCAGCGTGAGCCCAAAGCCGGGCAGCACGCCGCGACGCCGCAGGCTCAGGCCGCGGCGTCGTTTTGCGAGAGGAGGTTGCTGGCTCATGCGCGCGCTTTACTTGGCGGTAGGCTTGTAGATTTTGTCGAACAGGCCGCCGTCGTTGAAGTGCGTCGGCTGGGCCTTGCCCCAACCACCGAACAGCTCGTCGACCGTGAACAGCTGAATGGCCGGAAACTGCTCTTTGAACTTGGCGGCAACGTCGGCGTTGCGCGGCCGGTAAAAGTGTTTGGCCGCGATTTCCTGGCCTTCGGGGCTGTACAGCTCCTTCAAGTAGGCCTCGGCAACCGCGCGCGTGCCGTGCTTGTCGACGACCTTGTCGACCACGGTGACGGGCGGCTCGGTCAAGATGCTGACCGACGGTACGACGATCTCCAGCTTGCCTTTGCCCAGCTCTTTGACGCTCAGCAAGGCTTCGTTCTCCCAAGTTACCAAGACGTCGCCGATACCGCGCTCGACGAAGGTGGTGGTGGAGCCGCGGGCGCCCGAGTCGAGCACCGGCACGTTCTTGTAGATCTTCTCGACGAAGGCTTGCGCCTTGGCGTCGTCGCCGCCCGGTTGCTTGAGCGCGTAGCCCCAAGCCGCCAGGTAGTTCCAGCGCGCGCCGCCGGACGTCTTCGGGTTCGGGGTGATGACTTGGATGCCGGGCTTGGCCAGGTCGTTCCAGTCTTTGATGCCCTTGGGGTTGCCGCTGCGGACGACGAAGACGATCGTCGAGACGTAAGGCGCGCTGTTTTGCTCGAGGCGCGACTGCCAGTTTTGCGGAATCAGCTTGGCCTTCTCGTGCAGCTGGTTCACGTCGTAGGCGACGGCCAGCGTCACCACGTCGGCTTCCAGACCGTCGATCACGGCGCGGGCTTGCTTGCCGCCGCCGCCGTGCGATTGGTTCACCGTGACCTTCTGGTGGTGCTCGGCTTCCCACTTCTTGGCAAAGTGAGCGTTGAACGCCGTGTACAGCTCGCGCGTGGGGTCGTACGAGACATTCAGCAGCGTCACTGGTGCCGCGGCCGCGCCCGAAGCCGAGCCTGCCGCCGAAGGCGTGGCGTTGCTAGGCTTGTTGCAGCTGCTGAGCCCCAGCGAGAGCGTGAGCAGGGCGAGGGAACGGCGCGCAATGCGCAGCGCAGACTGAGGCGTCGAGAACGAAGTCATTGGTTTGAAGCTTCCAGTTGGGGAACGATGAGATCGGCGAGAGTCATGTTTTGCAGGACGCGCTGCGAGGCGAGGCCCATTTGGTTGAGCACCACCTGCGCGGCACAGGCGTCCGGACCCGGACACTCCTGGCAGCGCTTGGGGTTGATGGGATCCAAGCAAGAGAACTGCGAAGCGTGCCCGTCGACGACGTCGATGACGTGCGCGATGGTCAGCTCTTCGGGGCTCTTGCGCAGCGAGTAACCACCACCACGGCCACGCTTGACGGTGAGCACGCCGTGCCGGGCCAGCTCCCGCAAGATGGCTTCCAAGAAGCGCTGCGGAATGCCCTCTTGCTCCGCGATGCGGGAAGTGAGCGTGAGCTCACCCCCGTGAACCGCGATGTGCTTGAGCGCCCGAAGCGCGTAGGTGGTTTTCCGCGTAATGATCACTCTAGCTAGTCGATAGGAAATATGCGTTGAGAGGGCCTGGTGTCAAACAGAAGTTCGTATCTGTCTGAAAGTAATAAGAAAATTATGGCCTGCTAAGACGGTCGCGCTACTTGACAATTGTGAAGTGCTGCACCCGCCAGCTCACTCCGCCACGCGTGTCGCGCGCCACGACCCACACCGTTGCACTGCCCACGGCGCTGCCGGGCCGCCAGCTGTTGCTGGTCGAGCGGCGGGAGCCCGTCTGGTCTTCGTCGAGGCCAGTCTGCTCGAGCTCGAAGCTACCCTTCGACGCGTACCAGGCCACAGTGATGCCTTCGCGGCGAGGCTCGACCCGGTAGCGCTCGCGGTCGTACCAGACGTAGCTCTCCGCGCCAGTGCAGCCGTGAGCCATGCCGTCGGCGCAGTCGTCGGCGCAGTTGGCGCTGTCTTCGTTGGCCGTGCATAGGCCATCGCCGCAGACCGAATCGACGGGGCAGGCGTCCCACTCGGCACGGAAAGTCACGACGCTGCTGGCCCGTACTTCGGTGGGTGCGTCAGCGGCATCTGTCAACGTTACCGGGTCGCTGCCGCCGCTGCTGATCGAGACCGTGCTCAGCTTGGGGTTCTCGTTCACGCGATATCGCGCGCGGAACTCCAGTGCGTCGTCGCGGTTCAAGTTCGCCGGATCGCAGTCGATGCGGATGGAACCGAGCGAGGTGGCGCCGTCGAGGTTGGCGACGACAGGTTGATAGAAGCCCCCCGTCACGTCGGGATCGACGGGACGCCCAGCGGGCTCGCCCGCCATGGCGCTGGGGCGCAGCGGGCCGAACAGCTTGCAAACGTCTTGGTCCAGGACCGTGTCGACGCTTTCGCCGCGACCCAAGCTGGCGACGGCGCCGCTGCCGTCGTCGGCTTCCAGGCAAAGCGGGTTGACCGGTCCGAGCTCGGTCAGCGGTTTGCGCGACAAGCACAGGGTCCAATCGACTTCGGGAGCCGTTTCACCCTCGGGGACGGCAACCAGGGCCGTGAGGGTCGCGGGCTTCTTGCCTTGGGTCTCGGCGGGGTTCGACGCAATGGCCAATAGGCGCGGCGCCCGCAGCGCGGACAGATCCGTTTCGAAGTCCGGGACGCACGCGGCCGAGAGTGTCAGCAGGCCCAAGTAGGCGAGCGAACGGGTGAAGGCGTGGCTGACCATGTCAGAGCTCCCAACGTAGGCCGACGACCGGCAAGATGGGCAAGCCGCGGATGGTGCGGCGCTCGCCGTAGTTCTGATCGTAGATGAGCTCTTCGGCGTTCTCACGGTTGGTCACGTTCTGCACGTCCGCGTAGACTTCGGCCTTGGTGGTCGCAATTTTGAACGTCTTGGAGAGCCGGACGTCCAACTGCGCGAAGTCGGGGATGCGAATCGAGTTTTTTGCTCCGAGCACGGGCTCGTAGATGTTGCGCCGCGCGTCGTAATAGGCGCCGATCACGGGCGTACGCGGGTAGCCGGTGGCGTAGCGGAAACGCACCCCGACGTCGAAACCCCAGCCAAGCTCGTACGAAGCGAGCGCGGTCAAGACGTGGGTCTGGTCGAAGTCGAACAAGCGCCAATTGGAGCTGGCACCGTCGCGCCGCTCGGAGCGCATCAGCGTGTAAGCGATCCAGCCGAAGAAACCGTGATCGAGATCGCGGCGGATCAGGAATTGTGCGCCAAACGCGCGCCCTTCACCTTGGCCCACCAGTGCCTGGCCGAGCAGCGGCGCAGCGGCTGGGTTGCGCACCGCAAGGCCGTCGGAGCGCGAGTAAAAGGCGGTCGTTTCCGCGCTGAGCTTGCTGGTGATGCCGACCTGCGTGCTGGCCAGATAGTGGCTGGCGTCCGCGACCGAGAGCAGCGGGTTGCCGAACACGGGCGACTGATCTTCGGTCTGTGGCGCCTGGTAGTAGCGGCCCCACGCCAGCTTGAAACTGGCGCGACTGGTCGGTGCGTAGCGAACAGAGACACGCGGTTGCACCGCCAGATCCGAGATGTAAGCGCCCGTGTCCGGGACCTCCGGGTCCTCGGGCGAACGGCGATTGAGCGCGATGAAGTAGGGCTCGACCCGCACGCCCGGCACGACGTGAAGCTGGCCACCGAGCAGGCCCAGGTCGCCTTCCACGTAGGGCGCAGCGCTGCCGCTGATGCTGCGCCAATTGCTGGTGTTGATCTCGCTGGCCGGCGGTTGACCGAAGGTACGAGCGTCGCCTTCGCGCGGCGGGGTGCTGACAGAGCCGGCGCGGTGAGCGTCCGTGCGGCTCGCCTCCAAGTCGAGGCCTACGTTGCCGGTGAGTGACTCGAACACGCGGGTGGCGTAGGCGAGCCGCAACCCGTAGTGGGTGCTGCGGAGTCGCAGCTCCGTGGGCGTGCCGCCGAAGCTGGCGACCAAGCTGGATCTGTCGCGCCCGACCCAGGGCGTTACACGGATTTCGTTGCCGTTGGCCTCGGTGGCCACGTAGCGCGCGTAAATGCGATCGAAACCCAACGTTTTGGTCTCGTCTTTTTGCTCCGCCGGGTCGGCGCTGCCGACGCTACGCGAGACTTTGTCCGATGACAGCAGGCCGCCCAGCTCGACGTACTTCTTCTCACCCAGCTGGCGGCGAGCCCGTAGCTGGCCGTCGTAGTAGCGCGGGATGGGAAAGAACTCGCCGACCTCGCGATCCGTGGCGACGTCGAGCGCGCGATGCAGGTGGCTCTTGCGCGCCGCCGCTGCGAAGGTCCAGCCCGTGGCTAGCTTGCCGCTCGCGGACAGCGAAGCGTCGAGCATGTCGACCTGCGCGGCGCCGTGCAGGCGCTTCGGGTCCGGATCGCGCAGCGCGACCGTGATCAGGCCGCCTAGACCGCGCCCGTAGCTGGAGCCATAGCCGCCGGGAATGAGCTCGACCGACTGCACCAAGTCGGTATGCACGACCGAGCGCAGCCCGCCGAAGTGGTACAGGAGCGGGACGCGAACGTCGTCCACGTACACGCGCGTGTCTTCGGGCGAGGCGCCCCACACGACCACTTGGCCGGAGCCTGCGCTGGCGCGCGCAACGCCCGGCATATTCTCGACGATTTTCAGCACATCGCCCTGGGTACCGGCGACGCGACGCGCCTGGTCGGCTTCGACCTTCACGGAGACGACCTGCTTGGTCAGCGTCGGCAAGACGACCACGATCTCGAGGTCGTCCTCGTCGTCGCCGGTCGCCGCGGGGCCAGGCGGCGGCGCGAAGTCGACCTCGTAGGTGGCCTGCAGCTTCTCGCCTGCCACTACCGTCTCTTGCGTCTGCAGCCCTTTGAGATCGTCGCGCGAGAGCGTGACTGTCAGCGGGCCAGGTGATAGCTCGGCGAACGAGAAGCGCCCTTCGCCATCGGTCAAGACCGAGGCGCCGGTGTCGAGCGTTACCGTGACGCCGGCCAGCGCTTCGGTGCCACCGCGCTTCTTGACGACGCCCTCGAGACCGCCGGTCGTAGGCGCTTCTTCTTTGAGGACGAAGTCGTAGCGGTACTGAATACGAATCGGCGCGGGCTTGTCGTCGATTTCTGCGGGCTCGAACACGAAAGCGCGCACAGCCTGCACGGCTGCCGCGTCGAACGCCGCGCCCGCCGACTGCACGACCTGAACTCGATCGACGCTGCCGCTGGCCGCGATGGCGATCTGCAGTACGACCGAGGCTTGCTTGCCGGCAGCCTTCTCGGACTCGGGGTAGGGCGCCTCCACGAAGCTGACGAGCTTGGGAGGCTTGGTCAGCTTCGGGCGGCGCGCCTCGTCACCCAGCGCGGGCGCTGCGGCCTGTTGTGCCAGAGCGCTAGCGGTAACGGACGAGAGCACGAGCCAAGCGGCTAGTCGCTGGACGCGACGAATGAACGGAACGGAACGAAGCAAGACGGAACTTTCGAATGAAGCGAGGCTCAGAGCGTGAAGCGCATCGAGATGTTGAACGTGGCGCGAGTCGGTTTGCCGCATCGAACCGCAGGCTCGAATTCCGCGCGCCTGGCGGCTGCCAACGCGGCTTCGTCGAGACCGTAGCCAAGGCCTTGCAGCAACTTGACGTCGACGACGTGACCCGTTTCGTCGACCGTGAGCTGCACCCGCACCTTGCCCTCGACGCCGGCG
Organism: Polyangiaceae bacterium; assembly: GCA_036261775.1. Lineage (GTDB taxonomy): Bacteria > Myxococcota_A > Polyangia > Polyangiales > Polyangiaceae > PMG-095. The sequence continues at coordinate 11,573 of DATAKF010000201.1, read as the reverse complement.
GCGCGCGCGGCTTCGGTGCCCAGCGGCTGCGGCACGCTGCGCGGCTTGGGCTTGGCGGGTGGATCTTCGCACGGGTCAGCGGCGCTGCCGACGCCGTCGGCGTTCGCCGCGAGCTTGCGGGGCGCGCTCTTGACCGGGGCAGTGGGGCGCGCAGGTCCTCCTCGCGCGCTACCGCCTGTTGGCAGCGCGATGCCGGTGCCGTCGACGCCACCCGTCAGCGAAAGGCCGAAATCGGGCAGATCGGCGATGGGAGCGGTGCTGGGCGGCGGCGCTTCGGGCGGCGGCGCTTCGGCTGGCGCAGGCGCTGCAGCGCGTCGCTCGCGGGTGGGCGGCTCCGGCTTGCGCGGTGGGTCGATCTTGGCCGGTGGCGGGGGCGCCTTCTTCGGTGGTTTCTTGGCTTCGACGATCTCGATGGACGTCGCGGCGTGCGACTTTTTCACCTCGATGCTGTCGATACCGAACGCCATCGCGGCGTGCGCCAGGAGGCTGAAGCCAATGAAAGCCGTGCGACCGCTCACCATGACGCCAGCTAGATTTCTGGAGCGGCGGTTTTCCGTAGCCGCTCCGTCGGGTTTTGAGTGATGGATTTGTTCGAGTGCTTGTTCATTGCGTCACGCGATCCTCGCGCGTTACATGGGAACGGTCCCCGGCCTCGCCGGTTTGGTCGCGCAGGGAATGTCTGCCTCCGCGGATCGTGATCTGGCCTTCCAAGACTTACAGGCCCCTCTCGGGCTGGGGCTTAGCCCCAGCTATTGCTTGGTCTCGACGTTGATGGCGAACTTGGTGATGCCCGCGACCTTGGCCACGTCGATCACGCCCACGACGGCGCCGTGGCGCGCCTGCTCATCGGCCGTGATGACCAGGCTCAAGCCCGAGCTTTCGGCCTTGGCGCCGGCCAGCAGGGCGGGCAAATCTTGCTTGGTCGTCGGCTTGTCGTTGAACGAGTACTGACCTTCTTTGGTGATGGTCACGACGTAGGTCTTGCTGACCGTCTCGTCCGACGACGCGGTCTTGGGCAGCTCGACCTTGAGGCTCTGCGACACGATGTACGTGGCCGAGACCATCATGACGATGAGCAGCACGAGCACGACGTCGACCAGCGGCGTAACGTTGATGCCGACAATGCCGCCGCGGCTGCGCGATGATGAGGAGGCTACGGATGCCATGGCGACCTCAGGCGGCTCCGACGACTTCGACGCGACCGCTCGAGTCCTTGGACTCGGGCGCCGGCTCGTCGCTGGCTACTGCATCGGCCTTGGCAGGGTTGCTGTCGAGGCTCGCCGGGGTGCCTCGGCCCGACTTCAAGTAGGCGCTGATCAGCTTGGTCAGCGACTGCGCTTCGGTTTCGACCTCACCGATGCGCTTCTGAATCACGTTGTAGGCGACGACCGCCGGCAGGGCGACGAACAAGCCGACGCCGGTAGCCACCAGTGACTCGGCGATGGCGGCCATCACGCTGCCCATGGCTCCCGTGTTCTCGCCGGTCTTGCCTAGCGCGCTGAACGCCATAATTACGCCAATCACGGTGCCGAGCAGGCCGATGAAAGGAGCGTTGTTGCCCAGCGTGCCCAGGAAGCTCAGGCCTCGTTCGAGCTCTTTTTTCGTGCGCGACAGCTCGCTCTCGACTGCGTCGCTCATGGCGTCGGCGCCGCTGGGCGCCCAACGCAGCGCCTCGCGCGCTATACGCGCCTCTACGGTGCGGCTGGCCTCGAGCACCTTGGCCGCGCCGCCGAGATCGTCTTGGTCGAGCAGCTTACCGACCTTCTTGCGTAGCTGTTCACCGTCACCGCTGAAGCGGCTGAAGTAGCGCCAGCGCTCGACCATGGTGGCAATCGAGAGCACCGAGAGGGCGAGCAGCAGATAGAGGATCCATTCGCTGCCCAGCAGTGCGACCTTGAGTAACCGTTCAATCAACATCGGGGGTTGCCTTTCGAACCGAAAATTCGCGCCTATTTCACGTTGAAGCTGGCGATGAACATGCCGAGCCCGGCGCCGCCGTTGGCGTGCACCGCTTGCAGCTGTCCAGCTTGCTCGTAGGTTTGGGTTTGGGTGTACGTGTCGGGCTCTTCGCCGTCGGCCAAGGTGTGCATCGATACGTCGAAGCTGACGCCGGATTGGCCGCAAGCGTCGTACAGATTGGCGTAGATGAGGTAGGTGCCAGCCGGCGGCGTCTCTTGAAAGACGAGGCTTTCACGGCGGCGTCCGTCGGGTGCGCAACGCGCGAACGAGTCGAAAGGGATGACTCCGACGCCGGGCAGCGTCGTGTCGATCTTGCCGTCTTCGTCTTCGTTCGCGGTGGTCGGGTTCTTGGAGTCGACGATCTTGCCCGTGGGCGTGACGACACGCAGATCGAGATCGACCGCCGCTTGCCAAGCTAGGCTGACGACCAAGGCAGGCGGCGCCGTCGAGGGATCGCACGAATTGCCGTTGTCGGGCAGCTCCGAGCTCAGGCACAACGTGAGCGCGACCTGGTTGCCCGAATGACCCTCGGCATCGATGCCGGCCAAGAGCAGTTTCTGCAGACCCGTCGGCAAGCCTCCGCCGAAGCTTGCGCGAAAGCTCCAGCCGAGCGCCCCGTCGTTCACGACGTCTGCGCCGCGCGTCGGCAGCAGCCAGTAGCCGGTGCCCAGCTCTTCGAAACGCACCCCGACGGCCTGGGTGTCCGGGCTCGAAAGCCCGCTGATCGCGCGGCCTGACTCGCGCGGCGGAATGACGGCGTTACCGAGGTTGATGCCCGAGACGAATGGCGTCTTGGGCATCACGCCAGCGTTGATCTCGTCGGCCGTGAGCGGAGGCAGGCCGGGCAATTCGCCCTCGAAAAACTGCGCATCTGGAATGCGAATCGGTTCTTCCAGGGCCCGGGTAACGGGCTCGCCCGAGCACGCGAGCAGGGTGAGCGACGTCAGCCAGAGCGATGCGCGGCTCATAGCTCCACCTGCAGGCGCAGCGTCCACTGGTTGTTGTTGGCGTCGGTAGGCACGCCCACCTTGTCGCGAGCCTGGTAGTCCTTGATGAAGTCGTATTGCAGGAGCAGCCGAGCACGCTCCGGCAGCACGACGCCGAGCAGCGGCGACAGCGTCTTGACCGTCTGCGTCTTGGGCAGTGTCTTGCCCCCGCGCGTTTCGATGATGTCCGAGTTCGGATCGTAGATCGACGCGCGAAAACCGACGATGCCGTAGCGCGTGAGCTCTTGCGTTACTGCCAAGTAGCCACCGGCCTGGCGCGCATCCAGGCGCGTCGACACGGGGTCCGATGGGGCGTAGCCGCGGTCGTAGTTGCTGCCCACGAACGCCTCGCCGTAGAGCCGCGAGCGCCCGAGCTTGGTCTTCAGCGAAACCCCCAAATCGAGCCCGATCGCCCAGCGCTTGAAGTTTTCGGACGGCGTGGCGGCGCTGCCTGGCACCCCGACGAATTCCGTAGGTTGGTGCGTGCCGTCCTCGTTGATGTCGCTCCAAACGACGCTCGCTTTGCCGGCGTCCTGCCCGCGATGAAAGCCTTTGCCCACCGCGAACGACGTGCCGCCGCTCAGCTCGAGGCTCGAGCCGAGCGGGCCCTCGGCGCCGAAGCGCCCGAGCACGTCTTTGGCGGCGTTGGGGTCGCGCGGAAACCCGCTTTCGTCGACGGGCTCGCCGTTCATGATGGCGACCGCGTAACGCACGAAGGAGATGGCGCCCCAGACCTTCGCGCCCGCGTCGGGCTCGGTCGGAAAAAGCGCCAGCGAGCCGAGCGAGCGATCCATGAACCAACGCGTGCGCGCCGATTCACCGAGCTCGCAGCCGAAGGGAATGTCCAGCACGCCGACGCTGAGCGCGACGAGCGGAGGCGCATTTTGGGCGTTTCTTCCGCGGTAGAAGACGGACGCTTCGGCGCGTCGAATGCCGATGCGCGGGCCGCGCACCGTGTTGGCGTCGAGCTCGAGTGAGCCTGCCGCGTAGTCCCACGTGCGGTCGATGCGCACGCGCGCTCGTCGCACCAAAAACTGGGTTTGGTTCAGCGGCGCTCCGCCCTGTTGCAGCTGATCTTCGGACAGATCGCTGTGTTGGTACTGGCCTTGGATGTAGCCGCCAAGGCGCAGGCCGGAGGCCAAAGCGTCGGCTTTCGAGGGAGTAGGCTCGCCCGCTTCAGTCGCTACCGCGGTCTTGGGCGCCGCGGCCGATGACGTAGGCACGGGCGCTTCAGGCGCGGGTGCGGCGCTAGGCGCGGGTGCGGCGCTAGGCGGAGCTGCCGGCTCCCTGGAGGCCGCCGACGACTTGGGGGTCGTCGGCGCCGGTACAGTGGGACTCGGACTCGCCCGATCTGCTGGGGATGCCGGTACTTCCAGATCCTCGTCGTCCGAGGCTGGAGCGGAAGGGGGAGGGGTTTGCGCGTTGGCCCATGCCGACCACGAGCTGGCGGCTAGAACGATCAGCGGAACCGAGAGAGAACTGACTCTGAACAAGGGAGGATCCAAAAAAGCTCGACCGTAAGCCCGCCGTGGTCGACGCGCCTGCCCTCGTGAGGGCGCTTGCGTTGGGCGTAAAAGAGCGGGTGAAGACCACGGAGGACTCTCGATCAACGTGAGGGGTTGAGGTCGGTAGGCTTCAGTTCGGCAAAGCGGGCAGCGAGCCGTTGGCCTTGATCAGCTTCAGGCGCGCGACGCTGTTGTCGAACGGCAGGCATTCGCTATCGACGCAGCGGTTGAGCCACTGCACGACCTCGCCATCCTTGGGGCAATTGAAGCAACCGTCGGCGCCCGTCAGTGGGTCGCAAGTCGGTTGGTCCGGGCCTGCTCCGCCCGCTCCGCCTGCTCCGCCAACCGGCGTAACCGGAGCTGCGCCTCCGTCGGTTGCTCCACTGCCGCCTTCAGGGTTGGCCTTGGTGCCGGCTTTGTTGCCGTTGCCGCCGTTCGTGCTGCTGGAGCCGCCGCTACCGCCGTCAGCCTTCTTGCCGGCGGTGACCACGTCCGGAGGAGTCGGATTCGCACCGCTGTCGTCGTCGCCGCAGCCTTGCAAGATGGAAAGAACGGCCAAACTAGAGACCAGCACGTAGCTGATTGAACGCTTCGTTTTCATCAGCCTTCCTCCTCACCTTCCGCGCGATACGCCTCGCAGTACCCGAAGTTGCAGCTCGGCGTGTCACCACCGCAATCCGAGTCGGCCTCGCATGCCTCGCACGCTCCAACGGTGCCCGTGGCGACCGTCTCGAAGCGGCAAGCGCAGGGCTTGGGCGGCGCGTACGAGTAGAACGCGCCCGTGGTGCCTTCACGCAGGGCTTCCATGGCGCAAGCCGGAATGTCACCAGCTTTGATGGTTGCGTCGAACGGGCTGACCTTCGAGCCCGGGGCAGCCTCCGTACCGTCGAACCAATGGATCAGGTTTTCGACCAGCGGGTTGGTAGGCTTGCCGTTGGCGTCGACCTTGGTGAAGTAGTGGCCCTGCGCCCAAAGCGCGTACTTGCCCTTGCGGACGTTGAGCTTGTCGAGCGCGGTCAGGGTCGAGTCGGGGTAAACGCCGCAAGTCTGGTCGAAGCCCTGGAACGCCAGCGTCTTGACCTTGGAACGGTTGGCGTCAGCCGTGCTGCCGGAGATGAAGCCCAGCGACTGCGCCGCCTTGACCTCGTCCGTGCCCGCGTACGTGGTGATGGCGGTCACCACGTCGCCGTTCTTTTGAACGGCCGCGGCGTCGTCCGCCGCCCACTTGCCGGTGCCCACGAATGCGGTGGCGGGCACGTTGGAGTGCGCACCGACCAAGTAGGTGACGAACGCGGTCGACTGGCGCGTGAACACACCGGCGCCGTCCGTCCACGGAGCGACCTGGCCGGTCTTTCCGAACCCGTAGATGAAGTACAACGCTTCGGCGCTGATCGACGTCTCGTTGGACTTCGGAGCCGTGACGAGGTTGACGGTTTGGATCGGCGCGGCGAAGTCGCCGAAACCGGCTGGTACCACCGGGTCTGGGCACAAGTCGGCGGCGTTACCCATGTGACCGAAGTCGAGCGGTTGCCCGCCGACACGAGCCTCGCAGGTCTGGTCCGCCGTGCTGCCCTTGATCCAATACTTGAATGCGCGCGTCGACTTACCCGTCAGGTACTCGGCGTAGCCGACACAAGCGTTCGGATCCGTGTAAAAAATGGTCGTTTGCTCGGCGGCGGTTGCGTCGGGATCGTTGGCAAGAGCCAGCGCGACCGCCTTCAACGTGGCCGTAACCGCGCTACCGCCCGAACCGTAGATCTTGTTCGGCAAGACGATGTCGTCGCAAGGAACGGCGTGCGCCGCGGTTGGTAGCAGCACGGCGCTGCCCAACGTGAGCGCGCAAGCTAATTGACGTTTCTGTTTCACAAGCATCACTTCCTCCAATTAAAAACGCAGCGACGTCGCCGCCTCGCGTGAGATCCTCAACCGCTCATGCGCTTCCACGCCGCGCCCGGCGACGACAACTCGTCCAACACCGAGCCGAACTTCGACACGCCGCAGCGCGCGAGCAGCAGCAGGCGCTTGTGACGCAGCTTGGCCAGCTTGCGTGCACGCCAGACCGCGCCGTGACTGTTCACGGCGGTCACGACGATCACCAAGTCCGAGCGCTCCACCAAGGACTCCAAGGTCCCGGCGCCCCGCCCGGCGAGATCGCCCGTGTGCCACTCGATCGTATGGCCGGCGCGTTCCGCGAGCTGCCGATATTGGGCTTCGCTCCGGTCCAGGCCACCTACGAGGCCGATGCGCATGCTCCGTCTCCATAGTACAGTTAGTAGATCGGTAAAGTAGAGTGATAGGGTAAGTGAAAGTCGACCGAGAGGCCGACTGGTGAGGGCGAGGCCGAACGAAGCTACTTCAGCGACAACAGCGCGCGAAAATGGCGCGAATGCCCGAGGGTCGGGCCTGTGGGTAGCGCTTTTTGGCTTGAATCAGCATGCTCGATAACCCTACTGGCGCGGTATACTGTAGGACGCTCTGCTGCCTGTCAAGCAAGAATCTGGCAGTTGAGACAAAGGTGCGTCCACCCGCGTAAACGCGTTGTCTTTTTGCACAGACGCTCCCTGACCCAACGACATTGGCCGTCAGTCAGCGATTCGAGAGGGAATCAACAGGGAGGCGAGGAGGCGGGGAGGGACGAGAAGAGGCTTTTGTGGGGGCGGGCCAGTGGCCTCGACGTCACCCAACGCGTTGAGGCCGCCAGGTCGCGTGCTCGAACAAGAGACAAACCTCTGCCTGCTGAACTCCCCGCCTCCCCGCCTCCCTGTTTTCTCGTGCTCGCGCCGGCGCTTAGCCGCCGGTCTTGGTGATGGAGCGCAGGGCTTCGAGGCGCATCATCACGTCGGCGCGCTGAACGTTCTTGAGCTTGGCAGCGCCGACGCCTTCCACGCAGAAGGACGCTACGGCGCTGGCGAGGCGCAAGCCGCGGCGCAGGCACGGGCCGTCGATGGTGCCGCTGGCCGCTAGGTAGCCCAAGAGCGCGCCGGCAAAGCTGTCACCGGCGCCGGTCGGATCGACCTCGTCCTCGAGCGGGTAGGCGGGCGTGAAGAACACGCCGTCCTTGTCGAACAGCATCGCGCCGTACTCGCCGCGCTTCACGATCAAGCGCTTGGGACCGAGCTTGAGCACTTCCGCGGCGGCGCGACGGATGTTGTGGATGTCGGCGAGCTGGCGCAACTCTTCGTCGTTGATCATCAACGTGTCGATCTTGGCCAGCACCTCGCCGAGCTTCTTGCGCTCGCCCGAGATCCAGAAATTCATGGTGTCCGCAGCCACGAAGCGCGGCGCCTTGATCTGCGACAAAACGTCGAGCTGCAGCTGTGGCTGGATGTTGCCGAGCAATACGAACGGCGAATCGACGAAGCTCTGCGGCAGCTTGGGGCGGAAGTCGGCGAACACGTTGAGCTGCGTGTCGAGCGTCTCGCGGCTGGCCAGGTTGGCGGCGTAGCGGCCCGCCCAGCGGAAGGTCTTGCCCTTGGCGCGCTCGACGCCGGCTACGTCCACGTCGCGCGCGGTCAGCTCCTCGAGCACGGCGCTCGGAAAGTCTTCGCCGACCACCGCGACGATGCGCACCGGAGAAAACAGGCTGGCAGCGTAGGCGGCGTAGGTCGCCGCGCCGCCCACGACGTCCTTGGCGTTGACGCTGGGTAGCTCGAGGTCGTCGAACGCCATCGAGCCCACGATGAGGACGTGGTCTGCGGTTTCTTTGCTGCGGGTGGCGTACATGGTCATGTGTAAGAGCTTTCGGGGGCTGTGGTCGGTGGCGGAGATTGGCGCGCGGCGCGCCAGCCTGTTCAGTGAGGCTGCGAGCGCAGGCGTCCTTCGGCCAGGAACTGCTCGGCCAGCGCCGCGACGCGGCTCCGACGGCATTCTTCGGCCAAAAAGATGCTGGTTAGCTTGCGCGTGGCTTCTTCGAGCTCGGCGTTCACGAGCACGTAGTCGAACAGGCCGTAATGCTCGATCTCTCGCTTGGCGATACCGAAGCGACGCTGCACGGTCTCTTCGTCCTCGCTGGCGCGGCCGCGCAGGCGCTGCTCGAGCACTGCCATGCTGGGCGGCAAGATGAACACCGCCACGGCGTCGGGTGCGGCGCATTTGATCTGCCGCGCGCCTTGGTGATCGATGTCGAACACGATGCCGCGGTCGCCGCGGCGCCCGTCGATCTCGGCTTTGCTGGTGCCGTACAGGTTGCCGTGCACCTCGGCCCACTCCAAAAACGCCCCGGCTTGGATCAGCTGCTCGAACTCAGGGCGCGAGACGAAGTGATACTCTTTGCCGTTGGTCTCGTTCTGACGCGGCTTGCGCGTGGTGTGCGAGATGCTGAAGGTCAGGCCCTTCACCTCCGCCAGCAGGCGCGCCGTGAGCGTCGTCTTTCCCGCGCCGGAGGGCGACGAGATGATGAGGAGGAGCGGCTTATCACTCGACATTTTGGACCTGCTCCCTGATCTTCTCGAGCTGACTTTTGATGTCCACCACCAGGTGCGACAGCTTCACGTCTTGGCTCTTGGAGCCTAGCGTATTGGCTTCGCGCGACATCTCTTGAAGTAAGAACTCCAGCCTTCGCCCGACCGGCTGCGAGTCCTCCAGCAAGGCCTCGAACTGGTCGAAATGACTGGCAAGACGCACGATTTCTTCGGTCACGTCGCTGCGATCCGCCATCAAGGCCAGCTCGGTCTCGAGCCGCCCCGGATCGGGGGCTCCCGCCACGTCCGAAAGCAGCCGCCCGACGCGCTCGCGCAGGCGCGCGAGCTGCCGCTCCGCCGCCCCTTGGCTCATGCCCTTGGCGTCTGCGGACAGGCTGCGCAGGGTATGCAGGCGCTCGCCCAGCTCGCGAGCCAGCGCCTGTCCTTCCCGCGAGCGCATTTCGTCGAGCCGCGTCAGCGCCCCGGCAAACGCCTTCTGCAGCGCTTCTTCCAGCCCCTGCTTGCTGGAGCGGGGCGTGTCGACGAGCAGCTGGGGCAGGGAAGCCAAGGCCGTAACCGGCACGTCGGTACCGGGGGCTAGCTCGTCGCGCAGCTTGAGCAGGCTTTCGTAGACGGCGCGGGCGCGGGTCGCCGAAAACCGAACGGCTCCGCTGCTGCTGTCCTCCAGCCGCACGCCCACGTCGAAGCGGCCGCGTGACAAGCGCTCGCGGGCCAGCTGCTCCACGAAAAAGGCCTGCGACGCCAGCTCATCTGGCATACGGACCCGAACGTCCAAGAAGCGGTGATTGAGCGCGCGCAGCTCACAGGTCAGCTTGTTGCCGTCGAGCTCCGCCTCGCCGCAGCCGAATCCGGTCATGCTGCGCATGGCTGCATCTCCGGGTCACAGGCCCTTGCGGCGCTTGATGTCATCCATCATACGCCGGTACTCCACTTCCCAGACCGCGGTGCCCTCTTTCAAGTTCTTGATCTTGCTGCGCACTTCGGTGTCGATGTCAGCGTCGACCGCGGCTTGCTTGCGCAGCGGGTCACGCAGCTTGCGGCGCAGCTCGAAGTCTTCGGCGAAGATCTCTTCGACGTTGGCGGAGTGCATCAGCATCTCGACCAGCTGGTCGAGCAGGTAGTCGATGGCGTCTTCACCGAGCTTGATCTTGCGCTCGTCGGCCAACAGCTTCTTGATGCGGCCGAGCTCGCTCTGGGGCAGGCCGCGCTGAGCGAGCACGTCCTTGGCCTTGTCGCTGACCTCTTGCTCGTCGGTGATGAACTGGTTCAGCACGGCCTGCACGTCGAGCTCGACCTCCTTCGGAGACTCGGTCTCGATGTCACCGGCCGAGGTGAGGGCGTGCACCATCAGATGCGAAATCTCGGGAACCTTGGCGCTGTGCAGCCGCATAAGGCGCTCTGGTTACCCCAATTTCCGCTCCGCTTACAGCGCGAACGGCATCTGCCGCCCCTCCAACGACGATTTTTCCCCACGAACGAGAACGCAGGAAGGCGGGAAGGCGGGAAGATCGGAGAAAGGCTCTGGGGTTGGAGCAGGCAAGCTGGCCGCTCGACGCTACCTGGTTGGGTCGAGTTCACCTGAAACCCACCAACAAACCCTTCCCGCCTTCCCGCCTTCCTGCGATCCCGCTCGGAGCTATTCAGACTTTTTGGGATCGCGGGAGCCGAGGCGGAGGCGCCGAAACACGGCTTCGCGCTGGCGGTGCTTGTACGCGTCGTGGCTGGCTTCGCCGGTTTCGTTGTGCGCTTCGCTCTCGGCGTCCAGCACCTGGAACTCGCACAGCATGTACACGATGGGGCCCAGGTTTTCGGAGCCGGCCGGGGCAAACTCCATCAAATGCGGGGGAACTCGCACCGGGACGTCGGTCACGTACTGGATGACGCGGTAGTTGGGCGCGCTGAAGCGGTTGTCGCTCGGTAGCGGGCCGTCGGGGTCGCCCTGAAACAGCGGCACCAGCCGAGCCAGCGCCGGGTTCTGCATGCAGTAGCTGTGGAAGTCGAAAATGGAGTTGGTGCTCTGCTTGGGCACCACGTAGTTGAACGGAAACAGCTGCTCGGTCAGGTAATTCAAGACCGGCAGCACGTTGTCCGGCGTGCGCGTCACGATGCGAAAGCGCAGCTTGTCGTAGAGGGCGGCGGCGGTGGCCTCCGGCTTCGACAGTAGCTTGGTGTAGGTCGAGTCGAGGTTCTTGCGACCGCCGACGAACTCGGTGATCGGAAAGCCTTCGCTCAGCATGGTGCCGACGACGCGGTAGACCTTCTCTTCGACCAAGTGGAAGAGATCGCGATCGCTGACCGGGAGCCGGAACAGCAGCTCGCGCCCGGCCATGTGATTGATGATCTGTACGACCTTCAAGATCGTGCAGGCGCAGACCTGACGATGGCCCTTGCCGGAGGCCAAGAGCAGCAGCTGCTCGACGCTGGCCTCCTCGACCGGCTTGGGGATGGCGAAGGCGAAATGCCGGCGCAAATAGCTGACGGCTTCGCGCTTCACGTGCTCGATGAAGGCACGGTCTTTCGGCTCGTCGAGCTTCAGGCCGTGGTTCTCGATGAACCGCACCGCCTCCGCCTCGTCCACGAGGTTGAGGCGATGCCAGTCGATGACCGAGCCGCCGCTCAAAATCAGGCGCAGCGCTTCAAGGTCATGAAGCGTCAAATCCTCGAGCCGTTTGAGCCGTGGTGGATGGGGCAAGGCCGAGATG